>NZ_JAELTJ010000576.1 GCF_016428805.1 Achromobacter sp. ASV32
GTATCGTGATATCCCTCTTCCCCTACGCCGCTCCTACGCCAAGATGTGGCTCGCTGTAATCGACGGCGACATGGAGCGCATGAAGAAGTACGCCCACGAAGTAGCCGGCATCACCGAAAAGGATTTCCCCCTCTTCGCATCCGCCATCACAGGCCGCGACTACGGCGTCATCTCCCAGCAGGGCTCCATCCTCAGAACCCGCAGCGGCGACGAAGAGCAAGCCATGAGCACCTCGCTCCAAGAAGGCCTCATCGTCGATCTAGTCCAGCTCCTCAGCCGCGTCCCGCGCATCATCCTCCTCATCCTCAAGACCAACGACCTAACCCGCAGCCTGGATGAGAACCTGCAGACCCGCCAGGGCCCCATCCGCAGCTTCATGATTCTCGCGCGCTACTGCACCCGCACCGTCTTCCACGAGCAGCTGGACCTGATT
>NZ_JAELTJ010000577.1 GCF_016428805.1 Achromobacter sp. ASV32
GTGATTGAGTCGCGTTGTTCTGAGCTGCCTCGAGAAGGTCCATGCGGATTGCACGCTTGCCAACGTTTTGCTCAAGTTCCCTGATTCTGCGGTGACGCTCCTCCAACGTTTCATGGAGCCGGGTCTCCTCTTCTGATGCAGCCTTGATTTGTCGCTGAGCCTCGCACAGCTTGTCTTCGATGGCGCGACGCTGCTTCAGCTCTTCTTCAGTCTTCTCTTCCTGCACTCTGAGGCGTTCTTCGAGGTCAGCGACCCTCTGGTCGTAAACGCTGCGATTGATAATCTCAACTTCAACACGAGTCTCCGCAGCCTGCAACTTTCGGTTGAGTTCAGCAGCGGCATCCTCTGCCGTTCTCCTCTCGGATACTTCCTTCTCGACCTTGCCCTGCTCAAAAGCGAAACGTTGCTCGAGATCACTGTGTCTGTTCTGTAG
>NZ_JAELTJ010000578.1 GCF_016428805.1 Achromobacter sp. ASV32
TTTCTGAGGAGTTGATGCAACTTTGCCAAATGGAAGCCAGTGCCAACCATAAAGCATTACGCATAGACGGTCGATCTATGAATGAAGCACGTAAGTCGGGAACTTCAAGAGCGTGATGGCAGTTGACGATTCGAGTTGGCAAGCTGTACGGTCGTGACTCATCCGACTTGAACTGAAAACTGAGAGTCCTGCCATGGCCGTGAGCTTGAGCAAAGACGACATTTTCTTTGTCGTCCCCCCAAATCCATTCACCGATGACGCCGAGCTTGTTTAGGGGATCATTTTCATACATGACGAGGATACTGACTTGGTTAACAATGTTGGGAGGTTGGGCGCAATCATGCTGTGGTCTGTGTGGCGTTCATACGCAGACAATGCACGCTGCATATTGTGGTTTCGGTCTGACCATGACGGTCAAGGTGGTATGTAACAC
>NZ_JAELTJ010000579.1 GCF_016428805.1 Achromobacter sp. ASV32
TCATTCCTCTTATGAAAGTCAACAAGACACACGGCCGTCTGCTCCGGCATATCCTCGTGAATAAAATGCCCAGCTTCTGGAAACACCTGCAACGCATACTTGCCTGTCAATTTCCCAAGACGTTAGCTTATTATCACCTCTCAACAATATGCAAGAACTCTCGTCATAAAGAAAGAAAAAAAAAAAAGCTTTCTCTTACCTTGCATCTGCCCAATCGTCAGTTCAGTATCCAACCGATCCGTCCCCGCAAGCAACAACATCTTTCCCCCCTTTGCGCTCAAAAACTTTTTACTCAATCCAACACACCACCCTTCCCAAAACGGCTGCGTCTTTCCCAAATCCGTCCTCCAGCGCCACGGCCGACTCGACTCCTTGCCACTCGCAGCTTCTTCTTCATTGAGAGCCAAAAGACTCGGCACAGACGTCCTCGCCG
>NZ_JAELTJ010000580.1 GCF_016428805.1 Achromobacter sp. ASV32
GAGGATAACAGTGAGGCATCTGCCAAGGAGTCTGTTGCAGAACAACATTCTTCGCCCTTGATCACTGTGTTTCCCGTAGATGAAACACCAAGCGCTAAGCAGCTTTCAGATGATCATGTTGAGGCGGCATCTTCGGTACGGACGCATAAGCGAAGCTTCGAGCAACTTTCAGATGAAGGTGGCGCCGAAGACGAAATGCAAGCTCAAGATAAAGATTCACCACGAACAAACGTTTCAATTACGTCTCATATTCTCGACACGCATTCTGCATCTCGACACGAGGCTTACAATGATGTACTGGAAAAAATTCCCGATGGAGAGTGGAACGTCCCGCCATTATTGTCTATTGATGGACACCATGGTATACCAGAGAAGGAATTGTAAGATGTAGCTTAGATGCATCTAGTCAGATTTGTCGCTCGTAGTATATACC
>NZ_JAELTJ010000581.1 GCF_016428805.1 Achromobacter sp. ASV32
TTACAAGTCTCCCGATGTTGGACGGCGGTGATTGATTCTGTTTTTTTCCTTTGACACGGCTGGCTGGTTTTAAATTACTTTTATTATTTGGTACTGAGTAACGGTCAATCAAATGATGGCATTTGCCGGGTATCTATAATGCATCTCTCGCTAAAAAAAAGAACGCCAGTCTTGTTTCCTCCGGTCTGTCCTAATATGAGCCAAGTAACACGCTTAATATCCAATAATAGTTACATGATAGCAACCCTGCTTTCACTTTTTTCCGTTTCATTTACAAAGCACGTTTTCGTGTTGTGGCTCGCTGCGCAATCGTATCCGCTAATGATATCATCACATAAGCTTCGTTTGTACGAGTATCGTTCGCCTTCGCATTATCGCGCTTTACTCAAAGTCCGCCTTGGATCGTAAACGATGAAACAATAAGCACCAGCA
>NZ_JAELTJ010000582.1 GCF_016428805.1 Achromobacter sp. ASV32
GAAGAGCTTTCCTGTAGGATTCCTCCGCTTCCCGAATCTTCTTCTGAGCTTCATAGAGAACTCCGAGGTTAAAAATAGTAGACGAGATAAGCATGGTAGCATCCCCATCCTGAGCCCGAAACCCTTCGAAAGCCATCATGAAGTTCTTTTCTGCCTCTTCAAATTTGCCCTCCATGATGTTGATTGTTCCCAGACAATTCAGTGCAATTGCTTCAGAGTCATGCTCCAGGCTGCGAAGTTTTGTCACGAGATCACTTAAAATGATTCGTGAGTCCTGCAGCTTCATCTGATCTCTATACAGCACAGCAAGGTCTAATGTCGTAAGAAGCGTCGTCTCGTGACTATGTCCATAGAGAGCCGTCAAACCGGTCAAGGCCGAGCGACAGAATTTCTCGGCCGCTGCAAGGTTGCGTGTTTGGATGTGGATAGCTG
>NZ_JAELTJ010000583.1 GCF_016428805.1 Achromobacter sp. ASV32
CCACAATGGCGGGCAACGATCCCAGTGAGTCGCCGCCCAAGGCGGGCATCACATTCACCAGAGACTTTGAAATCGTCGAAATGAGTAGCCTTTCCTCTGCCGACAAGGACCACGGCGCCCCCTTCACCACGACCACTGCATACTCTGTTTCGACCGCCCCTCGGCCGGCAAAATACGCCAGCCAACGAGCCGCCGGCCAACGCTGGGTCGATAGCTTTAAACGTGCTTCCGGAACACCAGAGATTGGAAAAGATGGATATTTTGTTACCGAGGGCATGTCTGCAATGCCAGAGAGAGATATTGACCGATTCTATGATTTACCGGCTGCCAACGCGCGGACTGCGAACTCGGCACTTGTGCGCGAGTTAAAAGGAAGACACTTGCAGATGATTGCAATAGGAGGATCGATTGGTACGCCACATATTTCAATCC
>NZ_JAELTJ010000584.1 GCF_016428805.1 Achromobacter sp. ASV32
CTCGTGGGCTCGGAGATGTGTATAAGAGACAGATTAATACCAGACTGCGATGACCAGCACGACGAGACCTGCCGATCGGCATCTTCCACGCCACTTGAATACAAACAAATCCGTCAGAGTCCAAGGCCGTCCTTTGTTGAGCCAGCGGCAAACTGCCTAACTGGTGTTTCATCATTGACACCACGAACTTGTGCATCCACACCCACTTCGACACCTGCTACATCGCGAGCCAATAGTCCGTTGCCTGAATGTCGGCCTCGGGACGCCGTCTCTACGCAAACAAGCTGTACTTCCATGTTGGCTGCTGATGAAGGCACGGAAAAGACTGACATTCGACCCTTGACGCGGACGTCTTCACCCGACGAGACTCATGACAATGTGGATACACCTGTCTCTTATACACATCTGACGCTGCCGACGACGATGCGGTT
>NZ_JAELTJ010000585.1 GCF_016428805.1 Achromobacter sp. ASV32
TGCAAGGGCTGTGGCTTCTCGCTTCTTGCGCTCTTGCTCGCGGACTGCGTTCCATTCCCGTCGTCGCGTGAGAGATGTGCGAGTGTCGAAACCGTATTTTTGAATTGGCGAGTTGTCGGTTGAGGCTGGTGGCGTTGGGTTGCCAGTGTGGACAAGAGCGCCGGTTTTCGTGTCTTCTGGCAGCGACTCGATTACTTCAGGCTCTGGTGATTGTGGGATTTGTTCCGCCTCAGGGGACGTAGGGCATTCTTCAGGTTCTGTGTCTGGTTTGACGTCGACAACTACCATTATGGGGCATAGGGATGGCTGAGACGTCGCTTTCCGAGGTGCTGGTTTGTCGTCATCAGGCGTCGCGGGCTGGTTGTCGGTGACGTCTTCTGTATCTTCGTTGAGAGCAAGTGAGAGCTTACTGCTCCTTGCAGCCTCCATAT
>NZ_JAELTJ010000059.1 GCF_016428805.1 Achromobacter sp. ASV32
CCCCCCCCCCCCCCCCCCCCCCCCCCCCCCCCTCTCTCCAAGCAGCAGACGGCATCCGAGATCGGTTATTAGGTCTCGTGGGCTCGGAGATGTGTATAAGAGACAGTGGCTGTGCCACGCAAGGTGAGCGCAACGACGCCTGGCGCCCGATTACCGGCCTGTGCGAGGCGCCTTCTAGTGTGAACAGGCCCTAGTGGCCCTGCGGCCCTTCGCAAAAGACAACGGCCCGGCTGCGGGCCGTTGTGCTATCCGGCCGGTGCATTTGCCGGCATCTCCCTGCAAACCTAGGGTTTCCACTCATAAATTCGCTGAATTTCGCGAATAAGAATTCAGAATTTTTCTTATGGTGGGCGCGCGCGTATAACGATCGGCGCAGCAACCTCAACCCACTTTCAGAGAGATAAGCATGAGGGGAAATTCCAAGACGGGCCACCAGCCGGTGCGCGCGTCCACCGCCGCTTTCGTCGGCACGATGATCGAGTGGTACGACTTCTATATCTACGCCACGGCCGCCGCGCTGGTGTTCGGCAAGCTGTTCTTTCCGTCGGCCACGGGCTTTTACGGCACGCTGGCGGCGTTCGGCACGTTCGCGGTGGGCTTTTTCGCGCGGCCGCTGGGCGGTGCCATCTTCGGCCACATCGGCGACCGCATCGGGCGCAAGAAATCGCTGGTCATCACGCTGCTGATGATGGGCTCGGTAACGGTGCTGATCGGCCTGCTGCCGACCTATGCGTCCATCGGCGTATGGGCCCCGATCCTGCTGGTGCTGCTGCGCATTGTGCAGGGCGTGGCCGTGGGCGGCGAATGGGGCGGCGCGGTGCTGATGGCCGGCGAGCATTCGCCCGACAAGCGCAAGCGCACGTTCTTCGCCTCGTTCGCGCAGTTGGGCAGCCCGGCCGGCCTGATCCTGTCGATGCTGATGTTCAAGCTGGTGACGGGGCTGGATGACGCGGCGTTCCTGTCCTGGGGCTGGCGCGTGCCGTTCCTGTTCTCGGCCGTGCTGCTGGTGGTGGGCTTCGTGATCCGCCTGAGCGTGAACGAATCGCCGGACTTCCTGGAAGAAAAACGCGCTCAGGCCGAACACCAAAAGCTGGCCCAGGCCCAGCGTTCTAAACCCGAACGCACCCCGCTGGCGCAGGTGCTGACCGGCGCGCCCAAGTTGCTGGCCATGGCGGTGGGCGCCAACGTCCTGGGCATCGCCGGATTCTATTTCACCAGCACGTTCATGATCGCCTACACCACGCAGTACGTGGGCCTGAACCGCGCGGTGATCCTGGACTGCCTGCTGGTGGTGTCCATCATGCAGTTCTTCATCACGCCGCTGGCCGCCTACATCGCCAGCCGGGTCGGCAATCTGCGGTTCCTGGTGGCGACCTCGCTCGTGTCGATATTCACGCCCTACGCGATGTTCAACCTGGTGGACCTGGGCTCGTTGGCCTCGATCACGCTGGGCATCGGCGTGGCGGTGCTGTTCATGGGGGCCTACTATGCGGTGATCGCCGGCTTTGTCAGCGACAGCTTTCCGACCGCGATCCGCTACACGGGGATTTCGATGGCGTACCAGCTGTCGGGCGCGATCTTCGGCGGCCTGACGCCGATGCTGGGCACGGTGCTGGCCGAGAACTTCAAGGGCCAGTGGTGGCCACTGGCACTGCTGTTCTCGGTGATTTCGCTGCTGTCGCTGGTATCCGTGTTATTGCTGGGTGCTTACGGCCAGCGCCGCGTTCAATTCCAACTGAAGGGGCATCAAGCATGAAGGCGTTTTTTCACGACGATCAGAAGCTGCACCACCCGCAGACGTATTTCTCGCGCGGCAAGATGCGCACGCCGCAGGAAGTGCCGTCGCGCCTGGACGCGCTGGCGCAGGCCGCCCGCCACCTGGGGTTCGACGTGCAGGCGCCCGCGGACCACGGCATCGAGCCCCTGGCCGCGGTGCATACGACGCCCTATCTGCAGTTCCTGCAAAACGCCCACGCCGACTGGAAAAAGCTGCCCGAGGACTGGGGTGACGAAGTCGTGTCCAACGTGTTCGTGCGCGAACCCAATGCCCTGCGCGGCGTGCTGGCCCAGGCGGCGCGCTACCTGGCCGACGGCAGTTGCCCGGTGGGGCCGAACACCTGGCGCTCGGCCTACTGGGCGGCGCAATGCGCCATTGCCGGCGCCGACCGCATCGCCGCCGGCGACCGCCACGCCTATGCCATCTGCCGCCCGCCCGGCCACCATGCGCGGCGCGATGCGGCGGGCGGCTTCTGCTACCTGAACAACGCGGCCATCGCCGCCCAGCGCCTGCGCGGCACGTACGGCCGCGTGGCGATCCTGGATACCGACATGCACCATGGCCAGGGCATCCAGGACATCTTCTACGAGCGCAGCGACGTGCTGTACGTGTCGATCCACGGCGACCCCGAGAATTTCTATCCGGTGGTGGCGGGCTTCGAGGACGAGCGCGGCGCCGGCGACGGCTACGGCTACAACGTCAACCTGCCGATGCCGCACGGCTCGCCGGAATCGGTCTTCTTCGATCGCCTGGCGCAAGCGCGCGCCGCCATCGAGAAATTCCAGCCCGACGTGCTGGTGCTGTCGCTGGGCTTCGACATTTTCGAGAAGGACCCGCAAGCGATGGTGGCGGTGTCGGAAGACGGCTTCGAGCGGCTGGGCCGCGAGGTCGGCGGCCTGGCCCTGCCCACCCTGATCGTGCAGGAAGGCGGCTACTATATCGAGGGTCTGGAGTCCAACGCCGCGCGGTTCTTCGCAGGATTGGCCGGCGCCTGAATCCCCGGGGCCGGCGCGGCGGGCCCGGCCCTTTCGTTCCGCTTGCCGTGATTCCGCCATGCCGCCCGCTGCTGACCCTTTCGCCGATCCTTGCGCCGACCCTTGCGGCCGCCCCGCCGTCCGCCCCGCCACCCTGCCGCTGGCCCCCGAACGCATGGATTGGAACCTGCTGTGCACGTTCATGTTCGTGGTGCAGGCGCGCGGCGTGGGCCGGGCGGCGCAGGCGCTGCACCTGAGCCAGCCGGCGGTCAGCCAGGCGCTCAAGCGGCTGGAGGACGCGGTGGGCGGCGTGCTGCTGCACCGGCGCAACGGCGAATTCCGCCTGACCGGGCTGGGCGAGGAAATCTACGCCATTGCCCGCGACATGTACGGCACGATGGCGCGCATCGAAAACGCCGCCACCCAGGACAAGGCCGAGGTCGCCGGCACGCTGCGGCTGCTGGTCATGAGCCGCATCCAGAGCACGCCCTACGACGATTTCCTGGCCGACTTCCACCAGCGCTACCCCAAGGTGGAATTCCACATGGAGATGCAGCCCAGCGCCGACATCCTGGACGCCCTGGCCAAACGCGTGCCGGCGCTGGGCATCTGCCTGTGCCGCAAACCGGTCGAATCCCTGGAGCGCCTGCTGTTCATGCGCCACCAGTACGCCGTGGTGTGCGGGCGCCGCCACCCACTGTTTTCGCGGCCGCGCGTGGGCATCGAAGACCTGCTGGACCAGAATTTCGTGTGCTTCGCCAGCGACCAGCTCGGCGACACGCTGTCGCCGCTGACGATCTTTCGCGACCAGCAGGGCTTTACCGGTCGCATCGTCGGCACCTCGCCGCACCTGGAGGAAGTGCGCCGCATGGTGGTGGCCGGCATCGGCCTGAGCTTTCTGCCCGAACACCTGATCGCGCAGGACGTGGTCAATGGCGAACTGCGGCGCCTGCCGCCGCAGGACAGCGTGGCCGAAATCGACGTGTTCCTGACCTGGCACAAGCAGCGCAAGCTGAGCGCGGTGGAAACGGCGTTCCTGGCCGCGTTTGACCGCTTCCTGGCGCGCACGCCGCTGGCGGCCCGGGCGCGCTGACCACGCCGCCGCGAATGCCGCAGCGCATCATGGTTGACGCCCGCAAAAGCCGCGTCCCGCGGGCGCGTTCTGGCGATAATGGTGGCTTCCTTCCGCACGCTCCCAGAGGACGCACATGTCTCGTTGGACCTTCTATACCGCACCGGGTACCTGCGCATTGGCTACCCACATCGCCTTGCAGGAAGCGGGCGCCGATTTCGACGTCGTCAAGCTGGACTTTGCCGCCGGCCAGCAGCAAAGCCCGGACTACCTGCGCGTGAATCCCAAGGGGCGCGTGCCGGCGCTCAAGACCGAACACGGCGTGCTGACCGAGACCCCCGCGCTGCTGACCTTCGTGGCACAGCGTTTTCCCGAGGCCAAGCTGGCGCCGCTGAACGACCCGTATGCGTTCGCCCGGATGCAGGAACTGAACAGCTACCTGGCGTCCACCGCCCACGTGGCGCACGCCCACAAACGCCGCGGCGCCCGCTGGGCGGACGACCCCGCCGCCCACGACGCCATGCGCGCCAAGGTGCCGCAGACCATGACCGCCTGCGCCGCCTACCTGGAATCGCAGATCGTCGGCCCCTGGGTCGCGGGCGACCAGTTCACCGTGGCAGACGGCTACCTCTACACGATCGGCAGCTGGCTGGAAGGCGACGGCGTGGACCTGAAGGCGTTTCCCAAGCTGACCGCCTACCTGGCGCGCGTGGCGGCCCGGCCGGCCGTGCAGCGGGCGCTGGCGCAGGCCAGCCAGTAGCCGCCCGTTACGTCCCTGCCGAATCGGCCGGCAGGCTGCGGGGCAAGGTCGTGCCGTAATCCTCGTCGGCGTAGATGCAGGCCGGCAGCGGCGACACGGCCCGGCCGCCCCGCTCCCACAGCGCCTGCACCCAATCCGCGGCGGTGTCGGCAATGGCATCCTGCACGCAGAAGTCCGGTTCGCGCGCGAACAGGGGCACCCGGGGCGTGACGCCGTTCTCGCCATGAACCACGTCAAACACGTGGCGGTAGCCATCGATGGCCTTGTTCAGCACGTACAGGTCGGGGCCGTCCAGCCCGATGACCACGGAAAACGTGCCTTCGCCATCCTGGTCCGGGAAGATGCCGAACTGGATTTCGCGCGCCTTGGCCGGCAACCGCGGGAACAGGCCGGCCAGGGTGCGCAGCGCGGTATCGGTATGCGCGTCCAGCACGCGCCGCAGGGTGTCTTGATAGTCTTGCCGGGTCATTGCACGGGCCCTGTCATACGAAAACGCCTAGCGTACCGGAGGAATCGGTTTCTGTTATTTCTGTCTTGACAGAAATAACAGAAAGCTCCTACAGTGGCGCCATGAAACTGACACCGATCGCCGAACGCTTCATCCTGCACTGGGGTGAAATGGGTTCGCGCTGGGGCGTGAACCGCACCGTGGCGCAGATCCATGCCCTGCTCTACCTGATGGGCCGCCCGTTGCCCGCCGAGGAAATCGCCGAGACGCTTGGCGTGGCGCGCTCAAACGTCAGCAACAGCCTGAAAGAGCTGCAGGCCTGGCGCCTGGCCAAGGTGGTGCACGTGATGGACGACCGCCGCGACCACTTCGAGACGTCCACCGACATCTGGGAACTGTTCAAGCTGATCGTCGAAGGCCGCCGCCAGCGCGAGATCGACCCCACGCTGGCCGTGCTGCGCGACAGCCTGGCCAGCCCCGAAATGGCCAACGAAAGCCGCCTCACCGAGCAGCGCGTGCGCGAAACGCTGGAGTTCATGGAAATCCTCACGACCTGGTCCGACGAAATGCTGCGCATGAAACCCGACACCCTGATGAAGACGCTGGGCATGGGCGCCAAGATCAGCAAGACCATGCGGCGGACCAAGCACTGACCACGCGGGCGGGCTCACCCGCCTTTTTTTTAAATAATTATTTCTGTCTGTACAGAAATAACAGAAACAAAAGAATCCATCGTGCATCTTCCCTGCGAGGGCATCGGTATGAACATCCTGGTCTGCGGCGCCCATGGTTTTGTCGGCCGCGCCCTGTGCGAGGCGCTGGCGCGCGATGGCCACCGGATCCTGAAGGGCGTGCGGTGGCCCACGCAGCCCGACGAGATCGCCATCGACTACCTGGCCGACACCGACCCGGCCGCCTGGATCGACCGCCTGCGCGGCATCCATGTGGTGGTCAACGCGGTGGGCATCCTGGTCGAGCGCGGCGACGCCACCTTCGACCGGATCCACCGGCGCGCGCCGATCGCGTTGTTCGACGCCGCCCGCCGCGCCGGCGTGCGGCGCATCGTGCAGCTGTCGGCGCTGGGCGCCGAGACCGGCGCCACCCCTTACTTCGAGAGCAAGCGCGCCGCCGACCGGCACCTGCAATCGCTGCCGGTCGCGCACCACATCCTGCGGCCCGCGCTGGTGTATGGCGCACAGGGCGCATCGGCCCGCTTCTTCCGGGCGCTGGCATCGCTGCCCTTGCAGCCGGTGCCGGCGGGCGGGCATCAGCGGCTGCGCCCGATCCATGTCGATGAGCTGGCCGAGATCGTCGCGCGGCTGTTGCGTGGCCCGCAAGACGGTCCGGCCGTGCTAGACCTGGTGGGCGGTGCCGAGGTCGCGTACCGCCAGATGCTGGCGGCGTACCGGGCATCGATGGGCTTTGCCCCGGCCTGGCAGTTCGGCGTGCCGGCCTGGCTGATCCGCGCAGCGGCGACGCTGTTGCATCACGTGCCCGGCTCGCTGCTCACCCGCGACACGTGGCGGATGCTGCAGGCAGGCAACACGGCCGACGCCGCGTCAACGGCCCGGGCCTTGGGACGTCCGCCCGCCGGCATCGTGACCTTCATCGACGCAACGGCCGCGCCCGCGCTGCGCCAGCAAGCCCTGGCCGCGTGGCGTCCGGCCATGATGCGCGCCGCGCTGGCGCTGATCTGGCTATGGACGGCCGTGTGCAGCGCCCTGCTCTATCCGGTGAACGGCAGCCTGGCGCTACTGGCGCCCGTCGGCCTGACCGGCGCGGCCGCGCTCGTGGCGCTGTATGGCGCCGCGGCGCTGGACTGCGTCCTGGGTATCGCCACGCTCTGGCGCCCCGGACGGCGCCTGTGGAAGTTTCAGGCCGCGCTGGTGCTGGCCTATTCCGGGGTGATCGCCGTGACCTCGCCCGCATTCCTGCTGCATCCCTTTGGCCCGGTCCTGAAGAACGTGGCCGTGCTTGCCCTTTTACTCATGCTACTCAGCGAGGAAACCCAGCCATGAATTGGTATCTCACGATCAAGGCCCTGCACATCATGTCGTCGGTGCTGCTGGTGGGCACGGGCTTCGGCACGGCCTTCTATTTGTTCTTCGCCAATCGCACCGGCTCGATTCCCGCGATCGCGGCCGTGTCCAGATTGGTGGTGCGGGCGGACTTGTGGTTCACCACCCCGGCCGTGATTTTCCAGCCGCTGTCCGGCCTGTGGCTGGCGCACCTGGCGGGCTGGCCCTGGACCGCGCCCTGGCTCAGCCTGTCGATCGGGCTGTACCTGCTGGCGGGCGCGTGCTGGCTGCCGGTGGTGTGGCTGCAATTCGAAATGGCCAGGATGGCGGGCACGGCGCACACGGCAGGCGCCGCGGCGTTGCCGGCGCGCTACTGGCGCTTTGCGCGGTGGTGGGAAATGCTGGGCTACCCCGCTTTCCTGGCGATGGTGGCGGTGTATTTCCTGATGGTGCTCAAGCCGGCGTTGTGGGCCGCCTGAGCCCGAAAGCAGCCTATCGCAGGCCCAACGCGCCGCGGATCCGTGCCCGGATCGCGCCGGCATAGGCCCAGCACCACACGGCCAGCGCCAGCATGCCCACCGTGAAGTAGGCCCTCGCGGCCATCGGCACGGGGTTCAGTTCGGACACGGTCCTGAACGGCTCGAAACCGATGAAGTCGCTGGCGGCCAGCGCGCTGAACACCAGCGCCAGCACGGGGCCGGTAAAGTGCGGACGGTCGCCGCGGGTCTGGGGATCGGCGCGAAAACGCCAATGGATCAGGCGCAACAGCTGGATGATGACGGCGGCCAGGGGAATGACCAGGGCAAGCTGCAACACGAGCAGCGCAACGATGACTTGAGTAGAGAGCATGGCCGCGATTTTACGGCTGCCTGGCCAGCAAGGCGTCCAGGCGCTGGAAAAGCGCTTCGTAGCGCTCGGGATCGGTCACCTGCCGCGTCTTGGAATCGCCGTTGCTGTCCCACACCGTCTCATTCAGGCTGGCCCAGATGCGGCTGTTGGCGCCGTCCCGGCGCAGCACCAACTGGACGTAGGTGCTCTTGTGATCCGGCTTGGCGCCAAAGGCCAGGCCTTGCGACTTGAGCAACCCGCGCAGCATCTCCCGGCTTTTGCCCACCAGGGCCTCGTGCTTTTCGGCGCTGACGATATCGGTGGCGGGGTCGGCGGCCACCTGGACGTAGCCCGCGGCCTTCAAGGCGTCGGCGCAGGCGGCGAGGACACGGGGGTGGTCCAGCGCCGGATACGAGCGGACACGGATCCGGTCCAGCGCGGCGCGCTCATCGGGCGTCAGGTCGATGACCGTTTGCCGGGAACTGTAACGGACCACGCTGCCGCCGTTGCCGGTGACGCGCTCGGGCGGCTTGGGCGGTTTGGGCTGGGTCGAGCAGGCGCACAGCAACGGCACGCACACCGCCATCAAAAGAGGCGAACGGCCGCAACGCAGCGAAGTAGGCATAGGCAATGGCGGGCTGGCCAGGGCGAATGGTGGACGGGGGGTGAGGACGGGCCGCGCAATGATAGCGGAGCCGCGGCGCATTTATCGGGACAACCCCTATTACCCTGCCGGCCTGCCGCAGCTATCGTATCCGAGAATTATCAAATAAGAGAATTCTCGCTTCCGACAACATGACCGCAGACCCTATCTACGACTACGCCGTCATCGGCGCCGGCATCGCCGGCGCCTCCGTGGCCTACCGCCTGAGCGCGGCGGCTTCCGTGGCGGTGCTGGAACGCGAGGCCCAGCCGGGCTATCACTCCACCGGCCGCTCGGCGGCGATGTTCATGGAGACCTACGGCACGCCTCAGGTCCAGGCGCTGACGCGGGCCAGCCGCGCTTTCTACGAACATCCGCCGCAAGGGTTCACCGACTATCCGCTGCTCAGCCCGCGCGGGGTGCTGTACATCGCCACGCCGGACCAGCAGGACCTGCTGCGCCAGGTGTACGACGATTTCCGCAGCCAGTCGCCCAACGTGACGCTGATCGACGCCGGGCAGGCGGTGGCGCGGGTGCCCTGTCTGCGCGCTGACCAGCTGTGCGGCGCGATCGAGGAACCGGACGCCCGCGATATCGACGTGCACGCCCTGCACCAGGGTTTTCTGCGCGGCATGACGCGCCAGGGCGCGGTGCTGCGCAACAACGCCGAGCTGGCCTCGGCGGTGTTCGAGGCCGGCGTCTGGACGCTGACGCTGACCCACGGTGCCACGCTGCGGGCGCGCGTGCTGGTCAACGCGGCCGGCGCCTGGGCCGACCACGCCGCGGCGCTGTGCGGCGCCCGGCCCGTGGGCCTGCAACCGTGCCGGCGCACCGCCTTTACCTTCGCCGGGCCGGACGATGTGGACTTTTCCCACTGGCCGGCCGTGGTCGGCGTGGACGAAAGCTATTACTTCAAGCCGGATGCGGGCCAGTTGCTGGGCTCGCCCGCCAACGCCGATCCGGTGCCCGCGCATGACGTGGTGCCCGAGGAATTGGACGTGGCCACGGGCATCTACCGCATCGAGTCGGCCACGTCCCTGACCATCCGGCGGCCCAAGCACACCTGGGCCGGCCTGCGTTCGTTCGTGCGCGACGGCGATTTCGTGGTGGGCTGGGATGCCGAGGCGCCGGCCTTTTTCTGGCTGGCGGCCCAGGGCGGCTACGGCATCCAGACCGCGGCCGCCACGTCGGAACTGGCGGCCGCGCTGCTGACCCGCCAGCCCTTGCCGGCCCATTTGCAGGCGCACGGGGTGGACGCCCACGCGGTGCGCCCCGAGCGTTTGCGCTGAACGCAGTGCCCGTCGTAGCCCCCATTCCTTTTTCGAACGGAGCCGTTGCATGAAGATCTTTTCCGGGTCCCTGGCGACCGAGACGAACACCTTCTCCCCCATCCCGACGGGCCTGACGGCCTACCGGGCCCGCGGCTATTACCCCGCCGGGCAGCACCCCGACCGCATGCAGCTGTTTTCCGGGCCGCTGTGGGCCGCGCGCCAGCGCGCCCAAGGCAAGGACTGGACGCTGGTCGAAGGCCTGACGGCCGGCGCGACGCCGGCCGGCATCACCACCCGCGAGGCCTACGAGACGCTGCGTGACGAGCTGCTGGGCGACCTGCGCCGCGCGGGCAAGGTGGACATCGCCCTGTTCGGCCTGCACGGCGCCATGGTGGCCGACGGCTACGACGATTGCGAGGGCGACCTGCTGCGCCGGGCGCGCGAGATCGTCGGCCCCGACACGGTGATCGGCGCCGAGCTGGACCCGCACTGCCACCTGACCGACGCGATGGTCGACAGCGCGGATTTTCTGGTGTGCTTCAAGGAATACCCCCACACCGACATCCTGGAACGCGCCTGCGACCTGGTGGACCTGTGCGTGGCCCGGGCCGAAGGCCGCATCCGCCCGGCCCACGCGGTCTATGACTGCAACATGATCTCGATCATGCACACCAGCCGCGAGCCGATGCGCAGCTTCGTCGACCGCCTGCTGGCCATGGAAGGCAAGGAAGGCGTGCTGTCGGTCTCCATCGCCCACGGCTTTCCGTGGGGTGACACGCCGGACATGGGCTCCAAGGTGCTGGTCTACACCGACGGCGACCCGGGCCAGGCCGACAGGCTGGCGCGCGCGCTGGGCGAAGAGATCATCGGTTTCCGCGACCAGCTGACGCCGCCCTATCCGGGCGCCGACGAAGCGCTGGACCAGGCGCTGGCCCTGGACGATTTTCCGGTGGTGCTGGCCGACTCGGCCGACAATGCCGGCGGCGGCGCGCCCAGCGACGCGACCTTCATTCTGGAACGGGTGCTGGCGCGCGGTATCCGCGACGTGGCCACCGGCCCGTTCTGGGACCCGGTGGCCGTGCTGCTCTGTTTCGAAGCGGGCCTGGGCGCGCGCATCCAGTTGCGCGTGGGCGGCAAGGTGGCGCCGGTATCGGGCCAGCCGCTGGACCTGGACTGCGAGATCGTGGCGCTCAAGCGCGATGCCGTCATGACCGGGCTGGCGGGCACGCCCGCCTTGCTGGGCGACGTGGCGGTGGTGCGCTGCCAGGGCGTGACGCTCGTGATGACGACCAACCGCACCCAGGCCATGGGCACCGACCTGTTCACGCAGTTCGGGGTGGACCTGGCGGCGATGAAGCTGATCATCGTGAAGTCGTCGCAACACTTCTACGCGTCGTATTCGCAGGTGGGCCGCCACGTCATCTATGTCGAGACGCCGGGCGCGATCACCAACGACCTGAACGCGCTGCCGTTCACCAAGCGCAAGCTGCCGAAATGGCCCTTCAAGGGCTGACACCGGCGTTGATATCGAACACGCCGCCCACGCAGGCGGCGGCAAAGACCAAGGGGATGACCATGATGAAACGTTTCAGCCTGCTGGGCGCGGCCGCGCTGCTGGCCCTGGGCGCCGCCGCGGCGCCGCAGGCCCAGGCCCAGGCCGCCAAACCCAAGACGCTGCGGATGGTGCCGCACGCCGACCTGAAGACGCTGGACCCGCTGTTCAACACCGCCTACATCACGCGCAACCACGGCTACATGGTGTTCGACACCCTGTTCGCGCAGGACAGCCATGGCCAGCCCAAGCCGCAGATGGTCGACAGCTGGACCACGTCGCCCGACGGCATGAGCTGGACCTTCACCCTGCGCCCGGGCCTGAAGTTCAATGACGGCACGCCGGTCACCGCCGAGGATTGCGTGGCGTCGCTGCAGCGCTGGGCCAAGAAGGACACGATGGGCCAGGCGCTGATGGCGGCCGGTGCGGAACTGGCCGCCACCGGCGCGGACACCTTTTCGCTGACGCTCAAGCAGCCCTTCGGCCTGGTGCTGGACGCGCTGGCCAAGCCGTCGGGCATGCCGCCCTTCATCATGCCCAAACGGCTGGCGCTGACCGACCCGAACACCCAGGTGACCGAGATGGTGGGGTCCGGCCCGTTCCTGTTCAAGCGCGACGAATGGGTGCCGGGTAACAAGGTGGTGTACGTGAAGAATCCGGCCTACGTGCCGCGCGCCGAACCGGCCGACGGGCTGGCGGGCGGCAAGGTGGTCAAGGTCGACCGGGTCGAATGGGTCTACATCCCCGATGGCAACACCGCCACCGCGGCGCTGATGAACAACGAAGTCGACATGATCGAGCAGACCACGCCCGACTTCCTGCCGGTGCTGGAAAGCAACCCCGGCATCACGCTGAGCACGTCGGTCGCCTCGCAAGGCATGGTCATCGTCAATTCGCTGCACCCGCCCTTCGACAAGCCGCAGGCGCGCCAGGCGCTGTACTACCTGGTGAACCAGAAGGAAATGGTGTCGGCCATCGGCTACCCCGAGAAATACCGGGTGGACTACTGCCCCACGCTGTACATCTGCGGCTCGCCCCTGGCCACCGATGCCGGCGCCGCGCCGTACGCCAGGACGGACCTGGCCCGCGCCAGGCAACTGCTGCAGGAGGCCGGCTACCAGGGGGAAAAGGTAGTGCTGCTGTACCCCACCGACCACATCAGCGCCCCGGCGGTGATGGTGATGGCGCAGAACATGAAAAAGGCCGGCATCAATGTCGACCTGCAATCCATGGACTGGGCCTCGCTGGCCGCGCGCCGCCTGAAGAAAGACCCGCCCGCGCAGGGCGGCTGGAACGTGTTCCTGACCTGGGGCGGCTATTACGACGCCAGCACGCCGCTGACCAACCCGTGGCTGTCGGCCGCCTGCGGCAACAGCCTGCCGGGCTGGCCCTGCGACAAGGAGCTGGACGCCCTGCGCACCCGATGGATCCAGGAAACCGATCCGGCCAGGCGCAAAGAGATTGCCGCGCAGTTGCAGGCGCGCGCCTACCAGACGGTGCCGTACGTGATGTGGGGCGAATTCAAGCCGGTGTCGGCCGTGCGCGGCCTGACGCACACCGAGCTGATGAAGACCGGCATCCCCGTGATGTGGAACGTCGAAAAGCCGTAGCGGCCAGGGAACCGGCCGGCGGGGCGCCCGGTGCGCCCGGCCGGCCGCAAGAGGGGATAGCACCGTGAAATACATTCTGCGCCGCATCGCGGCTGTCATACCCGTCATGGCCGTGGTGGCGGTCGTGGTGTTCATGTTGATCCACCTGTCGTCCGGCGATCCTGCGGCGGTGATCGCGGGCGACAACGCCACCGCCGACGACGTCGAAAAGATCCGCCAGAACCTGGGTCTGGACAAGCCGCTGCCGCAGCAGTTCGCCATCTGGCTGGGGCACCTGGCCACGGGCGACCTGGGCACGTCCATCGCGACCCAGATGCCGGTGGCGCAGCTGATCGGCCAGCGCATGGGGCCAACACTGTCCATCGCCGCCTTCACCATGCTGTTCGCGGTGCTGGCAGCCGTGCCGCTGGGCGTGCTGGCCGCCTGGAACGCCGGGCGGCTGCTGGACCGGCTGGTGATGGTGGGCGCGGTCTGCGCATTCTCGGTGCCGGTATTCCTGATCGGCTACTGCCTGGTGTATGGGTTTTCGATCAAGCTGGGCTGGCTGCCGGTGCAGGGCTACAAGCCGCTGGCGGATGGGCTGGTGCCCTATCTGCGGCACCTGGTGCTGCCCTGCCTGTCGCTGGGCCTGGTCTATATCGCGCTGCTGACGCGCATGACGCGCGCCACCATGCTCGAAGCGCTGTCCGAAGACTACATCCGCACCGCCCGCGCCAAGGGCCTGTCCGCCGGCCCCATCGTCTGGCATGCGCTCAAGAACGCCGCCAACCCCATCGTCACCACCATCGGCGTGGGCGTGGCGCTCCTGATCGGCGGCGTGGTGGTCACGGAAACCGTGTTCGCCATTCCGGGTCTGGGGCGGCTGACCATCGACGCGGTGCTGCGCCACGACTACCCGGTCATCCAGGGCGTGCTGCTGGTGGCCTCGGGCATCTATGTGCTGATCAACCTGCTGGTCGACCTGAGCTACCGCCTGTTCGACCCCCGTATCCGCTACTGAAAAGGGGCTATCCATGACCACCGCTACCCTGCCCCTGGCCACGGCCCGTCCGCGCTGGCGCCGCGCCGCCCGGTCGCTGCGGCGCCATCCCATGCTGTACCTCGGCTGCGCCATCCTGCTGGCCCTGGCGTTGATGGCGCTGGCCGCGCCCTGGCTGGCCACCGTCGACCCGCAGGACATCAACCCCATGGCGCGCATGAAGCCGCCGTCGGCCGAACACCTGTTCGGCACCGACGCGCTGGGCCGCGACGTGTACTCGCGCACCGTGTGGGGCGCGCGGGTGTCGCTGCTGGTCGGTGTCATCGTGGCCCTGGCGGCCACCGCGGGCGGCGTGCTCCTGGGCATGCTGGCCGGGTACTTCCGCCGCCTGGACGCGCTGATCATGCGCATCATGGACGGTCTGATGGCCATTCCCGGCGTGCTGCTGGCGATTGCGCTGATGGCCACCCTCAAAGGCGGCCTGGGCACGGTGGTCGTGGCGATCGTGGTGCCGGAGATTCCGCGCGTGGTGCGGCTGGTGCGCGCGCTGGTGCTGACGATCCGCGAGCAACCCTACATCGAAGCCGCGGTAGCCGCCGGAACGCGGGTGCCGGCGATTCTGCTGCGCCACATCCTGCCCAACCTGTTCGCGCCGCTGATGGTGCAGGCCACCTTCATCGCCGCCTCGGCCATCCTGACCGAAGCGGTGCTGAGCTTCCTGGGCGTGGGCATTCCGCCGCACATCCCCAGCTGGGGCAACATCATGGCCGAAGGCCGCAATTTCGTGGCGGTGGCGTTTCACATCATCCTGTATCCGGGCCTGTTCCTGGGCGTGGCCGTGCTGGCCGTCAACCTGGTGGGCGACGGGCTGCGCGACATGCTCGATCCGCGCCTGGCCAAGAAAATCTAGGAGCGCGCATGCCATCCGATCCCGTATTGCAAGTACACGACCTGACCACCTGTTTCGACGGCGACGACACCACGGTGGTCGCCGTGGACGGCCTGTCGTTCGACCTGATGCCGGGCGAGGCCCTGGGCCTGGTGGGCGAGTCCGGCTGCGGCAAGAGCGTCACGTCGCTGTCCATCATGCGGTTGCTGCGCGCCCCGGGGCGCGTGGCGCGCGGCCGCGTCGACTTCGAAGGCCGCGACCTGCTGGCCCTGCCCGAAAAAACCATGCGGTCGATCCGCGGCAACCAGGTGTCGATGATCTTCCAGGAGCCGATGACGTCGCTGAACCCCGTGTTCACGGTGGGCCGGCAGATCAGCGAATCGCTCATGCTGCATCAGGGCATGTCCAGGCGGCAGGCCCTGAAACAGGCCGAGGCGCTGCTGGAACTGGTGCAGATATCCGACCCCGCCCGCCGCGTGCGCGAGTATCCCTATCAGCTGTCCGGCGGCATGCGCCAGCGCGCCATGATCGCGATGGCGCTGGCCTGCCAGCCCAAGGTGCTGATCGCCGACGAACCCACCACCGCGCTGGACGTCACCATCCAGGCGCAGATCCTGCATCTGCTGCGCGACATCCAGACGCGGCTGGGCACGGCCATCGTGCTGATCACCCACGACCTGGGCGTGGTGGCGCAGATGTGCCAGCGCGTCATCGTGATGTATGCCGGGCGCAAGGTCGAGGAAGGCAGCGTCGCCGACGTGCTGGACCGCGCGGCCCATCCCTACACCCAGGCGCTGATCCGGTCGCTGCCCGATTTTGTCGACGGCCAGGACCACACGGCGCGGCTGGCCGAATTGCCCGGCATCGTGCCGGTGATGACGCCCGATTCGCGCGGTTGCGCCTTCGCGGCGCGCTGCCCGCAGGCCCTGCCGCGCTGCACCGACGACGCGCCGCCCGAGGTCGCGGCCGGTACCCGCCACCGCGTCTGGTGCTGGGCCCGCCTGGACGAACCGGCGGCGATGCGGCATGGAGATGCGCGATGAACCTGCATGATGCTCCCTTTCCGTCGGCCACCGCCCTGCCCGCGTCCGCCCCGCCGATGCTGCAGGTAGAGGGCCTGAAGAAGCACTTCCCCGTGGCGGGCGGCCGCGTGCTGCGCGCGGTGGACGGCGTGTCGCTGTCGGTCGCGCGCGGCCAGACGCTCAGCCTGGTGGGCGAATCCGGCTGCGGCAAGTCCACCACCGGCAAATGCCTGATCCGGCTGACCGACCCCACCGAAGGCCGCATCCTGCTGGAAGGCGCGGACCTGGCCGCCATGGACAGCCGCGCGCTTCGCGCCATGCGCCAGCGCATGCAATTCATCTTCCAGGACCCGTTTTCGTCGATGAACCCGCGCATGCGGGTGCGCGACATCATCGGCGAGCCGCTGCGCAATTTCGGCCATGGCCGCGAGGCGATCCGCGAACGCGTGGCGCAGTTGCTGGCCCGCGTCAGCCTGAGGCCCGATGCGGCCGAACGCTATCCGCACGAGTTCTCGGGCGGCCAGCGCCAGCGCATCGTGATCGCGCGGGCCCTGGCGCTGGACCCAGGCCTGATCGTCTGCGACGAGCCCGTGTCGGCGCTGGACGTGTCGGTGCAGGCGCAGGTGATCAACCTGCTGATGGACCTGCAGCGCGATCTGGGGCTGACCTACGTGTTCATTTCGCACGACCTGAGCGTGGTGCGCCACATCAGCCACCGGGTCGCGGTGATGTACCTGGGCAAGATCGTGGAAACCGGCAGCCGCGACGCGGTGTTCAACCGGCCCGCGCACCCCTACACCCGCGCGCTGCTGGCCGCCGTGCCCTCGGCCCGCCGGGGCGAGCGCGCGCCCGTCGCCGTGCTCAAGGGCGAGATTCCCAGCCCGCTGTCGCCGCCGTCCGGCTGCGCGTTCCGCACCCGCTGCCCGATGGCCCAGGCGCGCTGCGCGGCGGAAACGCCCGCGCCGCGCCGGGTGGCGCCGGACCAGGAGGTTGCCTGCCATTTCGCAGGACCCGACAGCGCCGGGCCGCCCCCATGACAGGACGCCCGGCCTTGCCCTACTTTGCTTCGCGCCGCATCCCCCGCCTTCGCCGGAGAACCGCATGACCCCAACCGATACCCCGTCCTTTGACCTGATTCTTGCCGGCGGCACCGTCATCGACGGCAGCAACAGCCCCGGCCGCCGCGCCGATGTCGGCCTGATCGGCGACCGCATCGCCGCCGTCGGCGACCTGGCCGGCGCCGCCACGCGCCAGCGCATCGATGTGTCGGGCCTGGTGGTGGCGCCCGGCTTCATCGATTCGCATACCCACGACGACAACTACCTGCTCAAGCATCGCCACATGACGCCCAAGATCTCGCAGGGCGTCACCACGGTCATCACGGGCAATTGCGGCATCAGCCTGGCGCCGTTGACGCACGCGACCCCGCCCCCGCCGCTGGACCTGCTGGACGAAGGCGGCTCGTACCGGTTCGAGCGCTTCGCCGATTACCTGGCGGCCCTGCGCGCCACGCCCCCCGCGGTCAACGCTGCCTGCATGGTCGGCCATTCGACCCTGCGCGCCGCGGTCATGCCGGATCTGCAGCGCGCCGCCAGCCCCACGGAAATCGACGCCATGCGCGCGCTGGCCGAAGAAGCCATGGCCAGCGGCGCCATCGGCATTTCCACCGGCACGTTCTACCCGCCCGCCGCGCACGCCACCACCGAAGAGATCATCGAGGTCTGCCGCCCGCTCAGCACCCACGGCGGCCTGTACGCCACGCACATGCGCGACGAAGGCGAGCACATCACGGCGGCGCTGGAAGAAACCTTCCGCATCGGCCGCGCACTGGACGTGCCCGTCGTCATCTCGCACCACAAGGTCATGGGCCAGCCCAACTTCGGCCGCTCGCGCGAGACGCTGCCGCTGATCGAGGCCGCCATGGCGCGGCAGGACGTGTCGCTGGACGCCTACCCCTATGTGGCCGGGTCCACCATGCTCAAGCAGGACCGCGTGCTGCTGGCCGGGCGCACCGTCATCACCTGGTGCAAGCCCTTTCCCGAGCTGAGCGGGCGCGACCTGGACGAGGTGGCCGCCGAGCGCGGCAAGTCCAAATACGACGTGGTGCCCGAGCTGCAACCGGCCGGCGCCATCTACTTCATGATGGACGAGCCCGACGTGCAGCGCATCCTGGCGTTCGGCCCCACCATGATCGGGTCCGACGGCCTGCCGCATGACGAGCGCCCCCACCCCCGCCTGTGGGGCACCTTCCCGCGCGTGCTGGGTCATTACGCCCGCGACCTCGGCCTGTTCCCGCTGGAAACCGCCGTCTGGAAGATGACGGGCCTGACCGCCGCCCGCTTCGGCCTGGCCGGCCGCGGCCAGGTGCAGCCGGGCGGCTTCGCCGACCTGGTGGTGTTCGACCCCGCCACCGTGGCCGACACGGCCACGTTCGAGCGGCCCACCGAGCGCGCCGCGGGCATCCATTCGGTCTACGTCAACGGCGTCGCGACCTGGCAGGACCAGGCGTTCACCGGCCAACACGCCGGGCGGGTGCTGGCGCGCAGCCCCGCCTGAGCCGCGCCAGCCCTTACAATCCGGCGTACGCCGCGGGGCTTGCGGGCCCCGCCGCGTTTCCCCCAACCCTAGACGCCAGACCGCCACATGGCCCCACCCCGCAACACGCCGCCGCCCGAGATCGTGGGCAAGGAAGAAATGGGCGCCCGCCTGCGCGCCGAGCGCAAGGCCCGGAAAATGACGCTACAGGCGCTCTCCCAGGCCAGCGGCATCGCGGTGTCGACCCTGTCCAAGGCCGAGCTGGGGCAGATCGCCCTGAGCTACGAGAAATTCGCCGCGCTGGCCCGCGCGCTGGGCATCGACATGACACGCATGTTCATGCTGCGCGACGCCGCGCAGGCGGCGCAGGCGCCGACCTTCGTGAAGAACACGCTGCGCGACGCGCGCGACTACGTCACCGACAACTACCACTACCGCCTGCTGATGGGCGAATACCCGGGCAAGAAGATGATGCCCATGGTCGCCCTGATCGACGCGCGCGAAGTGGTGGAATTCGAGGACTACATCCGCCACCCCGGGCAGGAATTCGCGCTGGTGCTGTCGGGCAAGGTGCGTATCCAGTTCGAGAATGGCGACAGCGTGGTGCTGGACAAGCTGGAATCGGCCTACTTCGACAGCGGCATCGGCCACGTGTATCTGTCGCTCAGCAAGCAGCCGGCCGAGGTGCTGGCGGTGTGCAGCGACCTGGAAGACGTGCCGTCGCGCATCAAGCCGGCGCGGCACGCCAAATAGCCGCCGGGTCTCGGCGCGGGGCGGACGGCCCCGGCGCATTGCGTGGCCTCAACGCCCGCCCGGGCCGCCTCGGCCTGCGGCCGCGTCCGGAACGACTTCAAAGACAAATACGTTCTCTGGCTGCGGATAGCGCAACGTGTAGCGGGCCACGCGGGTCTTGCCGTCGGACAGCAGGTAGTCCACCTGCAAGCCGCCCGGCTCGGCCTCGCCGCCCGTGCCCAGGTACCGGTTCACCGGATAGCTGAACCGCTGGCCCGGCGCCTGGCGCACCGCCGCGCAGGCCGAGAACAGCCGCGGCAAGGCATACAGGCGCGCGCCTTGCGCCACCAGTACCTGCGGGTAGCGCCCGCCCCGGCCGCTGGTGTTGAAGTGCAGTTCGACGCAAGCCCATCCCGCGCGCTGCCAGACAGTCACCTGGGCCAGGTTCTCCGGGTCCACGGCGGCAATGCCGCGCGGTGGGGCACCGGCCTTGCCCTGCGTGCCGGCCGCGGGCGCGTCTGCACTGCCCGCGGCCAGGTCGGTTCCCTGGCCCAGCCGCCAGCGCCGCTCGCCGATCGACAGCGAGGTGCCGTCAAAACCGATGCCCGGCGTCCCCTTGGGCGGGTCCATCTCCAGTTCACCCGGCGCGATCCAGCCGGTCGCCTCGAAGCGCCGCACCGCCACGGACATGGCGTTGACCCACAGGCAGCGGCGCGGCGTGTCCGTGCAGGCCTGGGCCAAGGCCGTGCCGTCGCCGGCAAACAGATTGCCGCCCAGCGGAACGCCGCCCAACGGGTTGCCGCCCAGCGGATTGCCGCCCAACGATTCGTAGAACGCCTGGTAGCTGGTGAAGTGGCGCGGCGCGGAAGCCGCCGGCTGGGCCGCCGCGGGCATGGCCCCCGGCGCCACGGCTGCCGCCGGTTCCGATGCGCGCGTTGCGGCCGCTGCCGGCGCGGCCTGGGCCCAGGCGGACGCCGGCAGCGCCGCCGACAGCATGGCGCCCAGAGCGGCCAGCCGCCATGCGTGGGACGGGCCGCGCGAACGGCGCGACGAACTCGGTAAAGGCTGCGATGCATTCATGGCCGCCAGCCTAGCGCCCCGCGACACGATTGGCCACCCCTACGGGAAATCCCGTAGAAACTTTCTTTCTCGCGCAGCAGTCCCTCAGTATTCAGTTAATTGTCAGGCACTGCGCCTGGCCCGCTGCGTGCCGCCGCGGCGACCTACCAGGAGACTGCGATGCCGCCTGACACCCGCCCGATGCGCCCCAGCCCCAACACAGCCGGCGCGCGGGACGGCGTCGCGGCCCCCCAGGCGCTGGAGCCGCCCGGCCTGTCGGTGATGGACGCCACCGTGGTGCTGGTCGGCGTGGTGATCGGCATCGGTATCTTCGGTTTTCCGCCCCTGGTGGCGCAGCACGCCGCGTCCGAGGCGATGTACCTGGCGTTCTGGTGCGCCGGCGGCCTGGTGATGCTGGTGGGCGCGCTGTGCTATGCGGAATTGGGCGCCGCCTATCCCGGCGCGGGCGGCGAATACCTGTATCTGTCGCGGGCCTGGGGGCCGCGCGTGGGTCTGCTGTTCGCCTGGGCGCGCTGTACCGTGATCCAGACCGGCGCGATCGCCGTGGTGGCCTTCATCTACGGCGACTATGCCCAGCAATTGCTGCCGCTGGGCGCACACGGCGCGACCGCCCACGCGGCGATGTCGGTGGTCTTCCTGACCGCCCTGAACCTGGCCGGCACGCGCCATTCCAAACGCTTGCAGTGGCTGTTCACCATGTTGACGCTGGCCGCGCTGGCGGCCGTGCTCACCGCCGCCCTGTTCACCCCTTCCCCCGCCGCGCCCGTACCGGCGCCGCTGAGCGGCAACGCCGCGGGGCTGATGGGCATGGGCATGGTGTTCGTGCTGCTCACCTACGGCGGCTGGAACGAAGCCGCCTACCTGAGCGGCGAGCTGCGCAACCCCGGCCGCAACATGGCGCGGGTGCTGCTGATCGGCACCGTGGTGGTGACCGGCGCCTACCTGCTCACCAACCTGGCCTTGCTGGAACTGTTCGGCCTGCAGGGCCTGCGCGACACGCCTGCCCTGGGCGCGGCCGTCATGCAGCTGGCGGCCGGCCCCTACGCCGCCGCCCTGCTCAGCCTGATCGTCTGCGCCACGGCCCTGAGCACCATCAACGGCACCATCATCACCGGCGCCCGTGTGTACTACGCGCTGGGCCGCGACGTGCCGCGCCTGCGGGCGCTGGGCGGCTGGAGCGCGCGCAATGAAACCCCGGTCGGCGCGCTGCTGGCGCAGGGGGGCATCACGCTGGCCCTGCTGGCGGTCGGCGCCTTCAGCCAGAACAGCGTGCAGGCCATGGTGGCCTATACCGCGCCCGTGTTCTGGCTGTTCATGCTGCTGGTGGCGGCCTCGCTCTGGCGGCTGCGCCAACGCGAGCCGGACCGGCCCCGGCCTTTCCGCGTGCCGCTGTATCCGCTGACCCCGGCGTTGTTGGCGCTGGCCTGCGCCGGGCTGGTGTATGCCAGCGCGGCCTACGCCGGCGCAGGCGCGCTGATCGGCCTGGCCGTGCTGGCGGCCGGGGTGCCGATGTTGCGCATGCTCAAGCCTGCGGGCATGCGGACGCCTTAATGAGGCCACCCTGCCCCGGCGCTTGCGTCCGCGCTTGCCGCTGCTGACGGTACGTCCGGGTCGAACGCCGGTCACCGCTTCGCTGCCCCTCAACACAAGGAGTCTTCACCATGCAACGTGCCCAAGCTGTTCTTTCGCCCGTCCGCCGCCGCGCTGTCATGGCGTCGGCGCTCGCCCTGGCCTTGTCCCTGGCCGTGCTGAACGAGGCCCGCGCCGCCGGCCCCACCGCCGTGCCGGTCAAGCCGGCGGCGACGGTCGCGGCCACCCCCGAGGCCAAGCCGGACGGCTACGTGCCCGACGTCGGCCAGGACGGCAAGGACGTCATCTGGGTGCCCACGCCCCAGACCCTGGTGGACAAGATGCTGGACATGGCCGCCGTCACGCCGCAGGACCGCCTGATGGACCTGGGCTCGGGCGATGGCCGCCTGGTCATCACCGCCGCCCGGCGCGGCCTGACCGCCAAGGGCATCGAATACAACCCCGACCTGGTGACCCTGTCGCGCGGCAACGCCGCCAAGGCCGGGGTGTCCAGCCGCGCCAGCTTCGAGGTAGCGGACCTGTTCCAGACCGATCTGTCGCAGGCCAACGTCATCACCATGTTCCTGTTGTCGACCATCAACGAGAAGCTGCGGCCCAAGCTGCTGCAGCTGGAGCCCGGCACCCGCATCGTGTCCAACACCTTCCGCATGGGCGACTGGGAACCGGACGCCTCCGAAACCATCACCGAGGCCTGCCAGACCTACTGCAACGCGCTGCTGTGGATCGTGCCGGCCAAGGTCGACGGCAAATGGGACGTGGCCGGCCAGACGCTGCGGCTGCAACAGCAGTACCAGATGCTGTCGGGCACGCTCGGCGCCAGCGCGATCTCGGACGCCCGCATGGACGGCCGCAAGATCTCGTTCACGGCCGATGGCGTGCGCTACACGGGCGAAGTGAACGGCGCGACCATCCGCGGCAGCGCCGCCGGCAAGGGCGAGTGGTCGGCCAGGCGGATCTGATGCCGCCGTCCGGCCGCCAGGGCCGGATGCGGTATGGGGCGGGTTGCGGCGCGCGCCCTCAGCGCGCCGCGTCCTTGACCACCCGGTGCACGAACTGCAGCTTGCCCACCACCGCGCCCGGCAGCACGAAGGGGTAGAAATCGCGCTGGCCCATGCTGCGCGACAGCTCGTTGAGCACCCCGGTCAGCGCCACCCAGGCGTTGACCAGATCCAGGAAGCCCTGGCCCTCGGGGTCGTCCTGGTCGTACAGCGACACCCGGGTAAAGGGCTCGTAGGCCTGCTCCACCGCCATGCGCGTCACGCCAAAGCTGATGGCCGTGTCCAGCGTGTCCATCATGTGCAGGTAATGGGCCCAGGTCTCGGCCCAGTCCTCCCAGGGGTGGCACGACGCATAGGTGCTGATGAAGTGCAGCGCCCAGTCGGCCGGCGGGCCTTGTTCGTAGTTGCGTTGCAGCGCCTGGGCATAGTCCGCCTGCTCGTCGCCGAACAACTGGCGAAACGGCGCCAGCCACGGGCCGCCGGCCACCAGCTGGTCCCAGTAGAAGTGGCCGATCTCGTGGCGGAAATGCCCCAGCAGCGTGCGATAGGGTTCGCGCATGGCTTCGCGCACCTGCACCCGGTAGGCGTCGTCGGCTTCCTGGATGTTGATGGTGATCAGCCCCTGGTTGTGGCCCGTCAAGAGCGGCTTGCCGTCCGCGCCCGGGGCCAGCAGGTCAAACGCCAGCCCGCCATCGCCAGGCGCCTGCGAACGCCGGATCGGCAGCCCCAGGGTCATCAGCTGCGCGATCAACTGCCGCTTGGCCGCCTCGACCTTGAACCACAGCGGGCCGTTCTCGGGCACCGACAGGTCGGGAATGGTGCGGTTCAGGCTGCAGGCCAGGCACAGCGTGTCGCGGGAAGTCGCCGGCAGCAGCCAGTTGCACAGGGCCGGGGTGGCGAAGTTGCCGCAGCGCCTGAACGCCCGGCCCCGCGCCCGCCCCGCTTCGGCCCAGACGCCGTCGAGCTTGCCGGGGTCCAGCGCCAGCACGTGGCCGCGCTTGGGGTCAAAGCCCAGCGCGCGGTGGCAATTCAGGCATTCGGTGTTGCCAAAGAAGATCTGCTGCCCGCAGACGCACTGGAAGGCCTTGGCGCGCGCATGGCGCTGGCGCTGACGTTGGCGGTTGGGCGCGGCCAGCTGGCGGCCCAGGGCCTCGAAGAAATAGCTCATGCATCGGGCTCCGGAAACAAGGGCGGCGCCGGTTCGGACGGAAATTCCGCCACGGGCGCCACCGTGACCTGCACGCTCAGTTCATGCCCGCCCCCGCGGATCACCCCGCGCAGCGGCGTCACGTCGCCATAGTCGCGGCCCTGCGCCAGGATCACGTGCGACACGCCCGGCACCAGGTCGTTGGTCGGGTCCAGGTCCAGCCAATCGCCATTGCGCGCCAGGCCCGGGCAATGGACCGACACCCAGGCGTGCGACGCGTCGGCCCCGATCAGCCGCGGCCGCCCAGGCGGCGGTTGCGACATCAGGTAGCCGCTGACATAGCGCGCCGGCAGGCCGATGGCCCGCAGGCAGCCGATCATCACGTGCGCGAAATCCTGGCACACGCCCGCCCGCTGGCGAAAGGCCTCCAGGATCGGGGTGGACACCTGGGTATGGACCGGGTCGTAGGTGAAGTCGTGGTGGATGCGCCGCATCAGGTCGATCGCCGCCAGCGCGATCGGCCGGCCGGGCGTGAACGATGCCAGGGCGTAGTCGCGCAGCTCGCCGTGCAACGGCACATAGGGCGACGGAAACACGAACTCGCCCTCGGGCGCGTAGTCGGCGGCCGGGTCGTAGCGCAGCCGCCCCGCGGCCGCCTCCCAGGGGACGCTGGCCGCGGGGTCCAGGCCCTCAAAACGTGGCCGCACCGTGACCTGGCTGCGGGCCCGCACCGTCAGCGCCTCGTGCGGCGCATACAGGGCAAAGGTGGCACGGCGGTTGCCGAAGACGTCCTGCGATTCGGCGTAGTCGGCCGGCGCGGGCGTGATGTCCAGCGCATAGCCGTCCACCTGCTGCCAGGCGTCCTGCAGTGGCCGCAGGTAGCACAGGTGGTGAGCCAGCTCGACGGGCGCCTCGTAGCGGTAGGCGGTGACGTGATGCACGCCGAGGGTCTGAGACGCATCGGCCCCCGGGTCCGTCGGGCGGGCGTCAGGCGGCGGCTGGGGGGGAACGGGCGAAAAAGGCAAGGTCATGGCGGCGGTTCCGGGTCGTCGGGCAGCGGCGCTACGCCGTCAGCGTCTGGTCGCGGCCGGACGCGTGGCTGAAATAGCGCCGGCTGATTTCATTGGACAGCGCGCTGGCGGCGGCATCCAGGCGCGCGGCCAAGTCCAGCAAGGCCTGGTAGCGGCCCTGGCCATCGCGCTCGCACAACGCCGCAAGCGCCGTGCCCGGCGCGCCGCCGTCATCCAGCACTGGCAGCAGATCGGCCAGCGCCGCGGCCGGGCCGTCGGCCGACCCCGGCAGGCGCGCCAGCTCCTTGCGCAGCACGCCCAGCACGCAGGCGATGGACCGCGGATTGGCGGGTTCCAGCACCAGCAGGTTCAGCAACGCCGGGATTTCCTGGCGGCCCGGATAATTGGCGCGGTAGGTAATGGTGCTGTCGAACAGATCCAGCAGCAGCCCGAAGGCGGTGTCGCCCAGCACGGCATTGCGCTGGAACAGCGCGCCCAGCAGGGTCGACATGGTGCACAGCCGTTCCAGTTGCCGGCCCAGCGTCAACAGGCGCCAGCCGTCGTCGCGGGTCATGCGGTCGGTCTGCGCCCCCGTGATGGCCGACAGGTGCGTGCCCAGGCGCTTGAGCGCCGCCAGCAGATCCGGGGCGGACGCGGCCATCTCGTCGCCCTCGGCACCGGCGGCCAGGCCGTCCAGGCACCCCGCCGCGGTCACCACCAGCCGCCAATGATCGGGCGACAGCCGGTCGCGGATCTGGCCGGCGGCGTAGGCCAGCGCATCCAGGTTGCGCGCCAGCCCGTTGCCGCCCTCGGCCAGCTCGGCCACCAGGGTGTGTTCGAACATGCGCACCGACAAGGTGGCCGCGGGCGGCATCAGGCCGCTGCGCCGGCACAGCGCCGACACCGCCTCGAACAGGTCGCGGGCATTGTCGTCGTCACTGTTCAGCCAGGTCAGCGTCACCTGCGCCAGGCGCACGTCGTTCTCGGCGCGCTCGGTGTAGCGGCCCATCCAGAACAGGTTTTCAGCCGCGCGGCTGGACACGGGGCGGTGGCTGCGCGCCAGGTCCTCGGGCCGCAGCTTGGCCGGCAGCATCGAAAACGTATCGACCGCGCCCCGGGTGGTGACCCAGGTGTCCATGCTGCTGCCGCCGCGCTGCATCGACACGATCTGCTGCTCGCGGCTGGCGATGCGGGTCAGCCCGCCCGGCAGCACGTGCCAGCCCCCCGCCCCGTCGGCAATGGCAAAGACCCGCAGCATGGCCGCGCGCGGCACGATGTGCCCCGCGCTCCAGGTGGGGGCCTGCGACAGCGGCAGGTATTGCTGGATGGTGTAGGCGTCCGGCTGTTCGGCAATGCGGGCCCGCAGCGCGTCGCGCTCGGCCGGCGATACCGCGCCGCCGATCACCGGCTCGAAACCGCCGCGCAGGTGCCCCGGATACGTGGCCTTGACCACCGCCCCGGGCAGGTCCGCCAGCACCTGTTCGCGCGCCGCGGCCTCGCCGCACCACCACGACGGTAGCGACGGCAGCAGCAGCTCCTGGCCCAGCAGATAGCGGCTGATCGCCGGCAGGAAACCATTGATGGCGGGCGATTCCAGGAAGCTCGCGCCCAGCGAATTGGCCACCAGCACGTTGCCGGCCCGCATCACCTGCAGCAGCCCGGGCACGCCCAGCGTGGAATCCGAACGCAGCTCCAGCGGATCGCAGAAATCGTCGTCCAGGCGCCGCAGCACCGCGTGCACCCGTTCCAGCCCGTGCAGCGTCTTCAGGAACAAGTGGTTCTCGCGCACCACCAGGTCACTGCCTTCCACCAGGGTCACGCCCAGATAGCGCGCCAGGTAGGTCTGCTCGAAATAGGTTTCGTTGTACGGCCCGGGCGTCAGCAGCACGATGCGCGCCGCGCCCGGCGCCGCCGCCGGGCTCAGGCGGTACAGCATGTCCATCAGGTGGCGGTAGCTGCTGGCCAGGTGCTGCACCCGCAATTCCTTGAACGCCTCGGGAAACAGCCCGGATACCGTCAGGCGGTTTTCCAGCAGGTAGCCCAGGCCGGACGGCGCCTGGGTGCGCTGCGACACCACGCGCCAGCCGCCGTCGCTGGCGCGGGCCAGGTCGAACGCAGCGATGTGCAGATAGGTGCCGCCCGGCGGCAAATAGCCGCGCAGCGGCCGCAGGTAGCCCGGATGCCCCTGCACCAGCGCCGGGGGCAACAGCTTTTCGCGCAGCAGGTCCTGGGTGCCGTACACGTCGGCCAGCAGCCGGTTCAACAGGCCGGCCCGCTGGCTCAACCCCTGTTCGATCGCCGCCCAGTCGGCCTCATCGATGATGAACGGCAGCAGGTCCAGCGACCACGGCCGGGTCGGACCGTTGGCGTCGGCGTAGATGTTGTAGGTAATGCCGTTTTCGCGGATCTGGCGGGCCACCCCGTCGGCGCGGCGGTCCAGGTCGGCAAAGCCGTCGGTGCCCAGCAGCTCGAAGAACCGGGGCCAGGGATCGCGCAACCGGGTGGCGCCCGACGCGTCCGCCGGCGCCCGCAGTTCGTCGTAATGCCCGGGCCGGGCGGCCAGGGCGGCGTGGACCGCCAGCGAGACGGCGTCTTGCGACGGGTCCGTCTGGAAAAGAAATTGCGGCATGCGCGAAAGAAACCGGTGACCAGAGACGTCAATCGTGCCTTAAATCCAGGGAGAACGGAAATTCCCGGCTGGGCCGGGCCGGCGCGGGGTCCAGCCGGCCCGGCGTGTGGCCCAGCCTTTCAAAGCGGGCCAGGCGCCGGCTTTCGGCCTCGTAGGCGTTGACGGGGAACGATTCCGGGTTCAGGCCGCCCGGATGCGCCACATGGTAACGGCAACCGCCCAGCGACCGCTGGTTCCAGGTATCGACGATGTCGAAGGTCAGCGGCGCATGCACGCGGATGGTCGGATGCAGCGCCGACGGCGGCGACCAGGCCTTGTAGCGCACCCCGGCCACGTATTCGCCGACCCGGCCGGTGGGCTGCAGCGGCAGCGTGCGGCCGTTCACGGTGACCACGTGGCGGCTGCCGTTCAGCCCGCTGACCCGGACTTCCAGGCGCTCCAGCGACGAATCCACGTAGCGCACCGCGCCGGCCGACGCGCTTTCCTCGCCCATGACATGCCAGGGCTCCAGCGCGCCGCGCAGTTCCAGATGGATGCCGCGCGCGGCCACGTCGCCGAACAGCGGAAAGCGAAACTCGAAGTGCGGCGCGAACCAGGCCGGGTCGAAGGCGTAGCCGGCCTGGTTCAGATCCGTCAGCACGTCCTCGAAATCCATGCGCACGAAAGCGGGCAGCAGAAAGCGGTCGTGCAGCTCGGTGCCCCAGCGCGTCAGGCTCGCGGTATAGGGCGTTTTCCAGAAATGCGCCACCAGCCCGCGCAGCAGCAGTTGCTGGGCCAGGCTCATGCGGGCATGCGGCGGCATTTCAAAGGCGCGCAGTTCCAGCAGGCCCAGCCGCCCGGTGGGGCCGTCCGGCGAATACAGTTTGTCGATGCAGAACTCGGACCGGTGGGTATTGCCGGTGACATCGACCAGGATATTGCGCAGCGCCCGGTCCACCATCCAGGGCGGCACCTGCGCGCCCTGCTCCTGGACGCGCTTGTGGATTTCCTGGAACGCCAGCTCCAGCTCGTAGACCTGATCGTTGCGGGCCTCGTCGATACGCGGCGCCTGGCTGGTCGGGCCGATGAACAGCCCGGAAAACAGATAGGACAAGGACGGATGGTTGACCCAGTACGCCAGCAGGCTGGCCAGCACGTCCGGTCGCCGCAGGAACGGACTGTCGGCCGGCGTCTTGCCGCCCAGCACGAAGTGGTTGCCCCCGCCCGTGCCGGTATGGCGGCCGTCGGCCATGAATTTCTCGGTCGACAGGCGCGTCTCGAAGGCGGCCTGGTACAGGAACTCGGTATGGTCGACCAGTTCGGCCCAGTTGGCGGCCGGGTGGATATTCACTTCGATCACGCCCGGGTCGGGGGTGACCTGCAGCACCTTCAGGCGCGGATCGCGCGGCGGCGGGTAGCCTTCCATCACGATCTTCACCGCCAGGTCGCGGGCCGTGGCCTCGACCTGGGTGACCAGGTCCAGGTAGTCCTCCAGGCGCTGCAACGGCGGCATGAAGATGTACAGCACGCCGTTGCGGGCCTCGACACACAGCGCGGTGCGGGTGACCCAGGCGGCGGACTCGAACTTGGCGGGGCTGCGGCCGGCCGGGTCGCCCGACCCCGTCGCACCCGAGGCGCCGCCCGGCTGGCCGGTGCCGGTCAGGCCGTTGCCCCGGGCCGCGCCCTGGCCGTCATGGCCAGCCCCCGGGCGCAGCGTCGCACCCGGGGCCGCTTGCATCCGCCATGGCGCGGCCACCGGCAAGGCGCGCCGCGCCTCGAACGGATCGCGTTCCAGCAGCACCGGCGCGTCGCCCTCGGCCACCCAGGGCAGCGAATCCAGCGGCAGCCGGTAGCCCATGGGCGAATCGCCGGGAAACAGGTACATGCGCTCATCGCGCAGGAACCACGGGCCCGACACCCAGGCCGGGCCGTCCAGCTCCGGCCCATCGCCGCGCCGCACCGGCAGCGCATAGCCCGTCACGCTGTCCAGCCTGGCCTCGAACACGCGGCGCAGGCGCGCACGCTCCATGTCGTCGTCCAGCCGCGAATCGAACGGGTCCACGTTGACCGGCAGCCGGCGCTCGCGCCACAGGTAATAGAACACGTCCTCGTAGCCCGGCACGATGTACTCGTCGCCCAGCCCCAGCCGCGCGCACAGCTGGCCCATGAAGCGCCGCGCGTCGGTGGCGTCGTACTTGCTGCGCTGCCGTTCATCGGCGAACAGCGCCGGGTCCTGCCAGCAGGCCTGGCCGTCTTCGCGCCAGTAGATCGACAGGGCCCAGCGCGGCAATTGCTCGCCGGGGTACCACTTGCCCTGGCCGAAATGCAGAAAGCCATTGGCGCCGTAGCGTTCACGCAGCCGGTTCAGCAAGGCCACGGCATAGCCGCGCTTGCTCGGGCCCAGCGCGGCCGTGTTCCATTCGGCGCCATCGCGGTCCTCGGTGGACACGAAGGTCGGCTCGCCGCCCATGGTCAGGCGCACGTCCATCTGGTCCAGATGGTCGTCGATGTGCAGGCCCAGGTCGCGGATGGCCTGCCACTGGCTGTCGGTGTAGGGCTTGGTCACGCGCGGCGATTCGAAAATGCGCGTGACTTCCATGGTGTGGGTGAATTCAACCTCGGCCTCGTCCACGGCGCCCGTCACCGGGGCGGCGCTGCCGGGCTCGGGCGTCGCCGCCAACGGAATATGCCCCTCGCCGGCCAACAGGCCCGAGGTCGGGTCCAGCCCGATCCAGCCCGCGCCGGGCAGATAGACCTCGCACCAGGCATGCAGGTCCGTGAAATCGGCCTGCGCCCCGCTCGGGCCGTCCAGCGCCGCCACGTCCGGCTTGAGCTGGATCAGGTAGCCGGACACGAAACGGGCCGCCAACCCCAGATGCCGCAGCGCCTGCACCAGCAGCCAGGCCGAATCGCGGCACGAGCCGGCATTGCGGGTCAGCGTTACCTCGGGCGTCTGCACGCCCGGTTCCATGCGGATCAGGTACTTGATTTCCTGGTGGATCTGGCGGTTCAGGCCCACCAGGAAATCCACGGTGCGCTGCCGCCGCTTGTCGACCCGCCCCAGGAAATCGGTAAAGCGCGGCGTGGCGTCCTGGCGTACCCGGTAAGGCGCCAGCTCACGCGCCAGCCCTTCGTCATAGTCGAACGGAAACTCCTCGGCGCCCGGCTCCAGGAAGAAATCGAACGGGTTGTAGACCGCCATTTCGGCGACCAGGTCCACCGTGATCTTGAACTCGCGGGTCTTGTCCGGGAAGTTCAGCCGCGCCAGGTAGTTGGCGAACGGGTCCTGCTGCCAATTGATGAAATGGTTCTGCGGCTCGATCGTCAGCGAGTACGACAGGATCGGCGTGCGGCTGTGCGGCGCCGGCCGCAGCCGCAGCACCTGGGCGGACAGCCCCACCAGCCGGTCGTATCGGTACTGCGTCACATGCTTGAGCGCTACGTGGATCGTCACTGCCTTCTCCGGGGACGGGGCAAACGGGGCCTGAATGGCGGGGCCAGGAAATGTGAACGGCGCAATGCGGCAGGCCGGCGGATGGCGACGAACCGGCTGCGCGCCGGCCGCTAGCGCCCATTGTGCCGTCAGCTGGCCTGCATCTGCACGGAAATCTGGGTCGACATGCCGGCGCCCTGCCCGTGCAGCCAGCGCACCGGCGACGCCGAATCATGGTCGCGCGCCACCGCCAGCCGGCAATGGCTGTCCGAAGCGAAGCGGCAATGGGTCACGTCCACGCTGATCCAGCCCAGCTCGGGCAGCCAGATGTCGGCCCAGGCATGCGCCACCGCCTGATCCTGCCGGGTGTACAGATAGCCGCTGACGTAGCGCGCCGGCGTGCCGCAGACCCGGGCGCAAGCCAGGAACAGGTGGGCCTGGTCGCGGCTGCCGCCCCGCCCCAGCGCCAGCACCTGGGCCGCGCCGGGGGCGTCGTCCGCCGCGTCGCCCGCAAAAGCCACCCGGTCGCAGATAGCCTCGGCGAGCGACAACGCGTCTTCGGGCGTCGCCAGTCCTTGCGGCAGCACCCGGCCCGAGAACCCGCGCACGGCCTCATCGCCGTGGGTCAGCGCGGTCGGCACGCAATACACGTGCACCGGCAAGCGGTGGTCTTCCGGGCCGACGTGGCCTTGCGACAGCGGCTCGATCTCGACCTGGCCGGTCACCTGTATTTCCACCTCGCTGTGGCGCCGGTTCAGGATCAGCGTGTGGGCGACATTGCCGTAGGCATCGACCTGGGCCTGGATGTCGCCCGGCGCCTGGATCTGCCAGCGCAAGGCGCGCTGGTGCTCATCCAACCGGGGCGTCAGCCGCAAGGTCTGGATGCTGTAGCTGACCGGCGCGGCATAGCGGTAACGCGTAACGTGCTTGACGAGATGCTTCACGAACGTCTCCTTTCCAAGATCACGCGGGCTCTGTGCATCAGCGGCCGGTGTGGTTGCGCTCAGGGAGCGGCGCCTATCTTGCTGGCCGTCTGTGACGATACTGCTAGCAACTCGCGTGCCAGGGCGGGCCGGGCACGCGGATTGCGGGAGTGAGGGGTGGATTTACGGAGAGACGCCGCCGCCAGAGCGGCGCGGCGAGTGAAAATATTGCCATGGCCCGTGCCATTGCGCACCAAGCCGGTGCGAGCACGGCGCGCCATGTCGGGCCAGACAGCGACTGGCCCGCGGCCGGCCTACACCCCACGTTGGGCCAGCGCTTGACCCGTAACCGGCCACACCCCACGTCGCGCCAGCGCCTGGCCCGTAACCGGCCTGCACCCCACGTGGCGCCAGCGCCTGGCCCGCGGCCGGCCTACACCGCGACCGGCTGCTCCAGCCTCAGGCCGCGACGCTCGGTATCCAGCGTGACCAGCGCCCCCAGCGGCAGCGTCAGATTGGGATCGCCATGGCCGCTGGGCCAGGCCGCCAACACCGGAATGCCGCGCGCCTGGAAGTGCTCTTGCAATAGCGGAAACAGCTGGCTCTGGCCCATGGCGTCGCCGCCCGGCAGGCCCAGGCGGGTGAAATTGCCCGCCAGCACGCCCTTGATGCGGTCGAACTTGCCCGCGGCGCGCAATTGCGACAGCAGCCGGTCGATGCGCGGCAGCGCCTCGTTGACGTCCTCGATGAACAGAATCGCATCGCGCGTGGCGATCTCGTGGCGAGAGCCGATGGTGGCCGCGATCAGCGCCAGATTGCCGCCCACCAGCCGGCCCGTTGCCGTGCCGGGGGCCAGCGCCACCGGGTACGTGTCCGGGGGCGCCTCGATCCACGCGCCCTGCCCGATCTGCCCGCCTATCATGGCCAGCACATGGCTGGCGGTGGGCTCGGCCTTGCCGGCCAGGATGTCCTGCGCCAGCATCGGCCCGTGAAACGTGACAAACCCGGCCTGCTTCTGAATCGCCAGGTGCAGCGCCGTGATGTCGCTGTAGCCGATGAACGGCTTGGGATGCGCGCGCAGCAGCGCGACATCCAGCTTGCCGGCAATGCGCCACGAGCCAAACCCGCCTTGCAGGCACCACACCGCGCCGATGGCCGGGTCCGCAAACGCCGCGTGCAGATCATTCAGGCGCGCCGCGTCATCGCCCGCCAGGTAATCAAACGGCGCCTCGCTGCGCGTCAGCGCGGCCGGCATGATCCGGGCCTCGTAGCCGCGCGCCTGCAACCAGTCCGCCGCCGCGAACGCCGCGCCCTCGGCCGCCGAGGCCGGCGCCACGATGGCCACCTGCCCGCCCGGCCGTAACGCCGGCACGGGGGCGTCGCGGCGGGGCGCGGCGTTGGACGATGGCGTGCCGCCTGGCCCCTGTCTCTTATACACATCTCCGAGCCCACGAGACCTAATAACCGATCTCGTATGGCGGCTTCTGCGTGGAAAGGGGGGGGGGGGGGGGGGGGGGGGGGGGGGGGGGGGGGGGGGGGGGGGGGGGGGGGGGGGGGGGGGGGGGGGGGGGGGGGGGGGGGGGGGGGGGGGGGGGGGGGGGGGGG
>NZ_JAELTJ010000005.1 GCF_016428805.1 Achromobacter sp. ASV32
CCGAAGTTTTCCAGTGGCCCTGTGGCGTCTCCCGTCCAGTGCCGTGTCCGCGTTTACAAGCTCAAGGGGGCAATATCGTGAGCATTTTTGCAGAGGTCGGGAAGTCCTTTCAGCAGTTCGACGGCGACCGACCCGACGGATGGGTGGAAATGCAAACGCCAAGGCCGGGCGACAACTTCATTGCCCTGGAATCGGGGTTCTGGGCGCCAGCACTGGCCCCTGTGCCTTTCAGCGTCTCTCGCTATCAGGGGCGTGAGGCGATGCGGCTGACGCCCTTCCAGAAGGAGGGGGTTCCCGATTGGACGCTCTTCGAAGCGTTCGAAGAACTACTTAACGATCCAGCCACCCCGGCATATTACCGCCGGGCCTGGGACGAGCTACAGGTATTCGAACGCAGCAGCGCAATGTTGAACGCTGCTGCCGACGTCCTCGGGTTGACTCAGGCGCGGCGGGATGACCTGTTCCGCCTGGCGGCGACGTTGAAGGCTTAGGTGCGCTATGAGAATTTACGCGGATGTGCAAAAGCTTGATGTGCCGGAGCTAGTGGAACTATTTGAACTGGACCTATCGGCTATTGGAGGGGATATCCAGCGGTTCCACGGGTACACGCAGTTTGGCACCATCTTGTGGCAAGGGAAGAAATACGAGCCCTGGGCGATTCAAGCCGAAGGCTTCGAGCAGGTTGGCGAGGGGGAACAGCCTAGCCCAAAAATCTCCGTTGGCAATATAGGAACCGACCAGTTCGGCAACTCTATTTCAGGCGTGATTTCATCATTGTGCATTCACTTGAACGACTTGGTGGGTGCGCGGGTAATCGTCCACCGAACGCTCGGCACCTACCTCGACGCCGAGAATTTTGAAGGGGGAAATCCTTCAGCAGACCCTACAGAGGAGCTGCCGCCGGAAATTTGGATCGTGCAACAGAAGACGGCAGAAACCGCAGAAGTTGTGGAGTTCACATTGTCCAGCGCGCTGGACTTCGATGGCCAGCAGTTGCCGGATAGAACGATCATTGCCGGGGTCTGCTCCTGGCTACGCAAAGGTGGATATCGCGGGCCCTATTGCGGATATATGGGCGGACGGATGTTTGATTTGCAGGGTAGGCCTGTGACGGATCCGGCCCTAGATCGCTGTTCTGGTTTGATGTCGGACTGCAAGAAGCGCTTTGGCGAGTATGAAATTATCAACTTCGGTGGATTCCCGGCCGCCGACCTGATTCGGAGCTAGGTAATGCGAAAGGCGACCACGCAGGCGGTCCGAGACCACGCCGTAGCCGAGTATCCGCGCGAGGCCTGCGGCCTGATTGTCATGGCTGGCAAGCGGGAAGTGTATGTGCCCTGTCGGAACCTTGCTATGGGAGCCGATCACTTTGTTATGTCGCCGGAAGACTATGCCGCGGCGGAAGATGTGGGGCGTATCGCCGCAGTCGTGCATTCTCATCCGGACGTGCCGCCCGTCCCGAGCGAGGCTGATCGTGTGGCATGCGAGGCTACGGGGATGCCCTGGTACATAGTGACTGTTGCCAAAGGGCCTGAAGGCAATGTGGTTGCAGGTGAGATCAGGGGCTTCACCCCTGTTGGCTATCGCGCACCGCTCTTGGGCCGTCAATTCGCGCACGGGGTGCTAGATTGCTATTCGCTAGTCCGAGATTGGTACGAGCGAGAGCGCGGCATTGCATTGCCCGATTTTTCGCGACAGGATGGCTGGTGGGAGCCGGGGAGGGATGGGGACCTGTATATGGACCACTACGCAGAGGCTGGCTTTCGGCCTTTGGCCTTGGGCGAAGTGATGGAGCCAGGTGATGTGGTCATCATGCAGGTGCGGTCGGACAGAGCCAACCATGCTGGCATTTACCTTGGTATGGAACGTATCAAAGAGGCTCCTGAAGTCCACCCCGTGCCTGACGCAATGCTGCACCATCTACATGGGAGGCAGTCGGAGCGCGTAGTGTACGGCGGGTATTGGCTGGAGGCGACCCGATTGGTCCTTCGCTATCACGTTGCTGCGGCGAACCCCTAAAACTACAGTCTCAACTTGAAAGGCCACCTTCGGGTGGCCTTTGCACATATATGAACCAGAGAATTCGAACTATTCGCCTATACGGTGCCCTCGGTGCCAAGTTCGGCCGTGTCCACGAACTGGCCGTCGCCACCACAGCTGAAGCCGTGAGAGCACTGTGCGCAATGCTGCCTGGATTCGAAGCAGCCCTGGCGAAGAGCGGCTCAGCCGGTGTGGCTTACGCGTGCTTTTTGGGCAAACGAAACCTACGCGACGATCAGTTGAACCACCCGGCAGGGCCTGCAGACATTCGCATAGCTCCGATGCCGGCTGGAGGCAAGCGGGCAGGGATGTTCCAGGTCATTCTGGGCGCGGTGCTGGTGGTGGCGGGTGCCGCGATCAGTTATTTTTCGGCCGGCTCTTTAAGCGGCATTGGGGTGCCGATGATGCAAATGGGCGGAGCGATGATGTTGGGCGGAGTCGTGCAGTTGCTGTCGCCGCAGCAACGGAGCCTTAGTGCCAAAGACGGCCCTCAAAATGGTGCGTCATACAACTTTAACGGACCCGTCAACACTTCTGCCCAAGGCAACCCCGTACCTGTTGTGTATGGAGAACTGATCGTAGGCAGCGCCACGATTTCAGCAGGCATTTACGCCGAGGATCAGGCATGAAAAAGCTTTGTGGCGACAGCCAGGCCCAAGACATGAAAGTTCCAGGTCTTGGTGAGTGTGCGCCATTGATCACCGGGCACAAAGGAGGGGGAAAAGGAGGTGGGGGTAGTAGCTCACCCTCCGAGGCGCCAGATAGCCTGCATAGCATCGCCTATGCCCGCATCATTGATCTAATCTCCGAGGGTGAAATCTATGGGCCCGCCCATGGAAGCGGCGGAGCGCTTCGAGATGTTTACCTTGACGGAACGCCGATCGCGAATGCAGACGGATCGCTGAATTTCTCCAATGTCTCTGTGGATTTTCGACCGGGTACGCAGCTTCAGGACCCTCTACCCGGTTTTCCCGCCTCCGAAAACACTTTGGCAGTGGGTGTCGAACTTACCGCGGCTCAACCGTGGACGCGCATGTTCTCGAATCTGCAGCTGTCGGCAATTCGGGTGACACTTGCGGTACAGGGGCTAAGCAAGGCCGACACTTCATCGGGTGATATCAACGGCTACAGGGTGGAATATGCAGTTGAGGTAAGTACCGATGGTGGAACCTACCAAGCTGCTATCACTTCGGCTTTCGATGGAAAGACGACGCAGCGCTATTCTCGGTCGCATCGTATCGAGCTGCCGCGTGCGCAGACGGGCTGGAACGTTCGTGTCCGTAGGATTACTGCCAACGCAAACAGCAGCACCATTTCTGATCGTACCTTCGTCGATGCAGTCACTGAAGTCATAGACGCGAAGCTGCGTTACCCGATGTCCGCTGTGGTTGGGGTAAAGGTTGATGCCTCCCAGTTTCAAAGCGTTCCCACGCGGGCGTATCACATCCGCGGTCGAATTATTCGGGTGCCTGCGAACTATGATCCCGTGGCTAGAACGTACGCAGGAACCTGGAATGGCACATTCAAGCTCGCGTGGACGAACAATCCTGCCTGGGTCTTCTTTGACTTGGTGAGCAACGAGAGATACGGCCTGGGTGAACGCGTCCCGGCTGGTTGGCTGGACAAATGGGGGCTCTATCAGATCGGTCGGTACTGCGACGAGTTCGTAGATGACGGATTTGGGGCAAAGGAACCCCGCTTCACGTGCAACGTGGTGCTGCAGGTGAAGGCGGATGCATATCGAGTGGTGCAGGATCTCGCTTCTGTCTTTCGAGGGATGGCGTATTGGGCCAATGGGGCGGTGTATGCGGTCGCAGATATGCCTTCAGATCCTGTTTACACGTTCTCTTCTGCCAATGTGATTGGTGGCAAGTTCTCGTATGTTGGGTCGGCACTCAATACCCGGTACACGGTAGCTATGGTCTCGTGGAACGACATGACGGACATGGCGCGCCAGAAGGTAGAGCCCGTCCAGAACCTTGAGGCCATCGCTCGGTATGGGCTGAAAGAGATTGAGGTTTCCGCCTTCGGCTGCACGTCGCGCGCACAGGCCCATCGCGTCGGGAAGTGGCTCTTGCTGACGTCTCAGATGGAGACGCGGACCGTTTCGTTTACGGTAGGGCTTGACGCTTGTGTGGTCCGTCCAGGAAGCATTGTTCGAATAGCTGACCAGCACCTCGCGGGGCGGCGTATCGGGGGGCGGATTCGCGAGGCATCGACTACTGTGATCACGGTGGATGCTGAAATTGCTGTCCGCCCGGGAGACAGACTCACTGTCAATTTGCCCAATGGAGTTTCGGAGACGCGGCAGGTTTCCTCAGCGATCGGGGAAGTTATCTCTGCCGACGGCCGGACAATTCGAGGCGACACTCGTGAATTGACAGCCGATTTGATTGGCCTACCTGGTGCTGTTCTGCACATCACGGTTAGGCAGCCATTCTCTTCCGCGCCAGAGGCTGACTGCATCTGGACCCTGGAGTCAGAAGCGCTGTCTGCACAAACCTTCCGTGTTCTTAGTGTGCGACGTAAGGAAGGGTTGCTGGCAGAAATCTCGGCTGTTCAGCATCAGTCTGCGAAGTTCGATAATGTTGATTTTGGCACTCGGCTCGACGTGCCACCGATTACCGTGGTTCCGCCCGGTGTCCAGCCGCCGCCAACCGAACCGAAGATAACCAGCTATTCCGTAATTTCGCAGGGCATAGCTAATCACGTCGCCGTGTTCGAATGGAAGGCTGCTCAGAGCGCGGTCTCCTACGAAGTGCAATGGCGCCGCGACAATTCGGATTGGGTCATGATGCCACGTACAGGATCTGCACGTGCGGAAGTCCCGAATATTTACGCTGGCGACTTCATGTTCCGTGTTCGGGCTTTGAACGCCTTGGGAGTGGCTTCGATTTGGGCTTCATCGACCTTGACAAAGCTCGACGGGATCATCGGTGCGCCGCCCGTTGTGACTACCCTGCGCGCAACCAGTTTGGTGTTTGGTATTCGTGTCGATTGGGGTATGCCGCCGGGGCCCTCAATCATTGACCGCACGGAGTTGTACTACAGCCGAACGCCAAGCTTTGATGATGCCGTCAAGCTCGGGGATTTCGCATTTCCCCAGAACACGCACACGCTCATGGGCTTGGCTGCGGGTGTCGAGTTCTGGTTCTGGGCGAGGCTGGTTGATAAGAACGGGACCGCCGGCGTTGTCTATCCAAGCGGCAGCGGCGTCCGGGGGAATTCCAGCGCAGACGCAGATCAAATTTTAGATTACCTGAAGGGGCAGATCAGCGAGACCCAACTGGCTAAAGCGTTGTTGGATAAGATCGACAATGCTGATGCTCAAGTGCAAATTGACGCCATCGTGACCTCGTTGGCCGCCATGTACTCGATTAAGACGCAGTTGACGGTGGATGGCAAGCCGTACCTCGCTGGCATCGGCGTAGGGGTGGAGAACAACGAAGGCGTTATCACTTCCCAGGTGCTGCTTGCTGCCCAGAGAGTGGCTGTGCTGGATGAGTCGTCTGGGTCGTTGACAACGCCGTTTGTTATTCAGGGCGGCCAAGTTTTCATGAATCAGGCTTTGATCGGGACTGCCTGGATTAAGACTGCACACATTGAAGATGCGGCGATCACCAACGCGAAGATTGGCAATGCGGCCATCACGAATGCGAAGATTGGTAATGCGGCAATCGATTCTGCCAAGATTGCCAATGCAGCTATTACGAACGCCAAGATTGGCGACTTGCAAGTGGACACCATGAAGCTGGCAGGGCAGTCAGTCACGGTGGGTACCGGGCAGTCGTTTAGCCAATCTTTTGGTGTGAGTTCTGGCAGCACTTCGGCGTCAATGTCGGTTTACACACCTTTCGGTGGAATTCCGCTGTTCTTCTTCAATGGCACCTCCGATGGTGGCAGTTTCGGGGCTACCTCCGGCGCGCCTATTGTGGTGACGTCTAGCCACCACGGGGCGATCGCGAATAGCGACTATGCGACAGAAGGCAATACTTACCGGCAGATCGTCGGCGGGTCGTTTGCGGCGGGGGCGGTCCCTGCTGGGTCTACTCTTACCTTGACTATCACTGCTCCTAGGCCTGTAAACGGGATTCGGCAGTTGACTGGAAACTTCGCAATCTTGATCTTGCAGCGGTGACACTATGGCCAATTCAAAATTGAATGCAAGTGAGCTTGTTCCTGCATCTTTAGGGCGGGTTGCGGTCTATTTTTACCGCAGTGACGGTCTTGTGTTTATGGCTGGAGAAATGAACCAGTCCGATGCTGTCGAGACGGCCAAAGCGAACCAAGCGAATTATGGGCATGGCGTGGCAGAGCCTGGGCTGGACTATCTCAAAGACGGAGTGCTGAGCCGCCGCCCTGAGATGCAAATACAGCGCGACGGCTTCAATCTGGTGGGTATCCCCATAGGGGCGGAACTATCTATCAATGATTCTGACTTTTACACGGTGCACGATGGGTGCGTGGAACTGGAGTTTGACCGGGCAGGCTCATACGTGGTTCGCATTCAGTGCGCGCCGTTTCTTCCTTGGGAGGTGGCCTTTGAAAATTCGGCATCGTAGTTGCTCCTTGAAGGCTCGGAAGGCCGCCTATCCACCGATTGGCGATCAGCTAGACGCCGCTATGAAGCTGGCCGCGCACCTACGCGCCTCTGGGCAAGTGCTACCTGACGAGGTTTGCCGTTGGATCGAGGCATGTCAAGAGGTGAAACAGCGTCACCCCAAATAGATCTTTAGTGCAGTAGCTCGCCCGCCGTGTGCGGGTGTTTTTTCGTCCATACGGAAGACGCATTCATGCGCACTATCAAAACCAATTTCATCGAGGAGAAGTGATGGCAGAACCAGCGAGCACGGGGGCAATTGCAGTGGCCGCTGCTGGCGTAACGCTTGCAGGACTGTTGCCCGGAATAGATGGCAATGCGCTGATCGGCGCTTTTGCAGGAGCTTCGCTTTTCGTCGTATCGCGTAAAGACGGTGGGCTGCTGTCGCGCGGTATCTACTGGGCCATATCGTTCGTCATCGGCTATTTGGCGGCGCCTGACGTAGTCGCGCTGTCTCCAGTCAAGGAAACCGCGATCGCGGCGTTTGGTGCTGCAGCGCTGGTGGTGACGGTTGCCTTGGCCGCCATTGAGCGCATCAAGACCTTCGACTTCTCGACGGTGTTCAAGAAAGGGAGTTGATATGCAGCAACCAACAGAACTGATTGCGTTGGGCCACCAATACTTGGTGGCCCTTGTTTTTGTGGTGGCGAATTTGGCGGCGGCGGTGCGGTTGATGTGCTTTCGGCGGAGGGGATTTAGATATCGCCGTGGCATGTCCTGGATCGCCTATCTGCTGGTGGTCGGGACGGGCGGTCAAGCGCTGGATGTATTGGTGCGACATGAGCCGGTGACCATATGGCAGGCGGTGGTGGCGCTGCTTATCGCTGTTCTTGTTTACCGCGCCCAGGGAAATGTGGCGTGCATAGTGAGGGTCAATTTATGACGTTAGGCGAGATTGTTGCTACGGCACTGGATCCGGCTTTGGCGCTGCTGCCGCCCAAGATGGACACGCGTGAGGCACGCGTAATGCTGCTGGCTATCGGCCTGCAGGAAAGCCGGTTCATTGACCGGCGGCAACTGGTTGGCAGTCCGCCGCGGCCTACTGGCCCCGCAAAGAGCTTCTGGCAGGCGGAGCAAGGTGGAGGCATGGTGAACGGCGTGCGAGCCCACGCGGCCACCCGAGACCTAGCCGCGCAGCTGTATCGCGCGAGAGGTGTGGCGGCCGACAATGCCGCGATCTGGAACGCCATCGAGCATGACGATGTGTTGGCGGCAGCGCTTGCACGGCTACTGCTTTGGAGCGATCCGGGGCGCCTGCCGGGTATTGGCGACGAACAGGGCGCCTGGCTGCTGTACCTGCGGACCTGGCGCCCCGGCGCATACGCTCGTGGCACGCCAGAAGTGCGGGCGGCCCTGCGCAAGAAGTGGGCCAGCAACCATACGCAGGCCTACATCGAGATAGGGGGGCGAAATGCGAACGTGGCTTGAGCGTATGCAAGGCTGGCTACTACTGGTTGGTCTTGCGTTGGGAGCCCTGGCCAGCGTGTTTTACCGCGGCCGAGCCACCGGGCGCGAGGCCGAGCGCCAGGACCGGGCCGAACAAATCAACGAGCAGGCGGCCCAGGCCCGCCAGGAGGTGCGCAATGTGCAGGACAACGTGGCCCGCATGGATGATGACGCTGTTGTCGCTGAGCTTAAGTCTGATTGGGTGCGCCGCCCCGGCGGCAAAGGTGGGCGTTGAGTACTGTGACCACGCGCGGCCGATCTACTTCGACTCGGCCGCCGAGGTCGATCAAACGCCGGCAGGTGTACGCCGCCAGGTGCTTGAGGGCAATGAGACCTGGCGCGAACTTTGTCGGGGGAATTAAGCATTGGGCTCTCTCAAGAAACAAAAAGGCCTTGTCGGTGACAAGGCCTGTCTGTTGCCCCTATGCCGGTCCTGGTTTGACCTTCTTGCGGGGGCGCTTTGGCTTCGCGTTCGGAGTTTGGTTGACCTTTTCACCTTCCGTCGCAAGAAACGGGGGAGATAGTGACATGTTCATAGCTGGCAGTCCGGCGAGGGACACCAAACGTTCGAACTCCATCACCGCGGTGCTGTAAATCTGCGGTGTCCACAACATTGAAACTTCGTCGGAGTTGGCTGCGACATACTCGGTAACCTCTTTCAAAGAATGCCCAGAGGCGCACTTGAAATATCCGGTGCAGGTCAACTCAACCGAGACCATCGTTTCCTTAGAGTCGTGGGTGACTGCCTTGGCGTCGAAATGGATTGAGACGATGACGTACACATGACCATTCTGAGGGTGGTCTTTAGTCGTCAGGCTTCCCCTGATATTGATCTCAATGCGCGATTTTTCAAGCGGCTTCGCAACCTCGTCCTCGTCCAGTGCCCGTTGAAGATGGAGTCGCGGGAACAAGATTTTTTCGAGGCGAGCCCCGCAATGTTCATTTGAAGTCATGGCGCTGGACAATACTGCGGGGCGGGCGGTCTTGCTCAATGCGTTTTCGACCATGTCGTGCCCAAATAGTTTGTAGTTGCTCGGACGCCACTTTCTTGCTTGGTAGTATCGACAGGCCAGTCGAACTCGGTATCAGCTAGAGAGACGTGCGTTGCGTTGTGCGTTTTGAGTTCCGAGAACGCTGCGAACAATTGAAACTCGCGCACGAAGGTTTCGGTGGGATTCCGCTCCACTACTTTCCTGGGACTGGGTAGGCTGGCCAGTTCAATAAAGTGCACGACTGCGTCTTTAACAAAGTCATTAAGGCTTTGTTGCCGCTGTCGAGCGAACTGCGCCGCCTTCTTGTGTGCATCCACCCCAATGCGAACATTAAATGACCCTCGGCAGGTCGTATTGGGTTGCAGCCCCTCGGCAGCGCAAGACGCCAGATAATCGTCGACAGCTTCCACAAAGGCAGCCTTCAATGAAGGCACATCCTCTGCATTGAACAGGATGAGATCGTCGATAAATTCGACTTTACCGATGAGGCAATCGTCTTCAGCACTGTATTGGACAGAGCCGTAGTAGCCGCGGTGTTCCAAGAGATCATTGTTCATGCTAACCCCCATTCCTTCAATGATGCTTCGACATTGCGAATGACATAGGGCTTAACGATGCCGCTCGGATGCGGCTCGTGTAGGTTGATTCTGCGTGGTGTTCCATCTACGACAGTCATGAAGTGTCGCCGGGATCCGCCACCATTGTGGAGCTTGAAACCTAAGCCTTCCAGCAAGGTCACAAGCTCGTCCCAACGAAAGTCGGTCGGCGGCGGCTTGCGGCATAGGCGTGCGAGGGCCTTCTTGTACTGGGACATGGATTATCGTCAAAAGTTCTGATGGGCGCAACTGAATTCCAGTTGCAACTACAGATGTCAAGTGCGAGAGATGATTTGTAACACATCCTCGCATTTATGTCCCAGAGGGCCCGCGCCGCTAGGGCATGTGGCTCTCGTTGACCCACTGCATCCACCAGCCCTGGTAGTAGCGCACGCCGGCAATCTCCTCGAAGCCGACCACCATCATGCCGCGGTCGGAGGCGAAGGTCAGGAGTTGAGGTTCCAACAGATCGGGGATGGCGCTAGGAACTGTGGCGCCGAACTTCGCCAGCGCGTCCATGGTCATGCGCGGAACGTGCCGATTTAGACCCTTGTGAAGCATGGAGTACATCCGGACCGTGCCCACGACGGGCTCGCCTGGATCGTTGTCGCGGCGGCGTTCGCCAAGGTGGTGGGTGCGTAGGACGCTGCACTGGAATTGCACGATCTGCTCGAAAAATACTGTACATATATACAGTATAATTCGCCGTCAAAGCGGTGCAATTAGGCCCCGATTTTGCCCATTAGGGGACGGAACGTGGCGGATGTGATGGACTGGCAGCAGAGGGATGAATACTACTGGGCGGGCCCTGGCGGCTGGACGATCTGCAAGGTGTTCGCGCAGAACCGCTGGCAGTACGAGGTCTGGGCGGGGAGCGGCACGAGGCACGGTATGGAGCCGTCTTTGGCTGCCGCGATCCAGCTTTATGACAAGGTGAAAGGCTGACGCCTACTTCGCCATCAGCGTGGCGAGCAGCTTTTCCGCCGGGAAGGGCACCAGAAAATCCCGTGTCGCATCGGCCGGCGCGGTGAGCCAGTCGCCGTAGGCGCCCTCTAACAGGATAACGACCATCCGCTTTTCTTTGCCGGCTTGGTGGTAGTCCCGGAACAGCGGATCCTGATCGGCGTTGATGGTGAGCATGGTGTAGCTTTCCTGCACCTGGCCAGCGGCGTCGCGCCAGCGGTCCCACAGGCCGGCGATGCCCAGCAGCGCGCCATCGGCTCGGGTGAACCGGGTAGCCACTGCGACGCCGGACCGCCAATCGGGCTCGAAGATAGCGTCAGCCGGGATGATGCAACGCTGGGCCCGGCGCCAGGCGTTGCCGAAGGTGAAGGACTTGGCCGCGGTCTCGCTGCGCGCGTTGAACGTGGACAGCTTGCCGGCCTTGGCCAAGCCGTCCGCCTTGGTCATGGCACTGATCAGGCCCCAGCGACCCACGACCGCCTCGCGCGCGGGCACCGCCTCGTCGCCCGCGTCATGCTCGACCGGCCGCCGGATGAAGATGCCCGGGTAGCGGGGCCACATGTCGTACTTTCCGCCGGCCGGCTTGTTGGGCGCGCCGAACTTTTTCAGCAGCAACTCGGCGTCCTTCAGGGTCTGGTAGTGGCTGCACATGGTGGCCTCCCGTGGGAAGGGCCAGTATAGGATTAACCTTCGCGCCGGCGTCGTCGGAAGTGGTTTCTAGCGAATTCCCACGCAAGCGCGAGCGACGCGCAATGGATCCAAATCACGACAAGCTTGCGCTGTATCTGCGTCGAAATGTCAGCAGCGGCTGTCAGACACTTAGCCTCCAGCTTCCCGAGCATGTAGTCTTCAAAGCAGTCTTTTGGCACGGGCAGCCAATTCAGTAGTTGAGCCGCCAGACCAAGTGTTACTGTCAAGGCAAGACCAGTGACCATCGCGAATGCGAGTTTTTGGAACAGATTTCGAGGCTCATCCTCGTCGTAGGCGTAAATCACCGCCAAGATCACAATCCCCAAGAGGCTCGTTAACGGAGAAAACGGCCCTGATGTGTATAGGGTTGTACCGAGCAGAGCCAATGTGGCAAAAATCAGTGCGGCTGGGTCGATCGCACGTTTTTTTAGGGGAAGCTCGGCAGACATTCAGAGATCTCGGTCGTTGAGGTTACGACATAACGGACGATCGTCGTAGAACTTAAGCTCGATGAACTTGGGATACGCCAAAATTACGCCAAATAGGCTGGTGAGTGCGCAAATACGTTATTTGGCTGTCCCCTCCTTCGCACCAAACCCCTATTAGATGCTGTTTCACCCCTGATGGGCAGTCCTCGGATGGATAGCCCTGGCGGGTAGCTCCACGGCGGGCAGTATCTGCAAGACCGTTGCAACGGGCTCTCAGGCCGGGTTGCAGCCCTGAAACCCCCCAGGCAGGAATGCCTGGGGGGTTTTTTGTTTTGACGCGCAGGGACGATCAGGTCCTCCGTTTGCGTACCGTCTCTGCGACGGTGCGCGTATCATTTTGAAACAGCCATATCTTTATGACGTCCGATCGCCCATAGTGGCCCCGGGAATATTTTTTCCCGGAAAATCTAGGACTTACATTGAAGATTGAAACTGGTATCGTGAAGTGGTTCAACAACGACAAGGGCTTCGGCTTTATTTCTCCGGAGCTGGGCGGCAAAGACCTCTTCGCGCATTACTCTGAAATTCAGGGTGACGGGCACAAATCTCTTGAAGAGAACCAGCGCGTGTCATTCGTGGCGGCCCAGGGGCAGAAAGGTCCTCAGGCGACGATGATCAAATCGATTTAATCGCAGAGCGGCCTGCTGAAATGCAGGCCGCTTGGCAGCAAGTTGTTGGGCCGGCTCCTTGAAACATGGGAGCCGGCCCTTTCATTTGTCCGGCGCAACATCGCTTTGCGCACGTGCGTGGCGCAGGTCGTGTCCACCGCACTCGCCTCGCCCGCTATCGCAGGCGAGCGGTGGATGGTCTACACGGGCGGCGAAAAACCCAACCGGATTATCGTCACCGTCGACGAGACCTATCTGGACGTCGTGTCCACGGCGGAAAAGACCTACAAGCTTGAAACGGTGACCATCCTGGAAAATGCCAAGTCGCCTGACTGGGTGTTCTCCATCATGATCATCGACTACTTCACCAAAGACCGGGGCAATGCCAACGACGCGTATAGGCATTGCAGCCACATTTTTGGGCGATTTGATTGCGGTGGAGGTGGCTGCTTGCAGCGGCAGGTCTTTGCCGTGAGGATCAAAGGGCTGCGGCGCTGCTTGAGCGCCCGGATGCGGCCCGTATGAGCAAGGGCTGGTGGACGAGTTGGCCGAGCACGAGACACTGAGACTGGCCTACGAATCCAACAATCTCAAAGGCCGGCCGACCATCTCGTTGCTTGAGCTAGCATGGAACCAAGCAGCCGGCACGGTGACTAAGGTCGACCGCATGCTCATTTCAAGCCGCCATATGTCCGTCAATATCGCGAACCCCATTTCATCCCGATTCGGCGCCCCGCAGCCGGACACGCAGCCGACCACGCGGCCGCCTGCCGCGGGCACGCAGGCAGCGCCGGGCGCCACGGGGAAGATCAGTTCAAAGGTCGAGACTACCGGTGCGCGGGTCAAGGCCTTTGTGCGGTTACTTGGCCAGGCGCCGCGCGCGCTACACTCGATCGCGATACCGCGAGCCGAAGGCATACTGCGTTCATTGAAGGCGACGTTTGAAGTGCCAACGCGCACCGGACTCCGACAAATGGCAGCGCAGCGCGAGTGCTTGACGGCTTGCCGCCAACTGTTCCATATCGCCAGGCAAGGCTACGGTGTTCCTATCGCGAGACATGTCGCCCGGCTGGATGAGAGCCTGGACCGTCTGCTTGCCGCGCACGGCCCGAACACGGCCATGTCGCGGGAAGTGCTCTTGAACGATACGGTGCTGAGAGCATTGCGATCATTGCCCGACGATAAATTCCTGAGAAGCGCACGGGGGGTGGGCGACCGGCAGACGCTTACCCAGGCGGAACGGAAATTCCGAGAGCAGCAGCTTGAGCGGAAGCTTCCAGACGACGTAAGGCAGCGAATCGCCAAGAGTCTGGAGAGCAAGGGGGATAAGCCTGACAGCCCGACTCTGCGCCTGATCCGGCATGCCGTGGGAATGCATGCGTCCGTTCGGCTCAACAGCATACCAACGCAGAGATTAGCAGCGCTGAACAACGAATTGGCAGCCGAAAACGACAAGCTGATACTGGAGGCGCGGCGCCGTTCTGGTGCGCTCGATGGCGGTTGAAGCTTCGGGTCCGACGGGCCGAATTGTCTTGCGAATTGAATTCGTCAGAACGTCTCCAGTCGCTGTCCGCGCGGACGCTCTTGCTCTGGTGCGGGATGACAACGTATAGGGCCAGCCAGACCGAATGGCTGGCTGGCGCTTTGGGGCGGGCGTTCTCATCAGCTGACAGGTCGGCTCGCGGGCTCGGTGCCAGATCCTGACCGTCACGGATACCTCCCAGACCTTGATTCTCAGATGCAAGACAAGGCGCGTGTGCGCATTGCACCGGGATCGCCGCTTGCTGTGCCCCTCGGTATGCGACCATCCGGCGCATGTTTGCACTATTGAGGAGTCTGCATCATGGCTGCAACCAAAAAAGGAAATACCGAGCAAATCCACGACCTGCTGTACCAGGCGCTGGAAACGGAAATAGGGGGCGTGGGCGTCTATACCGCAGCGCTGACCTGTGCGGTGAACGACGATCTGCGCAAGGAATGGCAGGGATATCTGGACGAGACCAAAACCCACAAGCAGGTGCTGTTGACGGTATTTGAAGAGCTGGGGCTGGATCCGGCGGCCGCCGTGCCAAGCCGGAAAATCGTCAAGCATCATGCCGATGGCCTGGTTGCCGCCATGGAAATGGCAAAAAAAGGGGGCGATCCGTCGGCGGCGCAGATCGTGGCCGGTGAATGCGTGGTGTTGGCCGAGACCAAGGACCACCAGAATTGGGAGTTGATCGGCCTGGTCGCCGACAAGCTTTCGGGGGCCGAGGCCGCCACGCTGAAGAAGGCGTACGAGGCGGTCGAGAAGGATGAAGACCATCACCTGTATCACACCATGGGGTGGACCCGTGAACTGTGGATCGAGGCGCTAGGTTTTCCTGCCGTGCTGCCGCCGCCGGAAGAAGTGAAGAAGGTGGAAACCGCGATTGGGGCGTCTCGTGCGGAACACGCTCGCGATGACATGCTGAAACACCGCCGGTGAGACGATGCCGCGTCGGGGCATGACCCCGATTTTGCGAGTCCGAGGGGCCCGCCGGATGCAACCCGCTGGCCTGTCCAGGATGGGCCGGGAAAGCCCGCCGGGGCGCAGGCGCCGCTTTGATCCCCCCGCCAGGCTTGCTATAAAGACGGGTCAAGCCTGTTTTTTCGAGCGAGGGTAAATGTCGATTGAAACGCTCTGCCGCGGCGCTTTTGTGCTGGCGTGCGCTGTGCTGGTGTCCGGATGTTCGTCCTCCGCTTCGCCTTGGTCGTCGCCGAATCCGGGGCCGGTGTCGGCCCCATCTTCTTCCCGGACTTCGCTCGAGTGCCGGGTTACCAACTGCCTGTACGACGGTAAGTACGAACCGAATGAACGCAGCTATGCCGAAGATGAGGCCAAGCGCTTGAACCGGGCCGAACTGGACCGGTTGCGCCGCGCCATGGGTAACTGACGCTAGCGCTGTCCTGGCATGGCCTGCAATTGAATCGTGAATGTGTCCTGCGGGTTGTTGAACGCCGCGGGCTTGTCAGCGCCGATGTCGATCCGCGCGTGGTCCGCGTTGCGGTATGACGCGTTCGAGAAATGCCTGACGACGGTGCGCGGGTTTGTGACGTCGGCCAAGCCGATGGCGGGGCTGAAGTCCACCAGGCCGTGATGGAAGTCGGCGACCACGCCCACCAACGCCCAATGGCAAATGCCGCGACCGAAATAGTCTTCGTCACGGAACCTGTCCAGCACGACATTGGCGCGGAAGGCGCCGTCGGCTTGCGGTTGAAATTGCACGGGCACCCGTTGTTCGGGCAGGATCGTGGCACCTGTGACCGGTGTCAGCGGAACGCAGTCGGAATTGTTCACCCGGTAGTCGGCATGGCCATCGACACGGTCGAACGGGCCAGGTGCGTCGTTGACGGTGGCGATGATGGCGAGGTGCTGCCTGGCGTCCGGGTTGGCCTGGGCCGCCACGCTATTCGTGGTGGCGGCTTGCGCGGGTGCTGCCGGCAGGCAGGCCAGCGACATCGCGGCCACAACGGGCAGGGCGGCCAAGGCTTCCAGGCGCATCATGCCGCTCACTTGGCCTGTTTCCCTGGCATGGGCGCCAGCGTGTCGTACTGGTCGATCTGGCCCACGTCCACCCAGCCTGCGGCGCAGTCGCCGGCATAGACGCCGTCTTTGCCGCGTTGGCAGGCCTGGCCGCTCTTTGCTGCTTTCCATTGCACCGGCAGGTCGGCGTCCTTGCACAGCGCGTTGTCGCGGCATTCCGGCACGCTGGTGGTGGGCACCACGATGACGTAGTGGCGCTGAGTTTCGCCTTTGCGTGCCATGGCGGGGATGCAGACGAACTGGCGGTCCTGTACGTGGGCGACGGGCTTGCCTTCGCCATCGATGCGGTCGTTCAGATCGAGCCCGCCATCGGCCGCAATCGAGCCGAACGCGGCGCCCTCGCCGCAATCGCCCAGGCGCACGGAATAGCCATCGGCGGTGCAGGTTGCGCCGCCGTAGCCGTCTGCGCGGCACGCGATCTTCGAGGCGGGTGTCATGCGGGTGAGTTGGGCTTGGGCCGCAGCGACGGCACCGTCGGCGGCCAACGCGGCCGTGGCACACAGGCTGGCGGCCAGCGTCGCCACCAGATGCGGCAGGGATGTCTTCATGGGTGCTTCCTGAGAAGAATCAGAGTGCGATGCAATCGGCGGAAATTGTAATCCCGTGAGCCGGGGGGGGGCGTTCCTGGGCTTCAGGTCGGCGCGTCAGGCTCGGTGGCCGCCGCCGGCGATTTGCCGTACAGCACTCGCGCGCACGCCACGCCGCTGATCAGTCCCGGGATGCCGCCCATGGCCAATAGCGCGGTCAGGTCCGACCAGGAGTCGTCGCGGGACCCGAATCCAAGCTGGAAGCAAGAGGCATACAGCCCGCCCAGCAGGCCGGGCCAGCAATACGAGCGCCAGGATACGCGCGCCGGCCGAAACGCACCGGCCACTCCGCCGCAGAGCACCGCGGGCACGCCGCCAAAGAGGTAGGAATAGGGCACCGTGAAAATCATCAGCGGCAGGTTCTTCAGGCTTTCCAGATCGTGGGCTGCTGCCGTCAGCAGGAGCGCAAAGGCCCCGGCGCCGACTGGCGGCCCCAGCGCGAGAAACAGGCCGGCGCCGCCCGCCGCGCCGCGCAGGATGTCGCCGGTTGTCTTGCCGATGGGGCGGCGCCAGATGCGCCAGAGCAACGCGCCCAGCGATAACACCACCAATACGCTAACGGTCAACAACAGCAAAACGGGATGTCCTTATTCGGAGGCAGGCTTGTTCGGGAAGAGATTCAGCGACAGGATGGCATCGGGGTAGGTCGATAGCAGCATGCCGGACATATGGCCGTGCAACGCGCCGAACAACGGCCAGCTCAGGGGTTCGCTGCCGGGCAAGAGATCCAGCAGCAGCAGTTGCCCCGTGCGCACCGTGCCCACGAAATACGCGCGCTCGTCGTGCTGGCCGGTGGGCGTAGCGCGGTAGATCTTGGTGGCGCGGGTGCTGTCATCCTTGCGCCAGGTGTTGCCGCCGGCGTTGGCCGTGGCGCCGATGGGCGCGATGTCCGCCTGGATCGTTTCCCAAAGGGCGCGGGCATTCGCGGCGTAGACGACGATGGTCATGGTGGCGCACTCCTGTAAGGAAGGGGACGCAGCAAAGGTACCAATGTGGCGTTGTTCCGGCAAGCCGGCCGTGCAGGCTCATGCCCGATGACGCCCGCGTGTCGTCCCGAGGCTAGTCACCCGCCAATTCCCGCAGCTCGCCGGCACGGTTGGCATTGAGCAGCATCGGGCAATATTCGTACATGGGCGAACCGACGTGCGCACCCGCCAGCGAGCAGTGGCCGTTGCGATAGACCAGCCAGGCCTTCTGGGCTTCTTCAAGTTTGTCAGCATCTTCCGGAAAGTCGGCGGCCAGGCGCGCGTGTATCTTGGCGTACTGAGCGTTGATTTCGCGCTTGGCCGCGGACGAGACGGCGTTCGAGCAGGCTTCGACGGTGCCGTTGTTGACGGCGCCGGCGTCTTTCAGGCAGCGGTCGTATTGATCCATATAGTCCGGGGTCGAAGCCGCCAGGACGACGGTGGGGGACAACATCAGGCAAAGCGCAAGGGCGTGTCGGATCATGGGTGGCGGGGGGCGTGGTCAGGAGCGGAAAGTATGCCGGAATCGGCGTGCCAGCGAAGCATACCGCCAGCCGCCGATTGGTGTTTCTCCTGCTTGACACTGTTCTGGATAGTCCATAAAGTCACCGCACAGATTTAGATAAAAGACCATCTGTAAGATGGTCTTTTATCGCGTGCACGTTGCGTCGACCTCTTACAGAAATAATTCCAAGAGGAGACAGCCGTGCAATCCACATCCATCAAGCTGCGTGGCATCGACGATGTCATCGCCTATATCGATTCACGCCCAGGCATCGTGGGCCGAGCCGGCCTTATCTGGTGGCTCGCCCTGGGTGGTTTGTTCCTGGACGCTTTCGCCAATTCCGCGCTCAGCGCGGGCCTGGGTCCCATGACGCGCAACCTGGGCCTGACGGCCGGGCAGGTTGCATTGATGACGTCCTTCGCGTCGTGGGTGGCCATTGCCTTCAACCCCATCGGCGGCTGGATGGCCGATCGCTGGGGCCGCATGCGGCCGTTGATCGCGGCCAAGCTGCTGGCGCTGATCGGCGCGCTGCTGGTGGTGTTCGCGCCGTCTTTCGAGGTGATCCTGGCGGGCCGGTTCTTCGTGGGCGCGGCCTACGGCATCGACTTCGCCATCGCGATGGCGGTGCTGGCGGAATTCACACCGGTCAAGTTCAAGAGCCGGCTGAATACCTGGCAGGGCATGTGGTACACGGCCGTGTGTACCAACCTGCTGCTGGCGCTGCTGTTCTATTCGTGGGACGTGGGCGATGCGATCTGGCGCTATTCGGTGGCGGCCACGGCGGTGTTTGCCGTGACGATCCTGGTGCTGCAACTGAGCTACATGGTGGAAAGCCCGATCTGGCTGGCGCGCAAGGAACGGGTGGACGAAGCGGCGACGGCGATGACGCGCATCTATGGCCAGCCCTTCGCCGCCGCGCCGCTGGCCGAACGCGTGCCCGTGGCCAACCAGGCCCGGCGCGGATTGGCCAACGTGCTGCTGATTTTCCGTGGGGTCTACCTGCCGCGCACGATCCTGGCCGCCACGGTGCAGATCGGCCAGTCCATCCAGTACTTCGCGGTGGGCTGGTATCTGCCGTTGATCAGCGCGGCGTTGTTCGGCAAGGACTTCGTCTATGCCACGGTCGGCGCGCTGGTGTTCAACATCTTCGGTATTTTCGGCGGTTTCCTGTCGCCGCTGATCGGCCGCAAGCTGGGGCTGCGGCGGGCGTCGGCCTTTGGCTTTGCCGCGGTATTCCTGATGCTGCTCATCCTGGGAACCTTCCACGGCAAGATGCCGCTATGGCTGGCGGTAGCGGTGCCGTCACTGTTCATCCTGTTCCATTCGGGCGGGCCGGGCGCCAACGGCAAGAGCCTGTCGTCGCTGTCGTTCCGCGGCGAACTGCGGGCCGGCGCCAACGGGGTCATCGGCGCGCTGGGCTCCATCGGCGCAGCGGTCGGGTTGCTGGTGTTTCCGCTGTTCCGCGAAAGCTATGGCCTGGAGAAGACGTTCCTGATCCTCTCGGTGGTGCCCCTGATCGCCAGCATCATCTGCTTTGCCATCAAATGGGATCCCACCCGCAGCGGGATCAATCCCGATAACGAAGCCGGCGCGCCGCAATTCAAGGGCGACGAGACGCTGCCCGGGCTCGACCCCGTCTTGGGGAAAACGGCGCGATGACGCACGGAGACAACATGCGCAACCACGTGATTCTGGCCATCGACGCGGGCACCTCCGGCACCCGTGCGGCCCTGGTGTCGGCCGATGGCCGCGTGTCGGGGCAGGAATACCTGTCCCTGCACGTTGATACGCCACGCCCCGGCGTGGTGGAGCAGGATGCCGACGCCATTCTGGACCGGACGGTCCAGGTGTGCCGGCAGGTCATTGCGCAGGCGCGCCAGGGCGGCCGCGACATCGTGGCGCTGGCGCTGGCCACGCAGCGCGCGACCTCGGTGCTGTGGGATACGGCGAGCGGACGCGCCCTGGTACCGGCCATGGTGTGGCAGGACACGCGCTATGTCGACGAGCTGGACCGCCTGGCGCCGGCCTGGGACGCGCGCCTGCTTGCGCACGTGGGCCGTCCGGCCGGGGTGCGGTCGCCCTATCTGTGGGCGGCGCGTCATCTGCGCGATTCGCCCGCGGTGGCGCAGGCCTGGCGCGAGCGCCGGCTGGCGTTCGGCACGATCGATACGTGGTTGCTGTGGCATCTGTCGGACCGTCGCGAATGCGTGACGACGCCGACCAACGCCACGTCCGCCGGCGCCTATGTGCTGGCCGACCATCGCTATTACCTGGACTGGATCGACGCGCTGGATTTTCCGCGTGAACTGCTGCCGGCCCTGCGCCAGGAGGCGGATGACTTCGGCCATACCCGCGAGGACGTGCTGGGCATCCGCGTGCCGATACGGGCGTCGGCCGGCGACCAGCTCGCGGGCGCCGTGGGCCTGGGATGCCTGGACCGCGGCCAGGCGATGTGCGTGCACGGTACGGGCAGTTTCGTTGATCTGATCATCGGGTCCGAGCCGCCCGTCAACAGCGGCCGCTACGAAGGATCGCTGACGATGACGGCGCGCCGCCAGGACCAGATTTCGCACTTCGCGGTCGAGACCTTTGTCGCCACGACCGGTTCGGCATTGAACTGGGTCTGCGACAAGCTCAAGTGGTTCAAGAACGCGCAGGAAATCAGCGCGCTGGCCGCCACGGCGCAGTCCGCTGGCGGGGTGACTTTCATTCCGGCGCTGACCGGGCTGCGCGTGCCGCGCATGGCGGCCAGCGCTCGCGCGTCGCTGACCGGTATTTCCATGGCCACCACGCAGGCCGAGGTGGCCTACGCCATCCTGGAAGGGATCGCGCATTCGGTGGCCAGCTGCATCGAAGCGGACGAGGAGGTCGCGGGCGTGCAGGTGTCGGAATTGGTCGTGGGCGGCGGTCTGTCCTGCAGCGATGCGCTGCTGCGCATCCAGGCCGATCTGCTGGGCATTCCGATACGCCGCATGCAGGAGGCCGACCGCGCCAGCCTGCGCGGCGTGGCCTTCCTGGCGGGGGCGTCGGGCTTGCTGTGGCCGTCGCTGCAGGCGGCGCGCGAGACGGCCGCCACCGACGCGGTGTTCCGGCCCGCCTTGGCGGCCGAAGCGCGCGCCAGGCGCCGCGCGTTGTGGCATTCGCGCGTCGAATCCGAATTGGCCCATGCGGGCCTGTATTCCCAAGACAAGCTGGAGGCAGTACGGAAATGATCGGTTGGCCATCAAGAAAGCCCGGGAAGGACCGGGCCGCCATGACCCGCAGCGAGCCCTTGCGGTGGGTGCGGCAAGAGCAGGCGGACCGGCTGCGCAGCGAGCGGTTCGACATCCTGATCGTCGGCGGCGGCATCACGGGCGCCTATGCGGCGCTGGATGCCAGCCTGCGCGGCTATCGCGTGGCGCTGGTGGAAAAGGATGACTTCGCGTCGGGCACGTCGTCCAAATCGTCCAAGATGGTGCATGGGGGGTTGCGCTACATCGAGCAGGGCAACCTTGGCCTGGTGCGCCATTCGCTGCACGAGCGCCAGCGCTTGCGCCGTAACGCCCGGCACTTGGTGCAGCGCCTGCCGTTTCTGTTTCCCATCCTGGAACGCGAGGGGGTGTTCGACAAGCGGCTGGCCAAGGCCTTCGAGAGCCTGCTCTGGACCTACGATCTGGCGGGCGGCTGGCGCGAGGGCATCTTGCACCAGAAGCTGAGCCCGGCCGAGGTGCTGTCGCATTGCCCGACCTTCAAGCAGGACGGCCTGTTGGGCGGCTTCCTGTATTTCGATGCGCGGGTGGACGATGCGCGCCTGACGCTGGCCGTGGCGCGCACCGCGGTGTTCCATGGCGCGGCGGTGCTGAACCACGCCAAGGTCATCGAGGTCACGCGCGATGGCCACGGCAAGGTGGATGGCGCCATCGTGCAGGCCGGGCAGGACGAAATCCGCGTGCACGCCAGCGTGGTGGTGATGGCCACCGGCGTGTGGCTGCGTGACTGGAACGGCAGCCGCAAGGGCGATCCCCAGGCATTGCAGATCCGTCCAGCCAAAGGCGTGCACGTGGCGGTGCCGTGGCTCAAGGTGCGCAACGACTGCACGGTGACGATCCCGGTGCCCGGCCGCAACCGCCGCGCCACCATCACGCGCTGGGGCAACGTGTCCTACCTGGGCACCACCGACGAAGACTACGAAGGCAATCTGGACGACGTCCATTGCACCCGCCGCGAGCTGGATTTTTTGCTGGACGGGGCCCGCTCGGCACTCAAGACGGACCTTCAGGCCGAAGACGTGGTGGGCAGCATCGCGGGCTGCCGGCCGCTGGTCGCGCCGCCGGGTGGCAAGACGCTGGAGATCAAGCGCAACCACGAGATCCGGGTCGCGGCCGACGGCCTGGTCACCATCGTGGGTGGCAAGTTGACGACCTCGCGCCACATGGCCGAGCAGACCATCGATGCCGCGCAGCGGGTGCTGGGAAAAAAGGCGCGTTGCGTGACGGCCAGCGCCTTTCTGCTGGGTGCGGCCGGCTACGACCCGCAGGCCATCGTGGCATCGGGCGGCCTGTCCGCCCATCTGGGCGAGCGTTATGGCACCGAGGCGCGCTTTGTCAGCGATCTGATGCAGCAAGCGCCGTCGCTGGCCGTACCGCTGGTGCCGGGGCTGCCCTACACCGAGGCCGAAGCGCTGTACGCCGTGCGTCATGAACTGGCAGCCACGGTCGAAGACGTGCTGTCGCGCCGCATGCGGGCCCGGCTGATGGCGCGCGACGCCTCGGCGCTCGCTGCTGCGCGTGTGGGTCAGCTATTGCAGGCCGAACTGGGGTTGACCGACGCCGATGTGGCTCGGCAAGTACAAGGCTACCGCGCCGCGATCCAACATGAAAAAACCGTATTAATGGGAGACGACTCGTGATCAGTAAAGAAGCTATCAAGCGTGGCTACAACCGTGGCAATTATGTAGTGGGCGCGCATACGCCGCCGGGCTATGCGGCGGGCCTGAAAGACACCGGCACCGAGCCCGGGTTGCAGCGCGATCCGGTGGCCGTGCCGCCTGCGCAGCTTCAAGCGCTGCGCGCCGCCTCGGACGAGGTGTTGACGGAAACGGCCGATGCCGTGGCCTGGACACGCGACTGGTGGGCCGGCTCGATGATGACCGAAACCGCAGGCCGGCCCGCCACGCCGCGGGCCGTGATCGTCAAGGTGTCGTCGGTTGATCAGGTCCGGGCCGTGATGCGCATTGCCCACGCGGGCGCCATCCCGGTCACTGTGTCGGCGGGGCGCAGCAACGTGACGGGGGCGGCATTGCCCCTGCGCGGCGGCATCGTGCTGGACGTATGCCAGTTGAATCGGCTGGTCGGCTTTGACCGCGATAGCCAGATCGTCGAGGTCGAGGCGGGCATGTTCGGCGACGTGTTCGAGCAGACCATTCAGCGCGACTTCGGCATGACCATGGGGCATTGGCCGTCGTCGTTCGGCATCAGCACTGTCGGCGGCTGGGTCGCGTGCCGCGGCGCGGGTCAGCTGTCCACGCGCTACGGCAAGATCGAAGACATGGTCTTCGGCATGGACGTGGTGCTGGCCGACGGCAGCCTGATCACCGTGGGCGGCTATTCGCGGGCGGCGGTGGGGCCTGACCTGCAGCAGATGTTCATCGGCTCGGAAGGCACGCTGGGCGTGGTGGTGCGCGTGCGGCTCAAGCTGCACCGGCTGCCCGACTACGGCCGTGCCATCGCCTACGGCTTCAAGACGTTCGCCGCCGGGCTGGAAGCTTGCCGCCAGATCATGCAACGTGGCGCCAATCCCGCCGCGTTGCGGCTGTACGACGAATTGGAAAGCGGCGTGCAGTTCAACCGGCCCGACCTGAATGTGCTGCTGATCGCCGACGAAGGCCCGCAGCCGATCGTCGATGCGGTCATGCAGATCAGCGAAGACGCCTGCCGCGAGACGGGCGACAAGCTGGATGGCGAGGCGATGTTCGAGCGTTGGCTGGATACCCGCTACCTGACCGGCAAGAGCGCCGAAGGCTTCAAGCGCAGCCCGGGTTTCGTGGCCGATACGCTGGAGATGGCGGGGCGCTGGAGCGATCTGGCGGCCATCTATGACGAGGTCGTGGCGGCCGTCAATGCGGTGCCCGGTACGCTGGCCGGATCGGCGCACCAATCGCATGCTTACGTCGACGGCGCATGCCTGTACTTTTCGCTGCGCGGCGAGGTCGCGGTGCCCGACCGCGCCGCCTGGTATCGCCAGGCGTGGGACGCGGCCAATGCGGTGTTGATTAAATATAATGCGGCGCTCAGCCACCACCACGGCGTGGGCCTGCTGCGCGCGCCCTACATGCGCGAGTCGCTGGGGCCGGCGTTCGAGGTGCTGCTCGCCGTCAAGCGGGCGCTGGATCCGCAGAACATTCTCAACCCCGGAAAGCTCGGCCTGACGGACGTGCTCTTCTACGATCAAGGCAAGCGATAACATGGACAGGTCACTCGGGGCATGCCTGGCGCGGCATCCGGTCATCGCCACGCTCTACGGGCCGGAGCAGATCAACGCCTTCGTCGGCAGCGCGGCTGAAATCGGCATCGTCGCCAACGTCGAACTGCGCAAGCTTGCGCCGGTGATCGCCGCCCTGAACCGGGCCGGCAAGTACGTGATCGTGAATATCGACAGCTGCGAAGGGTTGTCGCAAGACAAGGGCGGCGTCGAATACTTGGCGGACATTGGCGTGGCGAGCCTGGTGTCCACCCGGGTTGCCACCATCCAGCGGGCCAATCGCGCCGGCATGGTCACGATGCAGAAAGTATTCGTGACCGACCGTTCCACCTGGCCACGCAGCGTCAAGGCGCTGGAGCAGAGCGACCCCAACCTGGTCCAGATCATGCCGGCGCCGATGCTTGGCCACATGGCCTCGCCAGACCTGAAGGCGCTGCCGCCGATCGTCGCCTCGGGCTTTGTCTGCAACCAGGCGGACGTGGCTGCTGCGCTGCGTCACGGCGCGGTGGCGGTGTCCACCAGCGACGCGGTGCTCTGGAGCGTGGATCCGAAGGCGCTCCGATAGCGCCGACGGGCTTCAGTCCAGCCGCGCCCCGGACTGCTCGACCAGCGTCTTCCAGACGGGCAATTCCCGGCGGTAGTTCGCGGCGAATTCCTCGGGGGAGTTGCCCAGCGGGATGAAGCCCATGTCGATCAGCCGGGCCTGCACGTCGGGGGTTCGCACCATGTCGTGGATTTCGCGCGCCAGGCGGGCCACGATCGGGGCAGGGGTGGCTTTCGGCGCAGCCAGCGCCACCCAGCCCACCACGCGGTAGGCCTCGTCGCGCAGGCCTTGTTCGGCCAGCGTGGCCGCCGCGGGCAGCACGGCCATGCGGGTATCGCCTGTGACGCCGATGAGCGTGAGCCGGCCGTTGTCGACATAGGGCTTAGCGCCCAGCGCGCTGGCGAACGCGATCTGGATCCGGCCGCCGATCAGGTCCTGCAGCATCGGTGATTCGCCCTTGTAGGCCACGTGCGTCATGTCGCCGTGCTGCGTGGCGTCCAGGTAGGCGCTGCCCAGGTGCCCATACGAGCCGACGCCCCATGAACCATATGCGACCTTGCCGGGATGCTCGCGCACATAGGCCAGCAGTTGCGGGGCGTTGGCGGCGGGCACACTGGGGTGGGCCACCAACGTCACGGGCGCCATGGCAATCTGCGAGATGAGGACGAAGTCGCGTTCGGTGTTGTACGGCAATCGCTGGTACAGGAACTGGTTCTGCATCAGCGAGGAACTCAGTGACACGGTCAGCGTGTAGCCGTCGGGCGCGGCCTTGGCGGCGGCGTCGGTGCCCATGATGCCGGAGGCGCCGCCGCGGTTTTCCACCAGCACGGGCTGGCCCAGGGTATTCGATAGGCGATCGGCCACCACGCGGGCCACGATATCGGTAGCGCCGCCCGCGTTGTAGGGCACGATAATGCGTATGGGTCTGGACGGCCATGCCGCTTGCGCATGGAGCGGGCCGGAAACAGCCACGCCCGCCAGGACGAATGCGGTGCACGTCAGCCAGCGGCGGCGGGGTCGTACGGGGTTGCCCTGAACCATGCGGGTGTCTCCTGTTGGGCGCGTGTGGCGGCGGGGCGGGATGGCCCGCGCCGCTGCGGCGCTTGTTCCAGGATTCTTGTCTGGCCCGGCGGCTTTTACAATCCGAGGTCAGATTGACAGCATGTCAAACAGTATTTGACGTCGGTAATTCAACGTAATTCGCTGCGCCGATACAGGCTCAAACCCAGCGCCAGCAACGCCAGCATGCCGGCGCAACCGCGGTTCACCCAGGTCATGACGCGGGCCGAAAAGACGCGCATGGCGTGTCGGCCGCCGTAGGCGTACAGGCACATCATCACGCAGTCGATCGCGGCACTGACCAGCGCCAGCATCACATACTGCGGCGCGACCGGCGCGGCCGGCTGGATGAATTGCGGCAGGAAGGCCGAGAAAAACAGGATGCCCTTGGGGTTCGACAACCCTACCAGCAGCGCCCGCAGAAAGGCCTTTCTGCCGCTCGCCGACACGTCTGTCGGGCTGATGCGCAGCGCCCGGGCGGGCGTATGCCAGATGGCCCAGGCCAGGTACAGCAGGTACGCCGCGCCGCCCCATTTGACGATCGAGAACAGTTGTTCGGACGCCTGCAGCAATGCGCCCAGGCCGCAGCCCACCGCGCCGATCAGCAATAAATCAGACAGCATCGCACCCGCGATGCCAAAGCCCGCGACGCGCATGCCGTGACAAGCGCCGTTGTTAAGCGCCAGCAGCATGGACGGACCAGGGCTGGCCATGACGGCGCTGACGGTGACGACGTACAGCAAGAGTGTGGTGGCGTCCATCGGTCATGGAGGGGGTAGGAAAACAGCGCCAAGCATAGCAATGTCAAGAATCGAAAGGAATTTGCATTGCTTTGAAATCGCCGGCGCCGCTTTGGCCGACCATCGGGTTTTCAACTTGGAGGGCGAACCATGTACCCATTGTCAAAGCGCTGCGGCGCGGAATTTTTCGGCACGTTCTGGCTGGTACTGGGCGGCTGCGGGGCCGCGGTGCTGGCGGCGGGTTTTCCGCAGCTGGGCATCGGCTTTGCGGGCGTGGCGCTGGCGTTCGGCCTGACGGTGCTGACCATGGCGTTTGCCGTCGGCCATATCTCGGGCGGCCATTTCAACCCCGCGGTAACGGTGGGGTTGGTGGCGGGCGGGCGTTTTCCGGCCAAGGACATCCTGCCCTACGTGGTGGCGCAGGTGCTGGGGGCCATCGCGGCGGCGGCGGTCTTGGCGGTCATCGCCGATGGCAAGCTGGGATTCGACTTGAAAGGCAGCCATTTCGCGGCCAACGGTTATGGCGCGTATTCGCCCGGCAAGTACTCGATGGGCGCAGCGCTGGTGACCGAAATCGTGATGACCGCGGGCTTCCTGTTTGTGATCCTGGGCGCCACCGCCAAGCGCGCCCCGGCCGGCTTTGCGGCCATCCCGATCGGGCTGGCGCTGACGCTGATTCACTTGGTCAGCATTCCGGTCACCAACACCTCGGTCAATCCGGCGCGTTCCACCGGGCCCGCGTTGTTCGTCGGGGGCTGGGCGCTGGAGCAACTGTGGTTGTTCTGGGTGGCGCCAATCGCCGGGGCGATCATCGGGGCGCTGGCGTATCGGCTGGTCAGTGAACCGGCAACGCAGGCATGAGGCAGGGCGTGCGCCGGTATGGACGGCGTTGACCTGGCCGTGGGGGGCGGCCTGCCGGGATTTCAGTCCACGGCCTGCAATTGCCGCAGTTGTGCGTCGCTGGGAAAGCCACGGGTGCGATAGCGCACCGGGTACACGTCTTCGCGTTCCAGCAGGGGTCCCAGCACGGATAAGGCCTGCTCCCAGCGAACGACGCGGACCTCGCCGATCTCGTCGGAGGCATCGGGCCGCACCAGCGCCAGGCGGTCGACCTGGGGCAGGGACGTCGTCACGCCGCGAGTCCAGGACGCCACCGAGAACGAGGCGGTGGCGTCGTCGCTTTGCGTGAACAGGTTGTAGTTGGCGACGAACACGTCGACGCCCTGTTCTTCATGGAGGCGGTCCAGGGTGTCTTTTTGCGCGTCGTAGTCGCCCTTGGCCAGCAGGCGGGCCAGATGAGCCAGCTGGCGGTTGATGCGGTCTTGCGACGGCCGGTAGCGTTCGACGCCGTTGTCGGCGTAGTGGTACATGTGCGGCGACACCGGCCGGCCATGCGGCATGACTTGTTGGCAGAGCTCGGCCATTTTCATCAGCCCGGCGTCGTCATTGTCGCCGCTGACCAGCAGCAGGTCGCGCGTGGGCATCATGAACACGGGGCGGCCGCGCACCGGTACGCGTTCGAGCATGTCGGGCAGCAGGGCGCGGCTGGTGTCGTAGCCATCTTCCCAGCCGCCGCTGTAGACGCCGGACGCCACTTCGATGAAGTCGTCGGCCGAATCGCGCAGGTTATCGATGGCAATGGCCAACGCTTGCTCGAACGAGATTGCCCAGGCGGCTTCGGGGCCGTTGGTCAGGGTCGAAATGGACTCGGGGTGATCCAGCGCCAGCAGGACCACGCAATCGTCGCCGAATGGGCGCAGGGCGGGGTGGAAGTCTGTGTCGTTGCCGTCGGTGCGCATGTGGTGCATGCGCACGTCTTCGATGGCGCCCAGATTGCGGATCACGGGCCGCAGCAGGGGGCGGGCCTCGGCCAGCGATTGCGGCACGGCCTGGCCGCTGCTCAGCAGCGTGGAGACGAAGCCTTGCAGGGCGCCCTGGCGCTGTCCGCCCGGCGCATGACAGTAGGCGTGATAGGCATTGTGCAGGTTGAAATACGAGCCTTCGCCTTGCAGCAGGCGGAATTCGTCGGCTTTGTAGGCCAAGTCGCCCTTGTAACCACGCTGGCGCACGGCGGCAATGAAAAGCTCGGCAAACTGGTCCTGTGTAGGCTTGCGCCGTAACAGCGAATCTAGGAATCCCATGCTTTTCTCATGTGGTTGAGGCGGCGCGGCAGGACGCCGTGGCATTCGGCTACGTTACGTCGCCCTCGGCAAGAGGGCGTTGCGTGGCGCCAGCCGGTCGCGCGGCGGCCTGCTCGCGGATGCGGGCCTGGGTGTCGGCGTCCACCAGCCGGCGCAGTTCGCGAAAAAGGGGCAAGGCGTTGGTGTACTTGCGGCCGTAGTCCAGATTGAATGCGTAGTCGAAGTCCGGCTCATTGGCGCCCTGGTTATGTTGCAGCAGGGTTTCGAGCTTGTCCATGGCTTTCACCGCCCGGGCCTCGGGCGAGACGGCATTTTCGTAGTCGTCCCACAGCGCCAGCAACCGGGCGCGGGCGGGGGCGTCCAGCGGGCCGGCCAGGGTCAGCAGGTCCTGGCGTTCCTGGGCGCCCTTGTCGATGCCGGGTGCCTGGGCGATGGCCGGCACATCGCCGTGAATGGCTTCACCCAGGTCATGGATGATGCAAAGCTTCAGGACGCGGGTGAAATCCAGGCCGGTCAGGCCCTCTTCCAGCATCATCGCCATCAGGCAAAGGCGCCAGGTATGTTCCGCCGTGCTTTCCTGGCGGCCGCCCGAACTGCGGGCGCTGCGCAACACGTCTTTCAGCCGTTCGGCCTGGCGGAGGAACTCCAGCCGGCCCTGGAGGGTGTCGGTGTCCATGAATCAGGTAGTCGTAAGTCTGAAATCAATATTCTGGCGGGCGTTGCCTGGCAACAGGCCCCTGGCTGATGAGTGTATCTTGTGACCGGCGTCTCGATTCCGACTTCCCCTTCCGGCGACCTGCATTACGATCGGGCCACCATCGCATTCCATTGGCTCACCGTCATCCTGGTGGTCGGCCTGTTTGCCCTGGCGGAAGTCTGGGGTTTCCTGCCGCGCGGCACGCCCACGCGGCGCCTGCTGCAATCGCTGCATATTTCGTTCGGGCTGCTGTTCGCGGCGGTGTTCGTGCTGCGCGCCGTCTGGCGCCTGGGCGCGGGCCGGCGCCTGCCGCCGGCCGGGGCAGGGTGGCTGCGCGTGGCCAGCTCAGGCATGCATGGGCTGCTGTACCTGCTGCTGGCGGCCCAGATCGTGCTGGGATTCCTGTTCCGGTGGGCCCAGGGCGAGCCGTTCGCCTTTTTCGGGCTATTCGATATTCCCACGCTGATCAGCATCGACCACGAGCAGCGGCGCTTCATTGGCGGCCTGCACAATACGGTGGGCTGGAGCATCATCGTGCTGGCCTGTATCCACGCGGCGGCGGCCCTGTTCCATCATTATGTGCTGCGCGACGGCGTACTGCGCCGCATGACCGCCAGCCGTTGAGATACGCCATAAAGGCGGTCCGGGCGGCCAGCGAGGGGGTGGGCAGGTTGTACATTACGCACTATTACCTGCTTCATCTTTACAGGATCGCCTCATCATGACCGCCCCGGAAGTCGCCATTTCGCCCTCGATCACCTGCGCCAACGACCAGCCCTTCGTGCTGTTCGGCGGGATCAACGTACTGGAATCCCTGGATCTCGCGCTGCGCGCCTGCGAGGAATACCAGCGCGTGACTACCAAGCTGGGCATTCCCTACGTCTTCAAGGCCTCGTATGACAAGGCCAACCGCTCGTCCATCCACTCCTACCGTGGCCCTGGCCTGGAAGCGGGCATGAAGATCTTCGAAGCGGTCAAGAAAGAGTTCGGCGTACCGGTGATCACCGACGTGCACGAACCCTGGCAGGCCGCGCCGGTCGCCGAAGTGGCCGACATCCTGCAATTGCCGGCCTTCCTGGCCCGGCAGACCGACCTGGTGGTGGCGCTGGCCAAGACCGGCCGTGTCATCAACATCAAGAAGCCCCAGTTCCTCAGCCCCACGCAGGTGCTGAATATCGTCGAGAAATTCACGGAGGCGGGCAACCAGCAGCTGATCCTGTGCGACCGCGGCACCAGCTTCGGCTATGACAACCTGGTGGTGGACATGCTGGGCTTTGGCGTCATGAAGAAGGTGTCGGGCAACCGTCCGGTGATCTTCGACGTCACGCACGCGCTGCAGCAGCGCTCGGCCCTGGACTCGGCGTCCGGCGGGCGTCGCGAACAGGTGGCCGAGCTGGCGCGGGCTGGCATGGGCGTGGGTCTGGCCGGGCTGTTCCTGGAAGCGCATCCGGATCCCAGGAACGCCAAGTGCGACGGTCCCAGCGCCTTGCCGCTCGACAAACTCGAACCGTTCCTGACCCAGCTCAAGCAGCTGGATGACCTGGTGAAATCCTTTGCGCCTATCGATATCGAGCCCTGACCGCTGCTGTCATCGCAGGTCAGCCAAGTTGTTATACGATCCGGGCCACACACTTTAGGGAGGCCTGGATGTCTTTTTACGCGATCGTCGCCGTTCGTAAAGAACCCGTCAGCGGCCATGTCGCCTATGTGCGCTGGGGACTGGCCGAACGCGGCGTGCCCGGTTGGGTCAGCGACCCCGTCACGGCGGCGGCCTCCGAGGTCATCGAGGCCATCAAGGCCGGCGCCGACGTCGAAACCGTGATCAGCGTGGACGGCCGCTCGGTCGCTTCGCGCCCCGTGCGCGTGCTGGCCGACGACGACGGGCGCGAGCATCTGGCGTCCGCGCCCGCGCCCAGTTCCATCCTGCATACGCTGTTCGACCTGCCGGAGTTCTAGGGCGCCGGCCGTCAGCATCGGGAATACCCTCTTGCGCCATGTTCGCGGTGGCGCGACTCTGATGGGATAACCGCCAGAGGGGGCCTGCATGCCTGAGCCGGAACCTGCCAGCGCCGCTGCCCCGCGTGGCCGCCGCCGACGTCTTTCCTGGATCTGGCTGGTGCCTGCCGTGGCTGTCCTGGGCGGCTTGTTGCTGGTGTTGCACGCCTGGCTGAGCGCCGGCCCTACCGCCACCATCGCCTTTCGCACGGCCGAAAGCCTGGAGGCCGGCAAGACACAGGTCCGTTTCAAGGAAGTGGTGGTCGGCGTGGTCGAGCGCGTGGCGCTCAATGCCGACCGTTCCGGTGTTCTGGCGACCATTCGCCTGAACGAGGATGCCGCCGACCTGCTGCGCGACGGCACGGCGTTCTGGGTGGTCCGGCCGCGCCTGACGCTGAACGGGGTGTCAGGCTTGGGCACCTTGCTGTCTGGCGCATACATCGGCGTGGACCCGGCCGGCCCCCGCAAGGACGGTGCGCACGCGGCAGCCAGATCCGCGTTCACCGGACTGGAAACGCCCCCGCAGGTGGCCCAGGACCGTAGCGGCAAGCGCTACGGGCTGCGCGCCAACGACCTGGGGTCCCTGGAAATCGGCTCGCCCGTCTACTACCGCCGCGTCGCGGTGGGCGAGGTCATCGGCTACAAGCTCGATAGCGGCGGTTCGGGCGTCACCGTCGAGGTCTTCGTCGATGCGCCCTACGACGCCTATGTCAATGCCGGCACGCGCTTCTGGAACGCGGGCGGCATCGATTTCACCGTGGACTCGCGCGGATTGAAAGTCCGTTCGCAGTCGCTGCTATCGGTGGCCATCGGCGGGATGGCGTTTGAAACCTTCGACGCCCGGGAACGCCCACCGGCCCCGCCCGGCACGGCATTTGCCCTGTTTCCCAACGAAGAGGCCGCCCGTGCGCAGCCTGACGGCGAGCCGTTGCGGATACGCATGCGCTTTGACCAGTCGGTGCGCGGACTGGCGGTCGGCGCGCCCATCGACGCGTTTGGCGCGACGTTGGGGCAGGTGGATGCGATCGGGCTGGAATTCGACAATGCCGCAGGCTTGTTCTATGCCGTCGTATCGGCCACGGTCTATCCCGAACGGCTGGGCCGGCAAACGCTCGGCGATGTTCGCGAGTACACCGGCCCGGACCTGTCACGGCCCAGCGGGCGCCTGCTGACCGCCTTGGTCGAGCGTGGCTTGCGTGCGCAGTTGCGCATCGGCAATCTGCTGACCGGCCAGCTTTATGTCGCCCTGGCGGTGTTTCCGGATGCCCCGCCCGCGACGTTCAAGATGGAGGAAATTCCCTTTCTACCCACGGTGCCGAACAACCTGGATCAACTGCAGCAGCAGATCAGCCGCATCATGACCCGGCTGGACAAGGTGCCGTTCGATACGATCGGCGTCGAATTGGGCGGCCTGCTGCGCGCCACGTCCAGTCTGGTCAGGCGGTTGGACACCCAGTTGGCGCCCGCTGCCCAGGCCCTGCTACGGGATGCCGGCCGTTCGTTGGCTGCCGTGGGCAACATGTTGCAGCCGGACGGCACCCTGGTGGGAGATGCCGATGTCGCGGCGCGCGAGCTGGGCAGGGCCGCCCGGTCGCTGCGGGACCTGTCCAATTACCTGCAGACCCGTCCCGAGGCCGTGCTGCGGGGGCGGGCGCCAGACCCTGCGTTGCCCAGGCAATGAACGGCGATGAGCGGTAGTTTTTGCACGCGCGGCCAGCCCTGGCGTGGCGCAGGGGTACCTGCTAGCCACGGTGGCGCCCAGGCCCGCGGCGGGCATGGCGCTTGCTGCTGATTGCCTGTCTGATCGCTGCGGTCCTCGGGATCGCGGCCCGGCTTCAGTGGGGAATCAGTATGGACCACAACGAAATGATGGTTTGCATGATCAGCAAGCCCGTGGCGCCCGCCAAACCCGAGGGGTGGGACGGTATTTTGTCCGCGTACGCGGACTGCCTGATGAAAGTGCAAGCCAAACTGACGGATGAAGATGTGCGAGGCTTTCTGGACGTCGGTGCGCGGGTGTTTCGGACCTGCTGTCAGGAAGAGGCCAAACAACGCTGGACGGCCGAACAATTAGCGGCCTTTCACCGCAAACCGCCTGGCCAGGAGTAGGAACGCGCGGCGACGGGGCGGCGGACAAGGGGCGCCGCGCCAAGCGCTACAGGCACTGACGTAGCGCGAACTTGCGGCCGAAGGCGCGAATTTCGTCGCCATCGACCGAGGCGGCCACATCCCAGTGATCGCCGCGCGTCACCAGCACCGATTGCGACGACAGGGCGTGGCGCAACGCGAACAGCCAGAAGGCGGCTTCGGAGCCGACCGGCGCCAGGTCGTGGGGCCCGATCCGCAGTCGTTCGGGCCGGGGCGTGGCGCCCAGCGACCAGCGCAATGCGATCGCCAGGAACGCAAAACGCGCTGACGCGGACGACGGCTGGACGCAAAGCACGCGGATCTTCTGCTTCATGGATGGTGGCCTCCAGGACGGTGACCCAGCGTACCAAAGAAGGTTGCATCCTCCTATACCGCGTTCGGTCGAGCAGCAGAACGTCAGGGGCCTGCGCCAGCCGCCCTTGCGGGGGCCGACAGGCGGTCAGTCCGCGGGCAACCGGGTGAAGACATTGGTGACGATCAGCTCATCCGGCCGCTTGGTGCCCGGCGCGGGCGCAGGCATCAGCTTATCCATTTCCTTGCGGTCCTGGATGCGGGTCAGACTCAGGTGATCGCCCTGGATCTTCACGTAGCGGATCGAGGCCACGCCCAGCTCGTATTGGCTGGTGGATTGCTCCAGCGTCTGCTCGATGCGTTTGGCGTCCAGCCAGCGGTACGTGCCGCTGGACACCATGCCGGGTCCTTGCATGGACCAGGTGCCGTCCGCGCGGAATTCGGCAACGCCCGAGCCGCCGGCGGGTTGCGGCGGCAGCGCCTGGCCGTCCACCGTGCGCAGCATGGTCTGGTGCCGCCATTTGCCGATCAGGGCCTGCGTGGTCGCGGGGCTCGGCGGTTGAGCGGACACGGCGGCGGACACCAGCGCGGCGCCACAGAGCAGGGCGGCCAGGGCGTAAGGGCGCAAGAGCTTCATATGCGGGATCGGACGTTCAAGGTCGTAGGAGGGCCGGCTTTTTTTGCGCGCCGGCCTTGCGGGGCGGGCCACTGCGGCCCGCCGGGACAAATACCGTGCTGCATTATGCGCGCCGGCGGGGTTGCCGTCACGGCTCTCGTCGCAGCCCTTGCAGCAGCAGATCCAGGGCTTGCAACGCCTGGGCCAGGCGCGCCGGGCCCTCGTCGCCCGCGGCGATCCAGAAGGCGCTTTCGGCCAGGCCGCCATAGAGCATCCGGGCCAGCGCGCGCGGGTCGGCCTGGCCGATGCGGCCTTCCTCCATCAAGGTCTGCAGCAGTGTGCCCAGTGAGACGCTGCACTGGTCTTGGGCCGTGTTGCCGTTGTGGCCCAGCACCGCGCGCGCGTCTTGCAGCACGATCCGGCGGATCTCCGGTTCATTCGCCATTTCCAGGTAAGCGCGGCAGCGCTCGCGCAAGCCCGTCCAGGCATCCGGCGCGCGCCGGGAGATATCCTGCAACCGTTGATCCATCTCGCCATCGATCAGCGCGACCACGGCCGCCAGCAGACCCTGCTTGTCACCAAAATGGTGATACAACGCTCCTCGGGTCAAACCGGCGGCGGCGGTCAGGTCATCCATCGAGGTGGCCGCGTAGCCGTTGCGGCGGAACGATTCCCGCGCCGTCGCCAGCAGCTTCCCGCGGGTTTCTTCAATCATTTCGGCGCGCGATCGCGGCATGGCGGTCTCCTGGTGCATACGCCGCGTATGTTAATTGACAGACGCCAGGTATGTGAATACGATCTCGCATACGAAACGTATGTCAATCTGTCCGGCGGCAAGCGGTCGCCGGCCTGCATCATCCCCAGAGGTTCCGGGTGTCGAATCCCTATCGCGAATTGTTCAAGGCGCCTGGCGCCGCAGGTTTTGTCGCCGCGTGCGCGGTGGCGCGGCTGGCCTTGCCGATGATCGGCATCGGCATCATCACGATGCTGTCGCAGGTGCGGGGCGCCTATACCCTGGCCGGGGCGGTGGCCGCGACGTTCGCGCTGGCGACGGCGTTGCTCGCGCCGCGTATCTCCCGGCTGGTGGATCGCCACGGCCAGGGCAAGGTCCTGCCGTTGGCGGCTGGCGCCAGCGTGGCGGGCCTCGTCGGCCTGGCCGTCTGCGTGCGCACGGGCGCGCCCGACTGGACCTTGTTCCTGTTCGCGACGCTGGCGGGCAGTTTGCCCAGCATGCCCGCCATGGCGCGGGCCCGCTGGACCGAGATCTACCGCGACCAGCCGCAGTTGCGCACCGCCTATGCGCTGGAATCCGTGTTCGACGAACTCAGCTTCATCATCGGGCCGCCGGTGGCGGTGGGCCTGTGCGTCGTGCTGTTCCCCGAGGCCGGGCCGCTGGGCGCGGCGTTGCTGCTGGGCCTGGGCGTCACGGCTTTCGTCCTGCAACGCGCCACCGCGCCGGCGGTGCAGCCGCGCGAGGCGGGCCGCGAAGCCTCGGTGCTGAGTGTGCCGATCATGCGCCATTTGACCGCCATGATGGCGGCCATGGGTGTCATCGTCGGCACCATCGACGTGATGAGTGTGGCCTTTGCCCGCCAGCAGGGCCTGCCCGCCGGCGCCAGCGTGGTCCTGTCGGCCTACGCCCTGGGGTCCTGCGTCGCGGGTCTGGCGTTCGGGGTGCTGAAGTTCCAGATGCCGTTGGCGCGCATGCTCGCCATTGCTGCCGCGATAACCGCTTTCACCACGGTGCCGCTGCTGCTGGTGGGCGATCTGCTGACCCTGTCGCTGGGCGTCCTGCTCGCCGGCCTGTCGTTCGCCCCGACGATGATCATCGCCATGGCCATGGTTGAAGGCAGCGTGCCTGGCCGGCGCCTGACCGAAGGCCTGACCTGGCTGGTGACGGGGCTGGGCGCCGGCGTGGCGGCCGGCGCGGCCCTGGCAGGGTGGATCGTCGACCACCATGGCGTCGGGGCAGGGTTCTGGACTGCGGTGGGGGCAGGCGCCATCGTATTGCTGGCGGCGCTTTACACGGCACGGGGCGCCAAACCGGCGACCGCGGCGGCGTGAATTCACGACGGTTCTAGAATGCCTGTTGCGCCGCGTCGCGGGCGTGGCGCCTACCAGGAGAAAAAACATGACCCGAACCGTCGTCAATCCCGATACCGTCTTCAACTCGGTGCAGTACGGATTCAGCCAGGCTGTCATTGTGACCGGCCAACGGCGTATGTTGTTGTCCGGGCAGGTGGGGGTGGATGCCAATGAACGCACCGTCGGTCCCGGCCTGAACGAGCAGACCCAGGCCGCGCTGGACAATGTCGAGCGCGTCCTGGCCGCCGCCGGCGGCACGCTGGCGCAGGTCATCATGCTGCGCATCTACATCTGCGACACCGTCCGTGAAGACCAGGAAGTGATCGCACAGGCGCTGCGCGACCGCTTTCCGAAAGATCCGCCGCCCTCGTCATGGATCGTGGTCAGCGGCCTGTCGCTGCCGGAATGGCTGATCGAGATCGAAGCCGAAGCGATGCTGGACTGATGCATCGCTAGGGCTTGTCACGCCACGGCGTGGCGGCAAACGCCGTGCGCAGGTGGGCCAGAAAGCCCGCCGTGCGCGCCGAGAGGTCCTGGCGCGACTTGACCAGCGCCACCACATTCGCCTCGGGCAAGGTCCAGCCGGCCAGCAGCGGCACCAGGTCGCGGTTCTTCACATGCTCGGCCACATCCCATTCGGACCTTGCCACGATGCCGTGGCCCGCCAGTGCCCAGGCCACCGCTACCGCGCCGGCATTGCTGGACAGCACCGGCGCGATACGCACTCCCACGGCTGGCCCGCGTCCGCGCTTGAAGCGCCAGAGCGTGACGTCTTCTTCGTTTTCCCGCAACGCAATGCAGTCGTGGTCGCGCAGGTCTTCGGGCTTGGCGGGGGCGCCGCGGCGCGCCAGGTAGGCGGGCGAGGCGCACAGGATGCGCCGGTTGGGCGCCAGCGGATAGGCCACCAGGGTCGAATCGCGCAGCTCGCCGATATGGATCATCACGTCCCAGTTGTCGCTGGCCAGGCGTGGCGGGCCGTCCGACAGGACCAGGCTGGCGGTGACGTCTTCGCTGTTCTCGCGAAACTGCGCCACCAGCCCCGCCACATAGCGCTGGCCAAAGCCCAGCGGGGCCACCACCCGCAGATGGCCAGCCACCACGCCGCGCCGGCCGACCAGCTCATCGGCCAGGTCGTTGAGCTCTCCGCAGATCTGCCCGGCGCGCAGCGCCAGCAGCCGGCCTTCGTCGGTCAATGCCGTGCCGCGCCCGGAGCGGTTGACCAGCCGCACGCCCAGGCGTTTTTCCAAGGCGTGGAGCCGCTGGGTCACGGCGGGCGGCGTCACATCCAGCGCGCGGGCGGCTTGCGCCAGCGAACTGGTGGCCGCCAGGCTCAGGAAAAAGCGCAGGTCATCGGTGGTAATCATTCAGAACTGCCTTAATGATTGATTAAGTCCTTATTAAACACGCAGTCCCCCGGGCGCGCCATACTGCAGGCATGCGGATCCGCGCCGGGCGGCGCCCGCTCCGCTCCCGCATGTTCCCGCCCGGTTTTTCCTGTCGATACCGCCATGACTGCTGCCCACGCCACCCTGGATACCCTGGAAACGCCCTGCCTGTTGCTGGACGAGACCCGGATGACGCGCAACATCGAACGCCTGAACGGCCTGATGGCCCGCCACGGCGTGCAACTGCGCCCGCACCTGAAGACGCCCAAGTCCATCGAGGTCGCGCGACGCGTCATGACCCGTCCGCAGGGCCCTGCCGCCGTGTCCACGTTGCAGGAAGCCGAACAGTTCGCCGCGGCCGGCGTGACGGATCTGCTGTACGCGGTCGGCGTGGCGCCGGCCAAGCTGGACCGCGTGCTGGCCCTGCGCCGCCGCGGCGTGGATCTGACGGTGGTGGTCGACAGCGTGCAGGCCGCGCTGGCCGTTGCCGCGCGGGCCAAACAAGAGGGCGTGGCCATCCCCGCCTTGATCGAAATCGACTGCGACGGCCACCGGGCGGGCGTGCAGCCCGGCCAGACCGGGCAACTGCTGGCGATCGCCCAGGCGCTGCACGGGGCGGGGTGCCTGCGCGGCGTCATGACCCATGCGGGCGAATCCTATGGCTGTCGCAGTCTGGAGGCCATTGCCGCCATGGCCGAACAGGAGCGCCAGGCCGCTGTCGGCTGTGCCGAGGCCATCCGCGCGGCGGGTCTGCCGTGCCCCGTCGTCAGCGTGGGCTCCACGCCCACCGCGCATTTCGCCCGCAGCCTGGAAGGCGTCACCGAAGTGCGCGCGGGCGTCTATGTGTTTTTCGATCTGGTCATGGCCGGGCTGGGCGTGTGCACCGTGGACGACATCGCCGCCACCGTGCTGACGACGGTGATCGGCCACCAACCCGACAAGGGCTGGATCCTGGTCGACGCCGGCTGGATGGCGATGTCCCGAGACCGGGGCACCGCCAAGCAGCCGGTGGACCAACTGTACGGCCTGGTATGCGACGCCGACGGCAAGGTTTATCCCGACCTGTTGCTGGCAGAGACCAACCAGGAGCAGGGCATCATCAAGCTGCGCGCCGGCAGCGACGCCGCCTTGCCGGATCTGCCGCTGGGCACCAAACTGCGGATCGTGCCGAATCATGCCTGCGCCACCTGCGCTCAGCACGACGCCTACGAAGTCCTCCAATCCGGTGACCGCAAGATCGTGGCGCACTGGGAGCGCTTTCGCGGCTGGTAATCACCACAGGAACTCGGATGGACCTCATTCATACACCCAACGCCACGCCGCCGGCCGGCCACTATTCACAGGCCGTGCGGGCCAACGGCTTCGTTTTTGTCTCCGGGCAGTTGGGCTTTCTGCCCGCCCAGCCTGGTGAGCGGCCGCAACTGGCGCAAGGGGTGGCTGCGCAGACCGAAGCCGCGCTGCGCAGTATGGCGGCCATCCTGCAAGCGGCGGGCTCGTCCATGTCCGCCGTGGTCAACGTAACCGTCTACATTCCCGACGTCGGCATGTGGAACGAAGTCAACAGCGTGTATGAGCGCAGCTTCGGCGACCATCGACCCGCCCGCGCCATCGTGCCGACGCGTGAACTGCACTATGGCGCATTGGTTGAAATCAGCGCCATCGCCGTAGCGCCGCCGGCCTGACCCGCCCGAGGGACTGCGCTTGCGCGCCCTGATCCCTCGGGGACGGATGGGCTGCGCCGCCGCCTATAATGCGGGCGCCTCAACACCCCTGGGGGAGTCCATCCGCATGCAGTACGAATATCTGTTCTGGTCCATGGCCGCCATGGTCGCTGCGGCGCTGGTGGGCGGTTCGCTCTGCGGCCGTCTGCGCTCGGTTGGTCGGGCGCTGGCGGGCGTTGCCCTGTTGGCCGCGGCGGTCTTTGCTGCCGTGTTCGTCCTGTCGCGTTCAGCCGGCTTCGGCGACCAGGCGGCCATGCTGTCAATCGCCGCCTTCATGTTCAGCCTGGTGATCGGCAGTGCCGCGGCGCTGCTCACCCGGCGAATCCTGCGGCGGGGCTGAGCCAAAAGCAAGGCGCCCGCAAGGGGGCGCCTGCATCGGCCTTCGGTACCTGGGTGCCATCAGGCGCCCGGCTCGTGGCCCGCGTATTGCGATGCCTTATTCCTCGGCGTCGAAGTCCTCGTCTTCCTCGTCGTCTTCATCCTGTTCCAGGGCGTCGTAGCCCTTCCAGGTGATGCGCCAGCGCGTGTCGCCGGCGGTTGCCGCCGTTTCGCTGATCTGCTTGACCAGACCGGCGTCGGCCAGCAGGTCCAGATGGTGCGCAATCAGTTGCAGACCCTGTTCTTCGGGGTGGGGCGCCAGAGCGGCGTTCTTGATGTCATGGGTGCTCAGGTTGGGGCCCGGCGCGTCGCGCAAGGCTCCCAGAATCGTGACGACCAGATCGAAATCGCGTTGCATGATATCCGCCATGTAGGGAAAAAAACAGGCTGACAATAGCAGAGTTCCGTGGCGTCTACGCGACAGTCGCGGGGCCGGGTTACAGTGCTGGGTTATCGATAACCCCCTTACGGGCAGTACCCATGAAGAAACCCGCTGAGCGCGATTGCCTCGCGCTGATCCCCGGCTACACCGGCCAGGCCGCCAAGCTCTTTCTCACGCGCACCGAAGACGGCGCCATCGCCGGCGTGACCGTGTTCGACCTGTTGGGACACGTCAAGCTTCAGGGGGATGCCCAGGCTGCCGCCGACTGGGTGGCAGCCTGGCTGGCCCAGGAATCCGACAACCGCAAGGCCCGCCGCACCCAGTTGCAGGCGCAGATGTTCCTGTGCAAGCTGGCCGGCGACGAGAAGGCCGTGTTCCTGGCCGCCCAGAAGCCGCTGCTCGCCGCGCTGGCTGCGGCCGGGGTGCGCAGCCGCAACGTGGCGGCCACGTCTGGGGCTGCTCGCCAGTCACTCGGTCCGATTGTCAGGAAGGCTTAGCGTAAGGCTGTTATAGTCGCGCCTGGGCGTAGGCGCACCTGCGCGGTGCGCGCCCGGGCGGGCCTGGCCCGCAAGTCTAGGAAGATTGATCATGGAAATACTCAGTCGGCACGTTGCCGACGTGGCGGGCGGCGTTGAGCTGCACACAACGCTCGATGGCGAAAGCATCAGTGCTTATGTCGTAACCGGCGTAAACGATCTCAATGCCATCGCGGACATCGTGCCCCCCGAAAAAGTCGCAGGCGGAGCGGACATACACGCTGCCAATGTCGACAATGTTGATAATGCGCAAGACCAAATCGACCAGGTCCTGGAAAATATGAATCCCGGCGACGTGGCGGTTTTCCTTTGCTCGGACGCCGAGGCATTCAACGCGGCGCTCGATCTGTTGGGTTTACCTATCGACGAGTAAGCCTGGCGGCAAACCAAAGTGCCAGTCCAAACGGCGTATGCGTTCAATGCGCTTTTGACGGCATTTATATAAGCCTCGATTGTTTTTTTATGATGTGTGGGTGTTTACACCTATGCAGGACCTCTTTTTGCCTTTGAAAACGTGTAAATTTGGTGCGCAGTTTCTCTTTGTTGCATTATTGGCACGTATTTTTTAGGATTATGTTGACTTGTGAGGGGAACATAACGATAGTGTCGGCACACGATCACAAGCGTTGCGATTTTCGTTCAGTGCCGTGCCTTTTCCGGCTCAGCGTTATTGTTCTACTGTCCCCTCCTTGATTGATTCGTGACCTCCGGGCATTTGCCCATTATCTCTAGGAAATACAGTATGGAAACCGGCGTCGTTAAGTGGTTCAATTCGGAAAAAGGCTATGGCTTCATCACCCCGGAAGCGGGTGGTAAGGACCTGTTCGCTCACTTCTCCGAAATTCAGGGCTCGGGCTTCAAGTCTCTGGAAGAGAACCAGCGCGTCAGCTTTGTGACGGCCAATGGCCCCAAGGGCCCGCAAGCCACGAAGATTCAGGTCCTGTAAGGTCCTGACTTTTCGGAAAAGCCCCTTCGGGGGCTTTTTTGCATCCAAGGCCTCCGCAAGGAGGCCTTTTCGCATCCGTCGCCGGCGCGCTCATGTCGGTCTGCCGGCCAGCGGCGCTGGCGCCAGATTGCGGCTGCTCGCGGTATCCTTGCCCGGTTTTCCGCATCCCGCCTGGCACCCGCGCCGCGCGCAATCGACACAGGACGATCTCCATGACCCTTCCCGGCCAAGAACCGCTTTCCCTGCAGCCGCAAGACGTGGTGGCTTTCTGGCGCGATGCCGGACCCCGGTACTGGTTCACCAAGGATGCCGCCTTCGACGAACGGTTCCGCCAGCGCTGCGGGGCCGCCCACCTCGCCGCGGCAGCGCGGCAGCTTGACGATTGGCTGGACGACCCTGATGGCGCGCTGGCGTTGATGATCCTGCTGGACCAGTATCCCCGCAATGCCTATCGCGGTACCGCCCACATGTTCGCGACCGACCCATTGGCGCTGGTTTTCGCGGAACGGGCCATCGCTGCGGGGCACGACCTGGCGGTTGACCCGTCCATGCGCCAGTTCTTCTATCTGCCTTTCGAACATGCCGAGAACCTGGCAGCCCAGAACCGCGCCGTGGCGTTGATGGAGCCCTTGGGGCCCGACTCGTTGCGTTGGGCGGTCCTGCACCGCGACATCATCAAGCGCTTTGGTCGCTTTCCGCATCGCAATGCTGCCTTGGGCCGCAACACCACGCAGCCCGAACAGGTGTCCCTGGATGCGGGGGGCTTCGCGGGTTGAGCCCCGCCAGACGCTTGCGGCCGAGAGTATCCGCTTGTATCGGCGCGTGGCCAGTTGAAAATATTGACGCCCGTTGCCCCGTGCGACAGGCAGCGGGCCGGTTGAAAAGCCCACATATTTGACGTTTTTCGGGGTTCGCCAATACACTGGGTTCAGCGAGATTTTCAAGAGACGCGGTCTGCGTTTAACTTGTCGCCGTCAGTGGTGCTGCGGTTGCTTCCTCTCCCATCCTTGATGATCTGGCGCCCCGCGAGCAATCGCACTTTTTAGGTTCGAGGAAATTCCATGGCAACCGGCATCGTCAAGTGGTTCAACGCCGAAAAGGGTTATGGCTTCATCATGCCCGACGACGGCAGCAAAGATCTGTTCGCTCACTACTCTGAAATCCGCAGCGAAGGCTACAAGTCGCTGCAGGAGAACCAGCGCGTCACGTTCGAGGTTGGTACCGGCCCCAAGGGGCCTAGCGCCAAGAACATCAAGGTGGCGGCCTGAGTTCCGCCCGGTAGCGGCCGGCAAGCGTCCGCTCCAATAAAAAGCCCCCGCACGCAATGTGCAGGGGCTTTTTCTTTTCCGGGCCGCCGTGGTGGCGTCAGTGCTTGGGGGCGTGCGCCGGCGTGGACAGTTTGTCGACCAGGGCGATGCCCAGCGCCGAGAGGATGAACAGGGCGTGGATGATGGTCTGCCACATCACGCCAGCCTCGGAAAAGCGGGCGGCGGGGGTTCCCAGCGTGCCCGCCTCGATGAAGGTGCGCAGCAGGTGGATGGACGAGATGCCGATGATGGCCATGGCCAGCTTGACCTTCAGGACGCTGGCGTTGACGTGACTGAGCCATTCCGGCTGGTCCGGGTGGCCTTGCAGGCGCAGACGCGACACGAAGGTTTCGTAGCCGCCCACGATCACCATCACCAAAAGGTTCGAGATCATCACGACGTCGATCAGGCCCAGCACCAGCAGCATGATTTCCATTTCACCGAAGCTGTTGGCGTGGGTCAGCAGATGCCATAGTTCCTTCAGGAACAGCATCACGTAGACGCCCTGGGCGACGATCAAGCCCAGGTAGAGCGGCAATTGCAGCCAGCGTGAACTGAAGATCAGGCTGGGCAGCAGCCCGAGGCGGGGAGGAGTGTTCGGGGTCATGGGTGGTTGCGAGCCGAGGTTGGGTGCGAAAAGTGCGGCGGCAATTCTATCAACGCCAGGCTGCGGCGATTCTGTTTTTTATGACAAATCGATGGCCAAGTTGCGGTACTTACCATGCTAAGAACGCATTTGCACGCCATTTGTGTAAGCGAAATTCGCATTTGCGAAACTCTGTGGCGAAACGGTTTGCGAGCTTTTGGCGTATATAGAATTGCGGCCTCACTCGCACAGAGTCAGTCAAGAGGAGTTTTTTCCATGAAGATCCGCTACACCGTTGCCGCGCTGGCCGTTGCGCTTGCTCCTTATTCCGCGTCGCATGCCCTCGACATCGGGGGACTGGTGGGCGCAGGCAGCAAAGTGGTGCAGGCCGCCACCCTGAGCGATGCCGACATCAAGACCTTGTCCGACAAGGCTTGCGCGCAAAGCGATGCCCAGGAAAAGATCGCTGCCCCGGGCAGCAAGTATGACGCTCGCCTGCAAAAGATTGCCAAGCAACTGGGCGGCACCGTCAATGGCCAGAAGGCCAACTACAAGGTCTACATCACCAAGGACGTCAACGCCTGGGCCATGGCCAACGGCTGCATCCGCGTCTACAGCGGCCTGATGGACATGATGACCGACGACGAAGTGCTGGGTGTGGTTGGCCATGAAATCGGTCACGTGGCACTGGGCCACAGCAAGAAGGCCATGCAGACCGCCTACACCGTGTCGGCTGCACGTGACGCCGCCGGCGCCGCGGGCGGCGCCACCGTGGCAGCCCTGAATTCGTCGCAGCTGGGCGACGTGACCGAAAAGTTCATCAATGCGCAATTCTCGCAGTCGCAGGAGAGCGCCGCCGACGATTATTCGTTCGACCAGTTGCAGGCCAAGAAGCTCAACACGAAGGGTCTGGTGACCGCGTTCCAGAAGCTCGCTGAGCTTGATGGCGGCAAGAGCGATATGATGAGTTCGCATCCGTCTTCGGCCAAGCGCGCTCAACACATCGAAGAGCGCATCGCCAAGGCGAAATAAGGCGCCCCAGCGGGCGTTAGCCTCCCTCAGGGGTTGAAAACGGGGTGCGAGCATCCGGGCTTATCCGGGGGCTCGCACCCCTTTGCGTCAGGGTTCCGGAAGTTTCCGGTAAAATGGCGCGTTTATCCGCCCGTCATCTCTTATCTCTCGGAAAATAGGTCTTTTAATGCAGCCTGTGGTTGAAACCCTCTCCGGCCTGGAGCGCCGTGTTGATCTGGCCGTCTCGGTGGCCGACGTCGAAAAGGAAGTCCAGGCGCAATTGAAGCGCGTGGCCCGTACCGCCAAGGTGCCTGGTTTCCGTCCTGGCAAGGCGCCGCTCGCCATGCTCGAGCGCAGCCATGGCCCCAGCATCCGCTACGACGTGATCAATAGCCAAGTTGGCCGTGCGTTCGAACAAGCCGTCGACGGCGCCAAGCTGCGCGTCGCTGGTGCCCCGAACCTCGAACCCAAGACCGAAGGCGCCGCCGACGACACGCTGGCGTTCACCGCCACGTTCGAGGTCTACCCGGAAGTCGTCGTGCCCGACCTGTCGGCACTGGCCGTTACCCGCTTTGACACCGCCGTCACCGACGCCGAAGTGCAGCAGACCCTGGACGTCCTGCGCAAGCAGCGCGCCACGTTCGAAGCCCGTGAAGGCCGCGCCTCGCAAGACGGCGACCGCGTCACGCTGGACTTCGCCGGCACCATCGACGGCGTGCCGTTCGAAGGCGGCAAGGCCGAAGACTTCCCGTTTGTGCTCGGCCAAGGCCGCATGCTGCCGGAATTCGAAGAAGCCGCCCGCGGCCTGAAGGCTGGCGAAAGCAAGGTCTTCCCGCTGAAGTTCCCTGACGACTACCAAGGCAAGGAAGTCGCCGGCAAGACCGCCGAGTTCACCATTACCGTCAAGGAAGTGGCTGAAGGCGTCCTGCCCGAACTGAACGCTGAATTCGCCAAGTCGCTCGGCCAGGCCGAAGGCGACGTCGAAAAGCTCAAGGCCGACATCCGCAGCAACATCGAGCGCGAAGTCAAGGTGCGCTCGCAAGGCCGTACCAAGTCCAGTGTGATGGACGCACTGGTCGAAGCCGGTAAGTTCGACGTGCCGAAGGCCCTGGTCGACAACGACGTGCAAAGCCGCATCGCCGCCGCTCGCGAAGAGCTCAAGCAGCGTGGCGTGCCCAACGCCGAATCGGTGCCGATCCCGGCCGAAGCCTTCTCGACCGAGTCCGAGCGCCGCGTGCGCCTGGGCCTGCTGGTGTCCGAACTGGTCAAGCAAGCCCAGCTGCAAGCCAAGCCGGAACAAGTTCGTGCCCGCATCGAAGAATTCGCGGAAAACTACGAACAACCCGCTCAGGTTGTCAGCTATTACCTGGCCGACCGCCAGCGTCGTGCTGAAATCGAGGCTATCGTGCTCGAAGACAACGTTGTCGCGCACGTGCTGGAAAAGGCCAAGGTCACCGAAGAAAAGGTGCCTTTCGATCAGTTGATGGGGATGGCGTAACACTATGCAGAGATTCACCGATTTCTATGCGGCAATGAATGGCGGGTCGTCGGTGACCCCCACCGGCCTGGGCTACATTCCCATGGTGATCGAGCAGTCTGGGCGCGGCGAACGCGCCTACGACATCTATTCGCGTCTGCTCCGCGAGCGGCTCATCTTCCTGGTGGGTCCGGTCAACGACGCTACGGCCAATCTGGTCGTGGCGCAGTTGCTGTTCCTGGAATCGGAGAATCCTGACAAGGACATTTCCCTGTACATCAACTCGCCTGGCGGGTCGGTGTACGCGGGCATGGCCATCTACGACACCATGCAGTTCATCAAGCCGGACGTGTCGACCCTGTGCACCGGCCTGGCGGCCAGCATGGGCGCCTTCCTGCTGGCGGCTGGCAAGAAGGGCAAGCGTTTCACGTTGCCCAACTCGCGCATCATGATTCACCAGCCCTCGGGCGGCGCCCAAGGGCAGGCTTCCGATATCCAGATCCAGGCTCGCGAGATCCTGGACCTGCGCGAACGCCTCAATCGCATCCTGGCCGACAACACCGGCCAATCGATCGAGCGTATCGGCCTGGACACGGAACGTGACAACTTCATGTCCGCCGAAGATGCGGTATCGTATGGACTGGTGGACAAGGTAATGACCTCCCGTTCGGAAGGCTGACTTTCCGGTTGAGTCCGACCCGCTGCCGCCACGTTTGAGTAAGCGCAGGCGCCGGCCCGTTTACCCGGTCCGGCGCTTCTTTACCTGAGATACGACTACATATGCCTGAAAAAAAGGGATCGGCAGACGCAAAAGTGCTGCATTGCTCGTTTTGCAATAAAAGCCAGCACGAAGTCCGCAAGCTGATCGCGGGTCCGTCGGTATTCATCTGCGATGAATGCATAGACTTGTGCAACGACATCATCCGCGAAGAAGCGCAGGCGACTGCGCGCGCGGCGATTCGTTCCGAACTGCCCACTCCGGCTGAAATCAAGACGTTCCTCGACCAGTACGTCATTGGGCAAACCTCGCCCAAGCGCATGCTGGCGGTGGCCGTCTACAACCATTACAAGCGCATTCGCCACGGCGAAATCAAGGGCGACGAAGTCGAGTTGTCCAAGAGCAACATCATGCTGATCGGCCCCACCGGGTCGGGCAAGACGCTGCTGGCGCAGACGCTGGCTCGCATGCTGAACGTGCCGTTCGTCATGGCTGACGCCACTACGCTGACCGAAGCCGGTTACGTGGGTGAAGACGTCGAAAACATCATTCAGAAGTTGCTGCAGAACTGCAACTACGAAGTCGAGAAGGCGCAGCGCGCCATTATCTACATCGACGAAATCGACAAGATTTCCCGCAAGTCCGATAACCCGTCCATTACCCGCGACGTGTCGGGCGAGGGCGTGCAACAGGCCTTGCTCAAGCTGATCGAAGGCACGGTGGCTTCAGTACCCCCGCAAGGCGGGCGCAAGCATCCCAACCAGGACTTCGTCCAGGTCGACACGACCAACATTCTGTTCATCGTGGGCGGCGCCTTCGACGGGCTGGAAAAGGTCATTCGCGACCGTACCGAAAAGTCCGGCATCGGCTTCTCTGCCTCCGTGCGTGCCAAGTCTGAGCGCGGCGTGGGCGAGCTGTTCTCCGAGGTCGAACCCGAAGATCTGATCAAGTTCGGTCTGATTCCGGAACTGGTCGGCCGTCTGCCTGTGGTCGCGACGCTGGACGAGCTCGACGAAGCCGCGCTGGTCCAGATCCTGACCGAGCCCAAGAACGCGCTGCTCAAGCAATTCCAGAAGCTGTTCGCCATGGAAGGCGCCGAGTTGGACGTGCGCCCCGCGGCCCTGAAGGCGATCGCCCGCAAGGCACTCAAGCGCAAGACGGGGGCCCGCGGCCTGCGTTCCATCATCGAGCAGGCGCTGCTCGACACGATGTATGACCTGCCGTCGCAAGGCAACGTCAAGCGCGTGGTGCTGGATGAAGGCGCGATCGAAGGCGAGGGCAAGCCCTTGCTGATCTACGCCGACGAAGAAAGCGCTACCGAAAAGCCCGAGCGCGGAGAAGTCCGCGACGCCGCGGCCTGACGGTTATTTCAGAAAAACCCGTTCTCGTAACGGGTTTTTTTACCTCGGGGCCAACCGTTGAACGGATGTCCCTGGGGGGTGTCCAAGAAAACAAGGGATACCGGCTACTGTTTTTTTTGCCGTTTTGTTTATCCGGCAGCCGGGATCTTGAATTTTCGGCTATTGTTCCCATAACAGACGTAACTGACGAAGATGCCGGGGTATACCCGGGCATCCTGTCCCCGATACGCCGAGTCATACCGAGGAACCTCCTATGTCTGCCAGCCAGACCCTGCCTTCCGACCCGATCGACCTTCCCCTGCTGCCACTGCGCGATGTCGTGGTGTTCCCGCACATGGTCATCCCGCTGTTCGTCGGCCGCCCGCGCTCGATTCGCGCGCTCGAGGTTGCGATGGAAGCGGGCAAGAGCATCATGCTGGTGGCCCAAAAGTCCGCCGGCAAGGATGATCCCACTCCCGAAGACGTTTACGAGATCGGCTGCGTTGCCGGCATCCTGCAGATGCTCAAGCTGCCCGACGGCACCGTCAAGGTGCTGGTCGAAGGCACCCAGCGCGCCCGCATCAACAGCATCGAAGACGCCGATTCGCACTTCACCTGCCAGGTCACCCCGATCGAGCCGGACGCCGTTCAAGGCTCCGAGACCGAGGCCCTGCGCCGCGCGATCGTCGCCCAGTTCGAGCAATACGTAAAGCTGAACAAGAAGATCCCTCCGGAGATCCTGACCTCGCTCGCCGGCATCGACGACGCCGGCCGCCTGGCCGACACGATCGCCGCGCATCTTCCGCTCAAGCTCGAGCAAAAGCAGAAGATGCTTGAAATCGTCGGCACCTCCGAGCGCCTCGAAGGCTTGCTCACGCAGCTGGAAACCGAAATCGACATCCTTCAGGTCGAAAAGCGGATCCGCGGCCGCGTGAAGAAGCAGATGGAAAAGAGCCAGCGCGACTACTACCTGAATGAGCAGGTCAAGGCCATTCAGAAAGAGTTGGGCGAAGGCGAAGAAGGCGCGGACATCGAAGAGCTCGAAAAGAAGATCATCGCTGCCCACATGCCCAAAGAGGCGCGTAAAAAGGCCGATGCCGAGCTCAAGAAGCTCAAGCTGATGTCGCCCATGTCGGCCGAGGCCACCGTGGTGCGCAACTACATCGACACGCTCATCAATCTCCCCTGGAGAAAGAAGAGCAAGATCAACAATTCCATCGCCAACGCCGAAACCGTACTGGACAACGACCACTACGGCCTGGAAAAGGTGAAGGAACGCATTCTTGAATATCTTGCCGTGCAACAGCGCGTGGACAAGGTCAAGGCGCCGATTCTGTGCCTGGTCGGTCCTCCGGGCGTGGGCAAGACCTCGCTGGGTCAGTCCATCGCCAAGGCCACGAACCGCAAGTTCGTGCGCATGGCCCTGGGCGGCGTACGCGACGAAGCCGAGATCCGCGGCCACCGCCGTACGTACATCGGTTCGATGCCGGGCAAGATCGTCCAGAACATGTCGAAGGTCGGCGTGCGCAATCCCCTGTTCCTGCTCGACGAAATCGACAAGCTGGGCATGGATTTCCGCGGTGATCCCTCGTCGGCCCTGCTCGAGGTGCTGGATCCGGAACAGAACCACACGTTCCAGGACCACTACATCGAAGTCGACTTCGATCTGTCGGACGTCATGTTCGTGGCAACCAGCAACACGCTGAACATTCCGCCGGCGCTGCTGGACCGCATGGAAGTGATCCGTCTGTCGGGTTACACCGAGGAAGAAAAGATCCACATCGCTCGCGACCATCTGCTGCCCAAGCTGATGAAGAACAACGGCGTGAAGGATACCGAACTGACCGTGGACGACAGCGCGTTGCGCGACATCGTGCGCTACTACACCCGGGAAGCCGGCGTGCGTGCGCTTGAACGCGAAGTGGGCAAGATCTGCCGCAAGGTCATCAAGCAATTGCTGACCCAGACCGATCGCGCCAAGGCCGAGGGCAAGACCCTCGAGGTCAAGCCGGTCAACGTCACGGGCGACAATCTCAGTGACTACCTCGGCGTGCGCCGCTACACCTTCGGCATGGCTGAAAAGGAAAACCAGATCGGCCAAGTGACCGGCCTGGCCTGGACGGAAGTCGGTGGCGATCTGCTCACGATCGAAGTGGCGGACATGCCCGGCAAGGGCGTGATCCAACGCACCGGTTCGCTTGGCGACGTGATGAAGGAATCGGTCGAGGCTGCTCGTACGGTGGTGCGCTCGCGTGCCCGCCGCCTGGGCTTTGCCGACAGCGTCTTCGAGAAGCACGACATGCACGTGCACGTGCCGGAAGGTGCGACGCCCAAGGACGGTCCGTCTGCGGGTATCGCGATCACCACGGCCATGGTCTCGGCACTGTCGCGCATTCCGGTGCGCGCCGATGTCGCCATGACCGGCGAAATCACGCTGCGTGGCGAAGTCCTGCCGATCGGCGGCCTGAAGGAAAAGCTGTTGGCCGCTCACCGGGGGGGCATCAAGACGGTCTTGATTCCGGAAGAAAACGTCAAGGATCTGGCGGAGATTCCGGACAACGTCAAGAACCATCTCGAGATCGTGCCCGTCCGCTGGATCGACAAGGTGCTGGAACTGGCGCTGGAACGCCTGCCCGAGCCGCTGGCTGAAGACGAAGCGGTCAAGGAACCTCTGGTCGCCAAGCCGGCCGAACCGGGCTCGACGGACCCGGTGCTCAAGCACTAAGGTCGGCGCAAGCGCCTGAAGGCGTTGCTCGCAACGCCTTCAACAAGAAACCCCGCACGAGCGGGGTTTCTTTTTTGGCGGGGCAGGGGAGCGGCTGCCCACGGCAGCCAAGCCTAGTGCAGCGCGTGGGTGCGGATCAGTCCCACCGCAATGCCTTCCAGGGCGAATTCCTGGTCGGCTTCGACGATGATGGGGTCGAAGTCGGGGTTTTCCGGCAGGAGTTCGATGCGGCCATTCTGGCGCTGCAGGCGCTTGACCGTGACATCGTCGCCCAGGCGGGCCACCACGATCTGACCATTGCGGGCTTCCGAGGCCTTCTTGACGGCCAGCAGGTCGCCTTCGAGGATGCCGGCGTCGCGCATGCTCATGCCGCGCACCTTGAGCAGGTAGTCGGGAGCTTGGGCAAACAGGCTGGAATCCACGCCGATCTCGCGCTCGACGTGTTCCGCGGCCAGGATCGGGCTACCGGCTGCCACGCGGCCCACTAACGGCAGCAGCAGTTGCGCCAGGCCCGGCAAGGGCAGCGCCGCTTGTGTGGAGGCGGGCGTGGCGTCTTTCAGGCGGATGCCGCGCGACGCACCTGCGGTGAGTTCGATGGCACCTTTGCGGGCCAGTGCCTTGAGATGGTCTTCGGCCGCATTGGGCGAGCGGAATCCCAGGGCCAGGGCAATTTCGGCGCGAGTGGGCGGAAAGCCGGTGCGCGCGACGGTTTGCCGGATGAGGTCCAGGATTTGCTGTTGACGATCAGTGAGTTTGCTGGCCATGGCGATGATCCGTTTGGAGTCGGACTGTACATATATACAGCAGCATTCTGGGGGACATAACGCAAAAAAGCAAGCGGGCATCCGTGGCGCCGGCAAGCGCGCAATAAAAACGGGACCCGAAGGTCCCGTTTGGCAGGCGCAGACAGGCGGGCACGTTACAGCACCGCGGCGATGCCCTTGGCAACCTGGTCGATGTTGCCGCTGTTCAGCGCAGCGACGCAGATGCGGCCGCTGGAGACAGCGTAGACACCGTGCTCTTCGCGCAGGCGATCCACCTGGGCCGAGGTCAGGCCCGAGTACGAGAACATGCCGCGCTGCTGCAGCACGAAGCTGAAGTCCTGCTTGCCGCCATGTTCCTTGATCTTCTCGACCAGTTGCTTGCGCATCAGGCGGATGCGGTCTCGCATGCCGGCCAGTTCCTGTTCCCACATGGAGAACAGTTCGGGCGTGTTGAGCACCGTCGAGACGATCGTGCCGCCGTGGGTGGGCGGGTTGGAATAGTTGGTGCGGATGACGCGCTTGAGCTGGCTCAGGACGCGGGTGGCCTCATCCTTGCTGCCGGCCACGACGGTCAGGGCGCCGACACGTTCGCCGTACAGCGAGAACGACTTGGAGAACGACGAACTGATGAACATGGTCATGTCCAGATCGGCGAACAGGCGCACGACAGCGGCGTCTTCCTTGAGGCCTTCGCCGAAACCTTGGTAGGCGATGTCCAGGAACGGGACCAGGCGGTTCGCCTTCACGACGGCGGCGATCTGCTGCCATTGTTCGAAAGTGGGGTCCACGCCCGTGGGGTTGTGGCAGCAGGCGTGCAGCACGACGACGGTCTGGGCCGGCGCAGCCTTCAGGGCGGCCAGCATGCCTTCGAAGTTCAGGCCGCGGGTGGCGGCGTCGTAGTAGGCGTAGGTGCCGACTTCGAAGCCGGCGCGTTCGAACAGTGCGCGATGGTTTTCCCAGCTGGGGTCGCTGATCAGGACCTTGGAGGTCGGCAGCAACTGGCGCAGGAAGTCGGCGCCGATCTTGAGCGCGCCGGTGCCGCCCAGGGCCTGGGTGGTCAGGACGCGGCCGGCGGCGGCCAGGGGGGAGTCCTTGCCGATCAGCAGGGCTTGAGCGCCTTGGTTGTAGCCGGCGATGCCTTCGATCGGCAGGTAGCCGCGAGCGGCGGCGGCCTCGATGCGGGCAATTTCAGCCTTGCGCACCGCGCCCAGCAGGGGAATCCGGCCTTGATCGTCGTAGTACACGCCCACGCCCAGGTTCACTTTACCGGGGCGGGTATCCGCGTTGTATTGTTCGTTCAGACCAAGGATGGGGTCGCGCGGCGCGAGTTCGACGGAATCGAAAAGGGTGCTCATGAGACTCTGCTGAGAGTGAGTGGACGCAGTGGGAAGTGCTGTGGATAATGGGGGGTTTACCCTGGGAACAGTCTAGCATGCCTAAGAGCGCTATAGACCCGATTGCGGCGGGCAGGGCGGTCTCCGCCGTCGTGAATGACACGGTTGGCGATGCCCCCGTTTCCGCCGTGCCCGGCGCGGGCCCGGCGGGTGCCGGGTATGTGGATTTCCCGGGCAGCCCGTTCCACTTGTATCAGCCGTATCCGCCCGCCGGCGACCAGCCCGCGGCGATCGAGGGGCTGATCCAGGGCGTGCAGGATGGCCTGATGTTCCAGACCCTGCTGGGGGTGACTGGATCGGGCAAGACCTACACCATGGCCAACGTCATTGCCCAGCTCGGGCGGCCGGCGCTGGTACTGGCCCCCAATAAAACGCTGGCGGCGCAGTTGTACGCGGAAATGCGCGAGTTCTTCCCGAAGAACGCGATCGAGTATTTCGTTTCGTACTACGACTACTACCAGCCCGAAGCCTATGTGCCCACGCGCGACCTGTTCATTGAAAAGGATTCGTCCATCAATGAGCACATCGAGCAGATGCGCCTGTCGGCCACCAAGAGCCTGCTGGAACGGCGCGACACGATCATCGTGGGCACGGTGTCGTGCATCTACGGTATCGGCAATCCGGGCGACTATCACGCCATGGTGCTGATCCTGCGCGCCGGCGACCAGATTTCGCGGCGCGAGATCCTGGCGCGCCTGGTGGCCATGCAATACACCCGCAATGACGCCGAATTCACACGCGGGGTATTCCGCGTACGCGGCGAAACGATCGACATCTTCCCGGCGGAAAGCGCCGAGCTGGCGTTGCGGCTGACCTTGTTCGACGACGAGATCGAAAGCCTGGAGCTGTTCGACCCGCTGACCGGCCGTATCCGCCAGAAGCTGCCGCGTTTCACGGTCTATCCGGGTTCGCACTATGTGACGCCGCGCGATACCGTGGTGCGCGCCATCGAGACCATCAAGGAAGAGCTGCGCGAGCGGGTCAAGCGTTTCGTCGACGATGGTCATCTGGTCGAGGCGCAGCGCCTGGAGCAGCGCACCCGCTTCGACCTGGAAATGCTGCAGGAGCTGGGGTTCTGCAAGGGCATCGAAAACTACTCGCGCCATCTGTCGGGGGCTGCGCCGGGCGATCCTCCTCCCACGCTGATCGACTATCTGCCGTCCGATGCGCTGATGTTCATCGACGAAAGCCACGTCACCATCGGCCAGCTCAGCGCCATGTACCGCGGCGACCGTTCGCGCAAGGAAACGCTGGTGCAGTACGGCTTCCGCCTGCCGTCGGCGCTGGATAACCGGCCGCTCAAACTGGAGGAATTCGAGGCGCGGATGCGTCAGTGCGTATTCGTGTCGGCCACGCCGGCAGCCTACGAAAAAGAGCACACCGACAACGTGGTCGAGCAGGTGGTGCGTCCGACCGGGCTGGTCGACCCGATCGTCGAAGTGCTGCCGGCCCGCACGCAGGTGGACGACCTGCTGGGCCAGATCAAGGTGCGCGTGGAGCAGGGCGAGCGGGTGCTGGTCACCACCCTGACCAAGCGGATGGCCGAGGACCTGACCGACTTCCTGGCCGAGCATGGGGTGCGGGTGCGTTACCTGCACTCGGATATCGATACGGTGGAACGGGTCGAGATCATCCGCGACCTGCGCCTGGGCACGTTCGACGTGCTGGTGGGGATCAACCTGCTGCGCGAAGGCCTGGATATTCCTGAGGTTTCCCTGGTCGCGATCCTGGATGCCGACAAGGAAGGCTTCCTGCGGTCCGAGCGCAGCCTGATCCAGACAATCGGACGGGCGGCGCGCAACCTGAACGGCCACGCCATCCTCTACGCCGACCGCATTACGGATTCGATGCAGCGCGCCATGGAAGAAACCAGCCGGCGCCGCACCAAGCAGCTGCAGTTCAACCTCGATCATGGCATTACCGCGCGGGGGGTGCACAAGGCCGTGCGCGAACTGATCGACGGTATCGTGGCGCCGGTGCAGCACGACGCGCTGGAGGCGGCGGTGCCCCCGGAATTCCTGAAGGACGAAAAAGCCTTGGCTCGCGAATTCAAGCGCCTGGAAAAGCTCATGATGGACCACGCCCGCAACCTGGAGTTCGAGCAGGCGGCAGCCGCCCGCGATGCCCTGACGGCATTGAAGCAACGGGTGCTGCTGGACGGCGCTGTTTAAGCGGCGCCAAGTATCTGAATGTGTCTGCACGCTGACAGACTGCTGAATAGCGGTTGGAGGCGCGCCGTTGCAATTCTGCGTGCATTATTCGAGCAAAGGCCGCCCTGCAGATGTTTCAATGTGCCTTAAATTTAGTCCATAACTATTTGATTTATAGGTAATATTTAAGTGTTTTGATTTGCACGTCATCCTGGGCGCGGGCACAAAAAAAGCTTGCCTTATCTCGGGTTTTCCCGCACACTTACTCCCATGATGACCAAGGTACTTTTCGTTTGCATGGGCAATATCTGTCGCTCGCCGAGCGCAGAGGGCGTGTTTCGCCATTTGGTGAACGACGCGGGTTTGGGCGATGTCGTTCGCATCGACTCCGCGGGCACGCACGCGTTTCACATCGGCGAGGCGCCTGATGCCCGGGCGCAGGCCGCAGCGCGTAAGCGCGGCTACGAGATCACGCACTGCGAGGCGCGTCAGGTCACCGCGGAAGATTTCCGCGACTTTGATCTTATCCTCGCAATGGACTGGGACAACCTGTCTGCCATGCAGCAGCAATGCCCCAAGGCGTACCAGCACAAGTTGATGCTGCTGATGCGCTTTGCCAACGAGTTCGAAGAAGCCACCGTGCCCGATCCGTATTACGGCGGCGCCGACGGCTTCGGCAAGGTTCTCGACTATCTCGAAGACGCCTGTCAGGGTGTGCTCGAATTGGTCCGTAAGCGCGCTACCCAGTACCAGGCGGCCTGATCCCCTGGTGTGTCAGGCCGCTTGAGGGCGGCCACAGGCAATTTGGTAGTGAAAAAAAACCGCGCAACTGCGCGGTTTTTTCTAGCCGGGAGCCATACCAAATTAGTCGGGAATTTGCTATACTTGAGCCAATTACTCGGGTATTGGCTGTCGGATTCGCCGGCTGCCATTGCCGAATCACAGGGAACCCACCATGCGGCTAACTACCAAAGGGCGTTTCGCCGTGACTGCCATGATCGATCTGGCTATGCGGCAGCATAGCGGCCCGGTCACTCTTGCGGCCATCAGCCAGCGTCAGAATATTTCGCTTTCGTACCTGGAACAGTTGTTCGGGAAACTGCGGCGCCACGAACTCGTGGACAGCGTGCGCGGCCCGGGCGGCGGCTACTCGCTTGCCCGCCTGGCGCGCAATGTGACCGTGGCCGACATCATCTTCGCCGTCGACGAGCCGCTGGACGCGACCAGCTGCGGCGGTAAGCGGGACTGTACGAGTGGCAACGATGGCAAGCCGGGCAAGTGCATGACGCACGAACTCTGGGCAACGTTGAATCGCAAGATGGTGGATTACCTGGATTCGGTGTCGCTGCAAGATCTGGTTGATCAGCAGCGTGTGCGCCAACTGCAGGAAGCCAACAATCAAGCGCAGGCGTGCGCGGTGCGCGTGAATCGGGTAGGGGGCGCCAATGCCGCCGCCAATTCCCCGACCACCACCGTCGCGGCCAATGCCACCGTATAAGCAGCATCAGGAGTTGTAGATATGACCACCCGCCCGATTTATCTGGACTATTCGGCCACGACACCCGTCGACCCGCGCGTCGTCGACAAGATGGTGCCCTGGCTGTACGAGAATTTTGGCAACCCTGCCTCCCGCAGCCATGCCTTTGGCTGGGAATCCGAGGACGCCGTCGAGCGCGCCCGTGAAGAAGTCGCCAAACTGGTGAACGCCGATCCGCGCGAAATCGTCTGGACTTCCGGCGCCACCGAATCGGACAACCTGGCGATCAAGGGCGCTGCGAATTTCTACGCGGAACGCGGCAAACACATCATTACCGTCAAGACCGAGCACAAGGCCGTGCTGGACACCTGTCGCGAACTGGAGCGCCAGGGTTTTGAAGTGACCTATCTGAACGTCAAGGACAATGGCCTGATCGATCTGGACGTCTTCAAGGCGGCGCTGCGTCCCGACACCGTGCTGGTGTCGGTGATGATGGTGAACAACGAAATCGGCGTCATCCAGGACATCGAAACCCTGGGCGAGATCTGCCGCGAGAAGGGCATCATCTTCCATGTGGACGCCGCGCAGGCGACCGGCAAGGTCGAGATCGACCTGCAGAAGCTGAAGGTCGACCTGATGTCGTTCTCGGCTCACAAGACGTACGGCCCGAAGGGCATCGGCGCGCTGTATGTGCGTCGCAAGCCGCGCGTGCGCATCGAGGCGCAAATGCACGGCGGCGGCCATGAACGTGGTTTCCGTTCGGGCACGCTGGCCACGCACCAGATCGTCGGCATGGGCGAAGCTTTCCGCCTGGCGCGCGAAGAAATGGGTACCGAAAACGAGCGCATCCGCATGCTGCGCGACCGCCTCTGGGCCGGCCTGTCGCAGATCGAAGAGGTCTACCTCAACGGCGACATGGATCAGCGCGTGCCGCACAATCTGAACGTCAGCTTCAACTATGTGGAAGGCGAGTCCCTGATCATGGCGATCAAGGAACTGGCCGTGTCCAGCGGTTCGGCCTGCACCTCGGCCAGCCTGGAGCCGTCCTACGTGCTGCGTGCCCTGGGCCGCAACGACGAGCTGGCACACAGCTCGATCCGTTTCACGCTGGGCCGCTTCACGACCGAAAAGGAAGTGGACTACGCCATCGAATTGCTCAAGAGCCGGGTCGGCAAGCTGCGCGATATGTCGCCGCTGTGGGAAATGGCCAAGGAAGGCATCGACCTGAATACCGTGCAGTGGGCTGCGCACTGAGCGCCCGCCAAGAAATACGTGGAGAACTGATATGTCTTACAGCACCAAAGTCCTGGATCACTACGAAAACCCGCGCAACGTCGGTTCGTTCGACAAGTCGGACGACTCGGTGGGCACCGGCATGGTCGGCGCGCCCGCCTGTGGCGACGTCATGAAACTGCAGATCAAGGTCAACGAAGCCGGCGTCATCGAAGACGCACGCTTCAAGACCTACGGCTGTGGCTCGGCCATCGCCTCGAGCTCGCTGGTGACCGAATGGGTCAAGGGCAAGACGCTGGACGAAGCGATGAACATCCGCAACACGCAGATTGCCGAAGAACTGGCCCTGCCGCCCGTGAAGGTGCATTGCTCGATTCTGGCCGAAGACGCGATCAAGGCCGCCGTGCAGAACTACAAGGAAAAGCATTCGGTCCCGGCCGAAGCTGTGGCGAACTGACATGTCCGTTACCCTGACCCAACAGGCTGCCACCCACATCGGCCGCTACTTGCAAAAGCGCGGAAAGGGTATTGGCTTGCGGCTCGGCGTTAGGACGACGGGCTGCTCCGGCATGGCCTACAAGCTGGAGTACGTGGACGACGTGGCGCCCGAAGACCAGGTGTTCGAGAGCTTCGGCGTGAAGGTCTTTGTCGATCCCAAGAGCCTGGCCTACCTGGATGGCACCGAGCTGGACTATGCCCGCGAAGGCCTGAACGAAGGCTTCAAGTTCCGCAACCCCAACGAAAAGGCGACCTGCGGCTGCGGCGAGTCGTTCACGGTGTAAGTCTTGGCTGGAGACGACCACTTCAGCTTGTTTGGCTTGCCGGCACGCTTCGACCTGGACGCGCAAGCGCTGGAATCGGCATGGCGCGCCGTCGCCGCGCAGGTGCACCCGGATCGCTACGCCACGGCCAGCCCCGCGGAACGCCGCGTGGCCATGCAGTGGGCGGCGCGCGCCAACGAGGCCTATCGCCAGTTGCGTGATCCGTTGCTGCGGGCTCGCTACCTGTGCGAGCAGGCCGGCGTGGATTTGCAGACCGAGAGCAACACGTCCATGGACACGGCCTTCCTGATGCAGCAAATGACCTGGCACGAAATGCTGGACGACGCGCGTGAAGACGCCGCCGCCCTGGCGACGCTGCAGGCCGAGTTGCAGGAGGCGCGCGTGCAGATGCGCGCCACGCTGACGCGGTTGCTGGACGAACAGCGCGATTACGCCGCGGCGGGCCTCAAGGTGCGGGAGTGGATGTTCGTGGAGAAGCTGGCGCAAGAGCTGGCGCACGCCCACCCGTAGTTCGAGCGGCCCGAGACGGCCTGGCCACCGGGTGTCCAGGTTTTGCCGCCTACTGAGCAGAAAAATAGAATCATGGCCTTATTGCAGATATCCGAGCCCGGTGAATCGCCCGCGCCGCACCAGCGCAAGCTGGCGGTGGGGATCGATTTGGGCACTACCAATTCCCTGGTCGCCGCGGTGCGCAGCAGCGTTGCCGAGGTCCTGCCCGATGCGCAGGGCCATGTGCTGCTGCCTTCGGCGGTGCGCTATTACCCGGGGGGCCGGGTTACCACGGGCCGCGAGCCCCTGGCCCAGCAGGCCGAAGACCCGTTGAACACGGTGGTGTCGGTCAAGCGCTTCATGGGCCGGTCGCTGGAAGAGGCCCGCGCCACGCGCGCGCCTTACGAATTTGTCGATGCGCCCGGCATGGTGCGCATTCGCACCGCCCAGGGCGACTTGAGCCCGGTTGAAGTGTCGGCCCAGATCCTGGCCGTGCTGCGCCAACGCGCCGAAGATGTGTTGGGTGATGACCTGGTGGGCGCGGTGATTACGGTGCCCGCGTATTTCGATGACGCACAGCGCCAGGCGACCCGCGACGCGGCACGTCTGGCGGGCCTGAATGTGTTGCGCCTGCTGAATGAGCCCACCGCGGCAGCGATCGCTTATGGCCTGGATAACGCGGCCGAAGGCGTGTACGCGGTGTATGACCTGGGCGGCGGAACGTTCGATATCTCGATTCTGCGCCTGACGCAGGGCGTGTTCGAAGTGATTTCGACGGGCGGCGATACCGCGCTGGGCGGCGACGATTTCGATTCCTTGATCGTCGATCACGTGATGAAGGCGGTGGGTGCGGACGAACCGACGCACACCGACCGGCGCGGCCTGCTGATGGCGGCGCGCGCGGCGCGCGAGGCGTTGTCCGATGCGCAGGAAGCCCGCTTGCAATGGAACCTGGCCAGCGGCCAGGCGATCGATCACGTGCTGACCCGTAAGGAATTTGAAGCGTTGGCGCAGCCGCTGGTGCAACGCACGCTGGACTGCGCGCAACGCGCGCTGCGCGATGCCGAGCTTACGCCGGCACAAGTGCGCGGCGTGGTGATGGTGGGCGGCGCGACGCGCATGCCGGTGGTGCGTGCGGCGGTGGGCGAGATGTTCGGCACGACGCCGTTGACCGATCTGGACCCGGATCAGGTGGTGGCGCTGGGCGCGGCCCTGCAGGCGAATCTGCTGGCAGGCAACCGCGCGCCGGGCGAGGACTGGCTGCTGCTGGACGTGATTCCGCTGTCGCTGGGCCTGGAGACCATGGGGGGGCTGGTCGAGCGCGTGATTCCCCGCAACAGCACCATTCCGGTGGCGCGGGCGCAGGAATTCACGACGTTCAAGGATGGCCAGACGGCCATGAGCATCCATGTGCTGCAGGGCGAACGTGACCTGGTGTCGGATTGCCGGTCGCTGGCTCGCTTCGAGCTGCGCGGCATTCCGCCGATGGTGGCTGGCGCCGCGCGCATCCGGGTGACCTTCCAGGTGGATGCGGACGGTCTGCTCAGCGTTACGGCGCGCGAACAGAGCAAGGGTGTCGAGGCCGCGGTGACGGTCAAGCCGTCTTACGGCCTGACGGACGACGAGGTCGCGAAAATGCTGGCCGACAGCGTGGCGCAGGCTGATACCGATGCCCGCGCCCGTATGCTGCGCGAGCAACAGGTCGATGCGCGCCAATTGGTGGAGTCGGTGCAGGCAGCGCTGGCGGCCGATGGCGACCTGCTCGATGCCGACGAGCGCAAGCGGGTGGACGAGTGCCTGCAAGGCGCGATTGCGGCGCAGGACGCTCAGGACGTGGACACGGTGAAGGCCGCGACCGAGGCCCTGGCGGCCGCGACCGATGATTTTGCCGCCCGCCGCATGGACCGCAGCATCCGCGCCGCGCTGGCCGGCCGCAAACTTGACGAAATTGCCTGATAAAAAGCTATGCCGAAACTGACTGTACTGCCTCATCCCGATTACTGCCCCGAAGGCGCCGTGATCGAAGACGCGCCCAAGGGCGTGTCGATCTGCCGCGTGCTGCTGGACAACCACATCGACATCGAGCATGCCTGCGAACTGTCGTGCGCCTGCACGACCTGTCACGTGGTGGTCAAGCAGGGGTATGCATCGCTGGAAGACGCGACCGATGACGAAGAGGATCTGCTGGACAAGGCCTGGGGGCTGACGCCGACGTCGCGTCTGTCGTGCCAGGCCTTGGTGACGGATGCCGACCTGACGGTCGAGATTCCCAAGTACACCATCAACCACGCGAAAGAGGGCCATTGATGAAGTGGACCGATACTTACCAGATCGCTGAAGCGCTGGTGGACGCCCATCCGGACGTCGATCCCAAGACGCTGCGCTTTACCCAACTGCGCGAATGGGTGCTGGCCTTGCCCGGCTTCAGCGATGATCCCGACCGTAGCGGCGAGAAGATCCTGGAGGCCATTCAGATGGCCTGGATCGACGAAGCGGACTGAACCGCCTGGCAGACGCTCCCCCCGGGGAGCGTTTTTGCATTGGCGCGCCGGCAGCGGGGTATCATCAAGGCTCTCTTTTGTTCTTACCGCCCGAGTCTACCGATGCCCGCTGCCCCCCTGCGCTTTGGCCTGGCCGCCAACCGACTGCACCATGAAACGCCCGATGCCGCCTTGTTCACGTGGCTGCGGGCCTGTTCGTCCACCATTCGCGAACTGGGGGTGCAACTGCACACCGTGGGCCGCACGCATGACGCGATCGTCCGCGAAGGCATGTTGCAGGGCTACAGCGGCCTGATCCGCTATCCCTATGGCCGCGAGGGCGGGCTGATGAAGCTGGTGGCGCGCGTGACCGAGGGCCGTGATGGGCAGGCGCCGTTCGATGGCGCGATCTACCTGATCGATCCGGTCGATCCCTCGTCGATCTTTCCCGAGGCGCTGGCGCTCAAGCGCCAGTGCATCACGCATGGCCGGCCGTTCATTTCGACGCTGGCCGGGGCCATCGAGTGGATGGAGGTCGAGCGCATCCACGCGGGGCTGGCGCCCGACGTGTCGGCATCGCGCTTGTTCAACTACACCGGGCAGACCTTGGCGCTGATCGCCCACGATGCGCTCAAGGACGAGATGGTGGCGTTTGCCAGCGAGCACTTCGACGTGCTGTCGCAGTTTGCGCGGCGCGTGGCGACCGGCACGACCGGTGGCCGCTTGAACGATCTGGCGTGGTCGCGGGGCTGGCCCAAGGATACGCCGTGGGTGCATCGCTACCTGAGCGGGCCGCTGGGCGGCGATGCCCAGATCGCCGAATTGGTGCTGGAACATCAGTGCCAACGCGTGATTTTCTTCGAGGATCCGCATGTGGCGCGCCAGCACGAGGCCGATATTCAACTGCTGGAGCGGGCGGTGCGGGTCGTGACCGAGTCCGCGACCTGCGCGACCTCGCCGTCGGTGGCGCGGCGCTGGGCGCAAGCCGTGCAATTGCGCGCCACACGGGCTTAGCACAGCAGGGCGGGCGGCGCGAGCGCCGCCCCGTTGCCGGGTCGGGAATGTGTGGTTTCTTGGCAAAATAAAAGGTAACAATAACCATTCTCGAAAAGAGAGACATTAACATTTGACTTTCAAAAGCCATACAAAAGGGAGTCATGTTGATGTTTCGTCCTCTCATGCGCCGTCGCGTCGGACTGGCCGCGGCGTTGGGTCTGCTGCCCACCGTGCTGCTCGCGCAGCAAGCCGCCGTAGGGCCCACCACGACGCTTCCGGCTGTCACCGTGGAAGGCAGCGGCGAAGAGACGGCGACCAGTCCCGTGCTGGGTTACGCGGCCACGCGATCGGCCACGGCCACCAAAACCGATACGCCGCTGAACGAGACGGCGCAATCGATCACGGTGGTGCCGCGCGACCAGATCGTGGACCAGGGCGCCACCAGCCTGCAGCAGGCGCTGGGCTATGCAGCCGGCGTGCGGTCCGATGCCTATGGCCTGGATTCGCGTACCGATAGCGTGCGCGTCCGGGGCACCGACGCCGATGTCTACCTGGACGGCCTGCGCCAGGCGTTCGACTACTACACCAGCACGACGCGGCCCGATCCCTACATGCTGGAGCGCATCGAGGTGCTGCGCGGACCGGCAGCCATGACTTATGGCCAGGGCAGCACGGGCGGCATCATCAACATGGTGAGCAAGCGTCCGCTGGCCGAGACGCAGCGCGAAGTGGGCGTGCAGTTCGGCAACCATGGGCGCAAGCAGGCGCAGATTGACCTGACGGGTCCGGTCACCGAGGACGGCCAGTGGCTGTACCGCCTGATTGCGCTGCAGCGCGACGCGGATACGCAGGTGCATCATGTGCCGGACGACCGCACGCTGGTGGCGCCGTCGCTGACCTGGCGGCCGAGCGCGGCGACGACATTGACGTTGCAGGCCTTGTACCAGAAGGACAAGTCCGGCTCGACCGCGCAATTCATGCCATGGTCCGGCATGCGTACGCCCAACCCGAACGGCACCATTCCGACCTATCGCTTCATCGGCGAGCCCGATCACGACCGCTACGATTCGGACCGCCGCAGCATCGGCTGGCTGTTTGAACACAAGTTCAACGACAACTGGTCGTTCAGCCAGGGTTTCCGGCACGCGAACAACAAGGTGACGTACTTCACGCACTATGCGGACTCGTTCTCGCTGCCCGGCGGCTGGGCGGCCGATCCGGTCAACCAGCGCATCATCGGCCGCTATGCCGATGACACCATCACCAAGGTGCGCATGGACACGCTGGACCAGCACGTGACCGGCGACGTGCGCACCGGCGCGGTGACGCACAAGCTGCTGCTGGGCCTGGACTGGGCAAGCTATCGCCGGGACCGTGAAAGCGGCAGCGGCAAGGATACGATCGATGCTTATGCGCCCGTCTACGGCAATGGCTATATCCCGGTGCTTGCCGACGAGCCGCAGTTCACGCAGCGCCAGACCGGCATTTACCTGCAGGACCAGATGAAGATCGGCCAGCACTGGATCGTGACGGCGGGCTTGCGCCATGACCGCGCGCGCACCCAGCTCGAGGGCGGTGACGCGGACAAGGTCCAGGCCACCACCAAGCGTTTCGGCTTGATGTATGCCGCCAGCAACGGATGGTCGCCGTATGTCAGCTACAGCGAATCGTTCACGCCGGTGGCCAGCACCACGCGCAGTACGCCCGAAGGCAGTGTGCCCGAGCTGTACAAGCCGCTGCGGGGCAAGCAGTGGGAGGCGGGCGTGAAGTATCAGTCGCAAGATGGCGGCCACCTGGCTACCGCGTCGGTGTATGACCTGCGGGAGAAGAACCGGCTGGTGCCGGATCCGACCTCGGCGCTCAACAACATCCAGACCGGCAAGACGCGCACGCGCGGCCTGGAGCTGGAATGGCGCGGCCAGGTAACGTCGGCGTTCGATGTGATCGCGCACTACAACTACATCGACCTGGATCCGCAACTGGAAGGGATTCCGCGCCATCAGGCGGCGACGTGGGGCCGTTACCGCTTCGCGCTCGACAACCTGGATGGGCGCTTTACCGTGGGCGCGGGGACGCGCTGGATGTCGTCGTTCCGCGATGGCAACGGGCCGAAACTGCCGCAGGTATGGCTGGTGGACGCCATGGTGTCGTATGAAACCAGCCAATGGCGCTACGCCCTGAACGTCAACAACCTGACGGACAAGACCTACCTGGCCACGTGCCTGTCGCGGGGCGATTGCTGGTATGGCGCGCGGCGCAGCGTGATTGCCAGCGCCAGCTACAAGTTCTGACGCCGGCCCGCAGGCGTTCGCCTAGCGGCCCGCAAAGCGCGGTGCGCGCTTCTCGCGGAAGGCGGTGACGCCTTCCGCGAAATCCTCGCGTTGGGCCGAGGCCAGGAAAGTGGCGGTTTCTTCGGCCAATTGCGCTTCCAGCGGCGCTTGCGCGGCGTTGCGCAACAGGCGCTTGGCGCCGGCGATGCCGTGCGGCGCGTGGCTGGCGATGGCGTGTGCGTAGGCCTGTGCCTGAGGTTCGAGCTGGCCGGCGGATGCCGTGCGGGTAATGATGCCCCAGGCCTGCGCATCGGCGGCGGTGAAGGCGTCGTGGCGCAGCAGCAGGTCAAGCGCGCGCTTGGGGCCCGCCACGCGCATCAGGCCGTGCGTCATGCCGGCGTCGGGCGTGGCGCCCAGCTTCAGGTAGGCGGTGAGGAAGCGGGCGTCGGCATCGGCGATGGCCAGATCGCAGGCCAGCACCAGCGACAGGCCGGCGCCCGCGGCTACGCCATGCACCTGGGCCAGCCAGATCTTGTCCATGCGCGCGATGCGCGAGATGAAATCGTTCAGCGGCGTGAACAGATCGAGCAGCTTGCCGCGCACGGTGTCGGCGCCGCCTTCGAACAAGGCGATATCGCCGCCGGCGCAAAAGGCCTTGCCCGCGCCGCGCAACACCACCACCCGAAGATCGCCGCGCGTCTCGAGCCATTGGGCGGCGCGCTGCAGGTCTTGCGCCATCGCGACACTGATGGCGTTGAGCGCGGCGGGTTGATTCAGGGTGAGGGTGGCGATACCGTCGCCAGCGTCCAGGAGCAGGGTGGGAAAGATCGGAAGGGAAGGGTTCATGGCTTGTCTCCGTTATCGGGTAAATACCAACTTTCGATCCAAAAACCGCGATGCTATGGTCAGAACCGAGCGCTTGCTTGGTAGCCGTCCGCCCTGCAAGCGTAACGCATAGAACGATTTTCCGGCGCTGTACCAGCGTAGGTAAAGACAGGTTCGCTGCATCGCCTGCCTCGGGGCTTCGCTGATTCACCGCCATTAAAAAACAGCTTCGCGGCATAGCGAGGAGACAAAGGTGGATCAATCCGACAACCCTCCCTTGCTGGAGGTGGACGGGGTCACGTTGGCGTTCGGCGGGGTCAAGGCGCTCAGCGGCGTGGGCTTTCGCGTGGCGCCCGGGTCCATCACCACCGTCATCGGCCCCAACGGCGCGGGCAAGACGTCGCTGTTCAACACCATATCCGGGTTCTACCGGCCGGCCGCAGGCACCATCCGTTTCCTGGGCCGCGACATCACGCGCGTGGCCGCGCCCGAACGGGCCAGGCTGGGGCTGGCGCGCAGCTTCCAGAACATCGCGCTGTTTCGCGGTATGACGGTGCTGGACAACATCAAGCTGGGGCGCCACGCGCATCTGCGCAGCACGGTACTGGATGCGCTGTTCTACCTGGGCCGGGCGCGGCGCGAGGAAATGGCGCTGCGCGCCGACATCGAAGAACGCATCATCGATTTCCTGGAGATCGACCACATCCGCCACGCGCCGGTGGCGGCATTGTCGTACGGCCTGCAAAAGCGTGTGGAGCTGGCGCGGGCGCTGGCGATGAATCCGAAGGTGCTGATGCTGGACGAGCCGGTGGCGGGTATGAACCGCGAGGAGACGGACGACATGGCGCGCTTCATTCTGGATGCGCGCGCCGAGTGGGGCGTGACGGTGCTGATGGTCGAGCACGACATGGGCATGGTGATGGACCTGTCGGACCACGTGGTGGTGCTCAATTTCGGCCAGGTCATCGCCGAAGGCGCGCCGGCGCAAGTGCAGGCGGATCCCGAGGTGATCAAGGCCTACCTGGGCGCCGGCGATGTGGGTGACCTGCGCCGCCGTCTGCGGGAGGCCGCCTGATGGATGGGTTGTTTTTCCTGGAGGTGACGCTGGCCGGCCTGGGCAGCGGTGGCCTGTACGCATTGGCGGCGCTGGCATTCGTGATCGTCTACAAGGCGACGCGGGTGGTCAATATCGCCATCGGCGAATTCCTGATGCTGGGTGCCTATGTGTTCTACGCCTTCGCCGCCGGCATGGCCTGGCCGATCTGGCTGGCGATCGCCGGGGCGGTGGGGGTGTCGGCGGCGCTGGGCGCGCTGGTCGAGCGTCTGACGATCCGGCCCATGCTGGGCGAGTCACCGATTTCGGTGTTCATGATCACGGTGGGATTGGCATCGATATTGGTGGGCGTGGTGGAACTGATCTGGACGGCAGACCAGCGCCGGCTGCCGGAATTCATGCCGCGCGCGCCCGTGATGGTGGGCGAGGCTTTCGTGGCGCCCAAGGTGTTCTACGGCTTCTGGGTGGCGGTGGCCCTGGCAGTGCTGGTGCTGGCGGTGTTTCGCTACTGGCGGGGCGGGGTGGCCTTGCGCGCGACCGCCTCGGACCAGGGCGCGGCTTACGCGATGGGTATCAACGTGCCGCGCGTGTTTTCGTTGTCGTGGGCCGCGGCGGGCGCCCTGGCCGCGGTGTCGGGCGTGATCGTCGGCGCGATCGGCGGCATCTCGTCCTCGATGGGCGTGTTCGGTCTGTCGGTGCTGGTGGTGGTGATCGTGGGCGGCCTGGACAGCGTGGCGGGGGCGTTGCTTGGCGGCGTCTTCATCGGCTTGCTGGAGGCCTGGGCCGGCGCCTATCTGGGCGGCGAATACAAATTGCTGGCGACCTTCGTGGTGCTGGTGGCGGTGCTGATGGTCAGGCCCTACGGCTTGTTCGGCACCCGCGAAATCGAGAGGCTCTGATGCGCATCGCGACCGCGAAAGAGACGTACCTGGCGGATGAAGGGCTGTTCGACACCCGCACGCAACGGCTGTGGCTGGCGCTGCTGGTGGCGTCGCTGGCGCTGTTTCCGTTCGTGGCGGATGCCTATTGGCTGTACCTGGCCTGCCTGGTGACCATCAATGTGGCAAGCGCGACGGGGTTGAACATCCTGACGGGCTACACCGGGCTGGTCAGCCTGGGACAAGCCGCATTCATGGGGCTGGGCGCATACACGGTGGCGGTGATGGAGCTGCGCCTGGGCACGCCGGTGCTGGTCAATCTGCTGGGCGGTGGCGTGGTCGCGATGCTGGGCGGCTTGCTGGTGGGCATTCCGTCATTGCGGGTCAAGGGCCTGTACCTGGCGATCTCGACCATCGCGGCGTCCTTCATCGCGCATTTCATCTTCGCCAACTGGCAATTCACCGGGGGCACCGGCGGGCTGCAGGTGCCGCCCGCGCGCATCCTGGGCATGGACCTGGATACCTCGTTCAGGATCTATTGGTTGATCGTGCCGCTGACGGCAGCGATGGTGCTGGGCGCCGCCAATCTGTTTCGTACCCGCATCGGGCGCGCCTTCATCGCGATCCGCGACCGCGACATTTCGGCCGAGGTGCTGGGCATCCCCCTGCTGCGCTACAAGCTGCTGTCGTTCGGCCTGTCGTCGTTCTACGCGGGCGTGGCGGGCGGATTGTGGGCCTACTTTTTCAGGGTGGTCACGCCAGAAAGCTTTCCGCTGATCATGTCGATCTTCTTTCTGGCGGCCATTATCGTGGGAGGCATGGGATCGATCCTGGGGTCCATCCTGGGTGCCGTGTTCATGACGATGGTGCCCGAACTGCTCAAGCTGATCGTGGGCTGGCTGCCGGTGGGGGGCGATGCCTTGCAGCTGATCTCGCCGGTTCGCACGATTGTGTTCGGCCTGCTGATCGTGGGCTTTCTGATCTTCGAGCCGCACGGGCTCGCGGAAATCTGGCGCCGCGTGCGCCGCTACTTCCACCTGTGGCCATTCCGCACCTAGGGCGGCCGCGCACCCCAAAAGAACCAGGAGACGAAACCATGAAGCGCATCCGGATAGGCAGCGGTTTATCGAAGTGGCTGGCCCCCTTGGGCGTGGCGATGGCCTTGGCGGCCGCGCCCGCGGCCCAGGCCGAAGAGGACCTGGTGCTGGGCGGCTCGATCCCCATGAGCGGGGTGTTCGCGTTCGCCGGCCAGGGTATTCACGCCGGTATCACCGACTACGTGAAGATCATCAACGAGCAGGGTGGCGTGAAGGGCCGCAAGTTGCGGTACGTGCCGGAGGATACCGCCTACAAGGTGGATGCATCGGTGGCGGCCTTCAAGAAGATCACCAGCCAGAACAAGGTGAACTTCTACTACGGCGATTCAACCGGGTTTTCCAAGACCATCAATGCCGAGCTGAACCGCACGGGCAGCATCCTGATGACCGGCGCGTCGTTCGCGACCGAATTGAATGACCCGGCCAAGTATCCGGCGCAATTCATGCTGGGCCCTGACTACACCGAGATGTTCGGCATCTTGCTGCGGTATATCGCCAAGGAAAAGCCGGGCGCCAAGGTGGCGTTCGTGTATTCAGACACCGAATTCGGCCGCGATCCCATCGCCAGCTCGCGTGCGGTGGCGCAGAAGCTGGGGCTGACGGTGGCCACCGAGATCATGACACCGCCGGGCAGCGTGGACGTGTCGACCGAGGTGATCAAGCTGCGCCGCGCGGATCCGGACTTCACGATCTTCCACGGCTATGTGCTGGCGCCGATTCCGGAATTCGTCGGGCAGGGCAAGCGCATGGGCCTGAAGACGCGCTACATGGGTACGTTCTGGACCATGGACAATTCCACCGTGATGCAGATGGGCGAGGACGCCGAGGGCTTCATGGGCGTCATGCCGTACCGCTATTACTACGACGATGCGGCCGATGCGCCGATGCTCAAGAAGATCCGCGAGCTGCGGCCGCAATACCAGAGCACAGGCTATATGCAGGGTTTCCTGGCGGCGATGCTGTTTACCGAAGTGGCCAAGCGCACGCTGGACGCGGGCAAGGCGCTGACCAGCGCCAATATGAAGGCGACGCTGGAGGGCATCAAGGACTTCGACACGGGCGGCCTGATCGGTGTGCCGATCTCGGTCAAGGGCAACTCCATTCCGGTGGGACGGATCTACCGCGCGGACACCAAGAAAAAGCAGATGGTGCCGGCGTCGGACTGGATCGTGCTGCAGTGAGGCGCCCGTGATTGCCGAACCTGCCGCGCACGCGCCGGCGCCGCCCGCGGCGGTGCTGGACATCAACAATATCGAGGTCGTCTACAACAAGGCGGTGCAGGTGCTGCGCGGCCTGTCCCTGTCGGTGCCCGCCGGCGCCATCGTGGCGCTGCTGGGCAGCAATGGGGCGGGCAAGTCGACGACCTTGAAGGCGGTGTCGCGCCTGCTGGACCTGGAAGACGGCGAACTGGTGCGCGGACGCATCCTGTTCGATGGGGGCGACACGTCCGGCAGCCGGCCGCAGAACCTGGTGCGCGCGGGCCTGTCGCATGTGATGGAGGGGCGCCGCGTGTTCGAGGACCTGACGGTCGAGGAAAACCTGGTGGCGGCGACCTACGCGCTGACCGGCAGGCCCGGCGCCAAGGTGGATTTTGACCTGGTGTATGGCTATTTCCCGCGGCTGCACGAGCGCCGCCGGGGGCTGGCGGGCTATCTGTCGGGCGGCGAGCAGCAGATGCTGGCGATCGGCCGCGCGCTGATCGCGCAGCCCAAGCTGATGCTGCTGGACGAGCCGTCGCTGGGGCTGTCGCCGATGCTGGTGGAGACGATCTTTTCCATCATCGCGCGCATCAATCGCGAGCAGGGGGTGTCGATGCTGCTGGTCGAGCAGAACGCGTCGGTGGCGCTGGCGGTGGCGCACTACGGCTACATCATGGAAACGGGCAAGGTGGTGATCGACGGCACGGCGGACAAGCTGGCGGCCGATCCGGACGTGCGTGAGTTCTATCTGGGCGTGGGCGGCTCGGGCGAGGCCCGTGGCTTTCGCGATATCAAGCACTACAAGCGCCGCAAGCGCTGGCTGTCATGACGGCGCCGGGCATGTCCTTGCCGGGGGGGCAGGCGGACGGCACATGGCCGCCGCTGACCTTGCCGCAGATGCTGCGCGAGCAGGCGCGCCGGCAGCCGGCCGCCATTGCCGTGCGGCAAAAAGACTTCGGCATCTGGAAACCCGTGTCGTGGGCCGACTACTGGCGGCGCGCCTGCCAGGTGGGGCTGGGCCTGCAGGCGGCAGGTTTGTCGCGCGGCGGACGCGTAGCCATCGTGTCGGAAAACCGGTTGGAATGGCTGCTGGTCCAACTGGGCGCCGGCGCGGTCGGCGGCGTGCCGGTAGGGGTGTATGCCACCAGCCCGGCCGAGGAAATGGGCTACGTGCTCGAACATGCCGACGTCGAACTGGTGGTGTGCGAAGACCAGGAGCAGACCGACAAGATCCTGCAGGTGGCGCATCGGCTGCCGCGTCTGCGCCGTATCGTGGTGATGGAGACCAAGGGCCTGCGTTCGTATCCGCCGGTCAAGCGCGACCGCATCGTGTCGTTTGCCGAGCTGGAAGCCGACGGCCAGCGGCACGAGGCCGACGGCCTGGAGGCCCTGAACGTCTGGCTGGATGCGCAGCAATTGGATGACCTGGGCTTGATGATCTACACGTCGGGGTCCACTGGCAAGCCCAAGGGGGCGATGCTGAGTTACCGCAATATGCGTGGCGTGGCGCCGGGCATTGCCGACCGGCTGGCGATGGATGCGTCCAGCGTGCACCTGTCGTACCTGCCGCTGTGTCATGTGGCCGAGCAGATGCTGTCGACGTTTGTGCCGATCTACCTGGGCGCGCAGGTCAACTTCGGCGAATCGATCCGCACCGTGCAGGAAGACCTGCGCGAGGTCGCGCCGACGATATTCCTGGGCGTGCCGCGCATCTGGGAAAAGCTGCACGCGTCGATCTCGATCAAGATGCAGGAGGCCGGCCGGATGCAGCAGTGGCTGTACCGCAGGGCGTTGGCGGCCTGCGCGCCGTTCCTGGAGAAATCGGCGCGGCAGCGCGGCTTGGGTGAGAGGCTGACCTATGCGCTGTGGTACTGGCTGGTGTTGCGGGCGCTGCAGAACTTCATCGGTCTGCGGCGCGTGCGGGTGGCAATGACAGGCGCGGCCCCGATCGCGCCCGACGTGGTGCGATATTTCCGCAATCTCGGCGTGCCCTTGATCGAGGTCTATGGCCTGACCGAATCCAGCGGCATGATCTTCGGCCAGCATCCGGACCGCGTGAAGGTGGGCACGGTGGGTGAGCCCATTCTGGGCGTGGACTGGCGCCTGGGCGACGCTGGCGAACTGCAGGTGCGTGGCGAGATGGTGTTCATGGGTTACTACAAGAACGAGGCGGCCACGGCCGACACGGTGCAAGGCGGCTGGCTGTACACCGGGGACGTGGCGGCGGTGCAGGAGGGCCGGCTGCGTATCGTCGACCGCTTGAAGGACATCATGATCACGGCCGGCGGCAAGAACTTGACGCCGTCGGAGATCGAGAACGCGGTCAAGAGCAGTCCGTACGTGAAGGAATGCGTGATTGTCGCGGACGGCCGGCGGTATGTGACGGCGTTGATTCAGCTGGAATTCGAGACGGTGGGCAAATGGGCGGAATCGCGCCGCATCGCCTTCACCCATTTCCGCTCGCTGGCCGAGAACGCGCAGGTGCGCGAGCTGGTGGCGGGCGAAGTGGCGCGCGCCAATGCCGGACTTGCGCCGGTGGCACAGATCAAGCGTTTTCATTTGCTGACCAAGGAACTGGACCACGATGATGGCGAAGTGACCGCGACCATGAAGGTGCGGCGGGCCAGCATCTATCGCAGTTATGCGGACGAGATCGAACGGCTGTACGCCGAGGAGACACCGGTATGAACGAAGCAGTGATTGTGCAGGCGGTGCGCACGCCGTTCGGGCGCCGCGGCGGTTGGTGGGCGGACAGGCGTCCGGACGACCTGATGGCCGACGTGATCCAGGGCGTGCTGGGGCGGGCGGGATTGCCGGCCGGCCAGGTCGAGGACGTGGTGGTGGGCTGCGTCAGCCAGGCGGGCGAACAGGGCGCCAATGTCGGCCGCCTGGCGGCGCTGCTGGCCGGGTTGCCCGAGACAGTGCCGGGGGTGGCGCTGAACCGCATGTGCGGCTCCAGCCAGCAGGCGGTGCATATGGGCGCCCAGGCCATCGCAGCGGGTGATATGCGCTATGTGGTCGCGGGCGGCGTGGAAAGCATGAGCCGGGTACCCATGTTCCTGGACGTGACGTTGGGACAGCGTGAGTTCACCGGTTTCGAGTCCTTGAACCCGGGGTTGCTGCAGCGCTATCCGTTGATCCATCAGATCGAGAGCGCGGAGCGCATTGCTGAACAGTGGGGGCTGACGCGCGCCGAGCTGGACGCATGGTCAATGCAAAGCCATGCGCGTGCCTGGGCCGCGGCCGCCGAGGGCCGGCATACGGAATTGCTGCCCGGGCCGGCGGGGACGCCGGCGCGCGACGAAGGCATCCGCGAGCGGGCCGATCCGGCCAAGGTGGCGGCGCTGGCGCCCGCCCTGCGCGCGCCGGGGCAGGGCAACGTGACGGCGGCCCAGGCCAGCCAGATCGCCGACGGCGCCGCCGCCGTCCTGCTGGCGGACCGGGCCACGGCGGTGTCCGACGGCTTGACGCCGCTGGCACGGTTCCGCGCCCGGGTGGCGATCGGATCGGACCCGGTGCTGCAGTTGACGGGTGTGATCCCGGCGACCGAACGCGCCTTGGCCCGCGCCGGCCTGCGTTTGCAGGACATGGACTGGATCGAAATCAACGAGGCGTTCGCCAGCGTGGTGCTGGCATGGCAGAAGTCGCTGGATGCGGACCCGGCTCGCGTGAACCCGTGGGGCGGCGCGATCGCCCACGGCCATCCGCTGGGGGCAACCGGAGCGGGGCTGATGGCCAAGATGCTGGCTGGCCTGCGCGCCACGGACGGGCAATTCGGCCTGCAGCTCATGTGCATCGGGCACGGCATGGCGACCGCGACCGTCATCGAGCGCTTATGAACCCGCCCGGCAAGGGGAGGGCGGCGCAGGCCGGCCACGAGGAGGGCGCGGAATCGCAGCGCCGCGGCGAGGTCGTGCTGACGGCCGGGCGGCTGTTCCGTCAACACGGCTACGAACGCACCACGGTGCGCGAACTGGCGCGCGCCGTGGGGTTGCAGTCGGGCAGCCTGTTTCACCATTTCCGCAGCAAAGAGGAAATCCTGGTGGCGGTGATGAACAACGGCATTCAGGAAGTGCTCGATTGCGGTAACGCGGCGCTGGCGCACTATCGCGCGCCGGCGGACCGCCTGGCGGCGCTGTTCCGGGTGCATATGTGGAGCATGCTGCATGGCGCCGGCGGTGATGCGATGAATGCGCTGGTGTACGAATGGCGCAGCCTGTCGCCGTCCAGCCAGGCCAGCGTCAAGGCGCTGAGCGACCGTTACGAGGCGATGTGGCAGCAAGTGGTGGCCGCTGCCGTGGACGCCGGCCTGCTGCGGGGCGACGCCCGGGTGATCAAGCGCTGCGTGCTGGGCGCGATGAACCTGACGGTGCAGTGGTACAAGCCCGGCGGGCGGCTGGCGCCCGCCGCGTTCATCGATGAAATGTTGCTGGCCAGCCTGCCCACGTTGCCGGCGGACGCCGGCCGTTGGCCGCTTGCCTAGAGAGCTTGCGGCGTCGGCGCCGCTAGGTCTCGGTCGGCCAGTAGTAACTGTCGGGCAGGGCCCGGGCACCGAAGATGGCCTGGCCCACCCGCACGACAGTGGCGCCTTCCTCGATGGCGATCTCGAAGTCGCCGGACATGCCCATGGACAGTTCGTCCAGCGCCATGCCGGCAGGCGCGTCCTGGCGTAGCTGGTCGCGCAGGCCGCGCAGCAGGACGAAGCACTGGCGCACCCGGACCGCGTCGCTGGAGAACAGCGCCAGCGTCATCAGCCCGCGGACCTTCAGCGCTGCAAACGCAGGCAGCGCCCGGATGAAGGCGGCCACCTCGTCCGGAGGCAGGCCGTATTTGCTGGGCTCGCCCGAGGTGTTGACCTGTACGAACACCTCCAGCGAACGGCCCTCGGCCTGCAGGCGGCGGTCGAGCGCCTCGGCCACGCGCAGGCTGTCCAGCGCCTGGAACTCCGCCGCGAAGCGTGCAACCACCTTGGCCTTGTTGGTTTGCAGGTGGCCGATGACCGACCAGCGCAGATCGGTGAGATCGGACGTGCCTTCCCACTTGCGCAGGGCTTCCTGCACTTTGTTTTCTCCCAGCAGCCGGCAGCCCGCGGCATAGGCCAGCCGGATGCGTGATTCGTCCATGGTCTTGCTGACCGGCAGCAGTCGCACCTGTGCCGGATCGCGGCCCGCGCGTTGGCAGGCCGCCATGATGCGGGCCTGGATCGTGGCCAGATTGCGCTGGAAGTCCTGCACGGTCAGGGCTTGCGGATAGCGGCCATGCCGGGCGTGATGGGTCGGCGTGTCGTCGCCGGCTGGGGGCGTTGCGGGGGCGGGAGCTTGCATCACTTCACCATGTCCTTGGCGATTGAGGCGCCCGGGTAGCGGGACCGCCGCGGCCAGCGGCCATTGAGCAGGGCGTGGGCCGTCAGGCCGATCACCAGGCCCCAGAAAGCGCCGCCGATGCCGAACAGCTTGATATTGGCGGCGGCCGCCAGGAAGGTGATCAGCGAGGCTTCCCGCGTCTTTGCGTCCGCCAGGGCGTTGGCCAGGCTGGCGCCGATGGTGCCCAGCAGCGCCAAGCCCGCCAGCGTGGTGATGAAGGTGCCGGGCAGCGCCATGAACACGGCGGCCAGGGTGACGCCGAACACACCGACCAGGATGTAGAAGATGCCCGCCGCGATGCCGGCGATCCAGCGTTTGGACGGGTCTTCGTGCGATTCGCGGCCGGTGCAGATGGCGGCCGTGATCGCGGCGATGTTGAAGGCGTGCGAGCCGAAGGGGGCCATCAGCAGCGAACCGAGCCCGGTCAGGGTGACGATGGGGTTGGCGCTGGTCTGGAAGCCGTCGTTGCGCAGCACCAGCATGCCGGGCATGTACTGGCCGGTCAGGGTGATCAGGAACAGGGGCAGTGCGACGCTGAGCACAGCGTTGACAGAGAACGCGGGCATGGTGAACACCGGCGCCGCCAGGGTCAGTGTCAGGCCGGACAGGTCGACGCGGTCTTGCAGCAGCAACAGGGCCAGCCCCGACACCAGGATGCCAACCACGGCATAGCGGGCGGTGTAGCGCTTGAGCACGACGTAGGCCAGGATGAGCCAGCCTGCCAGCAGCGGGTCCAGGGTCATGCCGCCGAAGGCGCCGATGCCGAAGGGCAGCAGGATGCCGGCCAGGAGACCGGCCGCGACGCCGGGCGGGATCAGGCGGATGACTTTCTCGAAACATCCCGACAGCCCCAGCGCGACGAAGGCGGCGGCCGAGATGAGGTAGGCGCCCACCGCTTCCGGATAGGGCGTGACCGCCAGGGCCGTGACCAGGAACGCGGCGGCCGGCGTGGACCAGGCGGTGATGATCGGCTCGCGGGAGGCCCAGCTCAGGATGATGCCGGTGACTCCCACGCCGATGGAGACGGACCAGACCCATGAGGCGGTCAGCGCCGGGTCCAGCCCGGCCGCCTTGGCGGCCTGGAAGACCAGGATGAAGGTGCCGCCGTAGTTGACGATGACGGAAATGAGTCCGGCGACCACGGGATGGAGGAGATCGCGTGATCGCAGAAAGGAGGTGGGCGATGACATGGGGTAGGGCGCCTCTGCGGCGTTGGGGGCAGGGTTGAGGAAAGCGAAGCCGGAAGCCCGTTTTATATTCCGATATTGGACTATCGGGTCCCTACACTTTTCTATCTGTTGCCAGACCACTTTTCAGGCACGAAGCATTGCCCGGGAGGGCCGACCACAGCTAGAATGGCCGGCCGCAGGGCTGCATTCCGTCAGCGCCGGGCAGGCCCCATCATGAGCAAGTCATTTGAACTGGAAACCCTGAAAATCCGCATGGGCGACGCGGATTTCCGGCTGCTGGACCTGCATCAGCGCATCCAGCGCGCGCTGGGCGCGCTGATCCTGGACGGTGCGTTGGCCCCGGGGGTGAAGCTGCCGGCCACGCGCACACTTGCGCAGTCGCTTGGGGTGGCCCGCGATACCGTCGAGAATGCCTACGTGCAGTTACACCGTGACGGCTTCATCGCGCGGCGCAAGGGCTCGGGCAGTTACGTGTCCGAGACGATCGGCGCCCAACTGCGCGGGGCCGTGCGGCGGCGCCTCAAGGCCCAGGCGGGCAAGACGGTGGCGGCAGAACCCGGCGCCGGCCTTGGCCGCCGCGGCCGCTCGATCTTCGACAGCGGCGGCGTGGCCGACCAGCAATCGATCCAGCCGTTCGCCACCGGCCTGCCCGAAACGCGGACCTTCCCGACGGACGTGTGGGAGCGCCTGCAACGCCAGGTGCTGAAGGACCACCGCGGCAACGTGTTGCTGCATGGCGACCCGCAAGGCGCCGAGCCGCTGCGCAAGGCCATCGCCACCTATCTGAACCTGGAGCGGGGCGCCAAGGTGTCGGCGCAGCAGATCGTGGTGCTGAGCAGCACGCGGCAGGCCTTGTTTCTATGCGCGCAACTGCTGGTGGATGCCGGGAAGCCGATCCTGCTGGAAAACCCCGGCTACTTCGGTGCCCGCAAGGCCTTCGAATTCGCCGAGGCCCGCATCGTGCCGATCGGCGTGGACGCGCAAGGCATCCGCACCGACCTGCTGCGGGCTGACCGCAGCGGCGCGGCCTGCGTGTACGTGACGCCCTCGCACCAGTACCCCACGGGCGCGACCCTGTCGCTGGAACGCAGGCTGGACCTGACGCGCTGGGCTGGCGAGACAGGCAAGTGGATCATCGAGGACGACTACGACAGCGAGTTCCACTACGACGGCCTGCCGACCGCATGCGTGCAGGGCCTGGACAAGCATGGCCGCACGATCTACCTGGGCACGTTCAGCAAGACGCTGTTTCCCGGCCTGCGCATGGGCTACATGGCGCTGCCGGACGAGCTGGTCGGCGCCTTCAGCCGCGCGCGCAGCATCATCGACGGACATACGCCGCAGATCCTGCAACTGACCCTGGCCCGTTTCATGGCGGACGGGCACTACAACTCGCACGTGCGGGCCATGCGCAAGCTGTACGCGGCGCGCCGCGAGGTCATGCTGGACGCCGTGGCCCGGCATCTGAAAGGGGTGGCGCTTGCGGTGCGGCCCGAAGGCGGATTGCAGATCCCGTGCCTGCTGGAGCCAGGCTGGTCCGAGGCGGAAACGATCCGCCGGGCGGCCGCGGCCGGGGTGGCGTTGCCGGGATTGAGCCGGCTGTACGCGGGGCCGCACAAGCGGGAGGGGTGGCTGTTGGGCTATGCGTCGCTGAGCGCGCATGAAATCGAGACGGCGATGCGGCGCCTGGCTGGCGCCTTGCGCTAGGCGTAACGGAGCGGCTAGCCGCGGCGCTTGAGGAAGGCCCCAACGCCGCAGGCGATGGCGATGGCCAGCAGGGCGGCCGCGATGGTGAGCAGGAAGTCGGCTTCGCCGTGGTAGCCCCCGCCGGTGACGCCGCCGGCGACGCTGCCCATCCAGATCACCGCGGTGATGAGCGCGCCCGACAGGCCCAGCGCGGCGGCCAGGCACAGGGCGATGAACAGCGGCGAGCGCCGCAGGGGCGCCGGGCCGGCCGTCAAGCCGGCGCGGCCGCGGCGCGGTTGCATCACCATGTAGAACAGCGCGGCAACCACCGCGGCCAGCATCAGGATCTTGAAGATCATGATGCGGCGCGCGGCTTAGTCTTCACGGCGCAGGTGCGGGAAGAGGATGACGTCGCGGATGCTGGGGCTGTCGGTGAGCAGCATGACCAGGCGGTCGATGCCGATGCCGCAGCCGCCCGTGGGGGGCATGCCGTATTCCAGGGCGCGGATGTAGTCGGCGTCGTAGTACATGGCTTCTTCGTCGCCGGCGTCCTTGGCTTCGACCTGCGAGCGGAAGCGCTCGGCCTGGTCTTCGGGGTCGTTCAGCTCGGAAAAGCCGTTGGCGATTTCGCGGCCCGTCATGAACAGTTCGAAGCGCTCGGTGATGCCTTCGCGCGAGTTGGAGGCGCGCGCCAGCGGCGAGACTTCGACCGGGTAGTCGATGATGTAGGTCGGGTTCCAGAGCTTGGCTTCGGCGGTTTCCTCGAACAGCGCCAGTTGCAGCGCGCCCAGGCCGGCGCGCGACAGCACGGGGCCGTCGGCATCAGCGCCCAGCTTCTTGAGTTCGGCGCGAACGAAGGCTTGGTCGTCCAGCTGCGCCTGGGTGTAGCCCGGCGCGTACTTGAGGATGGCTTCGCAGATGGTCAGGCGGTCGAACGGCTTGGATAGATCCAGTTCGCGTTCCTGATAGGTCAGCACGGCGCTGCCGGTGGCCGAGATGGCGGCCTGGCGGATCAGTTCTTCGGTGAAGTCCATGAGCCAGCGGTAGTCCGTGAAGGCCGCGTAGAACTCCATCATCGTGAATTCCGGATTGTGGCGCGGGCTGACGCCTTCATTGCGGAAGTTGCGGTTGACTTCGAACACGCGCTCGAAGCCGCCGACGATGAGGCGCTTGAGGTAGAGCTCGGGCGCGATGCGCAGGAACATCTCCATGTCCAGCGCGTTGTGGTGCGTGACGAACGGCTTGGCCGCCGCGCCGCCCGGGATCGGGTGCAGCATGGGCGTTTCGACTTCCAGGAAGCCGGCGTTCAGCATGAACTGGCGGATGCTGCCCATGGCCTTGCTGCGCGCCTCGAAGGTGCGGCGCGTGGCGTCGGTCATGATGAGGTCGACGTAGCGCTGGCGGTAGCGCAGTTCCTGGTCGGCCACGCCATGGAACTTGTCCGGCAGCGGGCGCAGCGACTTGGACAAGAGGCGCGCCGTGGCGGCGTGCACCGACAGTTCACCCTTGTTGGTCTTGAAGACCGACCCTTCGACGGCGATGATGTCGCCCATATCCCACTGCTTGAACGCGGCGTAGTTGTCTTCGCCCAGCGTACCGCGGTCCAGGTAGATCTGGATGCGGCCGGTGCTGTCCTGCAGGGTGGCGAAGCTGGCCTTGCCCATGACGCGCTTGAGCATCATGCGGCCGGCGACCTTGACGGTGACGGCGGCGGCAGCCAGGGCTTCCTGTTCCTGGTCGTCGTACTTGTCGTGCAGGGCGGCGGCGTGGGCGTCGGGGACGAAATCGTTGGGGTACGCGACCCCGGTTTCGCGCAGTTTGGCCAGCTTGGCGCGCCGTTCGGCGATCAAGCGGTTTTCATCCTGGGCGGGGGCCGGAGCGGTCGTGTGGTCGGTCATGGTGGGATCAGTCGTAATTGCGGATGTCGTCGATTTCGGTGGTGCCGAAATCGTCGCGGTCCAGGTAGGCGAGGATGCGGGAGGCCACGTTGGCGGGCGAGGACAGCTTGCCGGTGGCGTGGAAGTCCTGGAACTTGGCCAGCGCCGGGAAAGCGTCAGGGTCGCTGGCGCGGATGGCGGCCTGCATGTCGGTGTCGACGATGCCGGGGGCCAGTGCGACGATGCGCGTGCCGCCTTCGCCTTGTTCCTGCTTGACCACGCGCGAGTACATGTCGAGCGCGGCCTTGGTGGCGCAGTACACGCCCCAGCCGGCGTTGGGATTGCGGCCCGCGCCGGACGAGATGTTGAGCACGCGGCGGTCGGCCGGCAGGTCTTGGACGGCGGCCAGGAAGCGCGCGGTCAGCAGCATCACGGCGGAGACGTTCAGGTTGAAGGCGGCGGCGATGGCCGGGCCGTCGATCAGCGCGTCGGTGCCGGACACGGGGTGCACGGTGCCGGCGTTGTTGATCAGCAGGTAGCGGCGCGCATCGCGCGGCAGGGCGCCGCAGATGCGCTGCGCGGCCGCTTCGGCCGCCGCCAGGTCGGAGAGGTCCACGGACAGCTGTTCCAGCTGCGCGCCTTGCTCGCGGGCATAGGCCGCCAGCTCGGGGTCTTCGCGGCGCGCCAGGGTGATCAGGCGCGTGCCCGGCTTGGCCAGGCCGCGCGCCATGGCGGCGCCGATGCCGCGCGAGGCGCCGGTGAGAATTGCGATGGTGTCAGACATTCGTGGACTCTCTGGGTACGGTGGGCGGAACTAGCGGGAAACTCAGACGCCTTGCTTCAGGCTGGCCTGGATGAAGGGATCCAGGTCGCCGTCCAGCACTTTCTGCGTGTTGGAGATTTCGACGTTGGTGCGCAGGTCTTTGATGCGGCTCTGGTCCAGCACGTAGGAACGGATCTGGTGGCCCCAGCCCACATCGGTCTTGGAGTCTTCCAGCTTCTGCTGTTCGGCCATGCGGTTGCGCATTTCCAGCTCGTAGAGCTTGGATTTGAGCATCTGCATCGCTTCGGCGCGGTTGCGGTGCTGGGAGCGGTCGTTCTGGCACTGCACCACGATGCCGGTGGGGATGTGGGTCAGGCGCACGGCCGAGTCGGTCTTGTTGATGTGCTGGCCGCCCGCGCCGGAGGCGCGGTAGGTGTCCACGCGCAGATCGGCGGGGTTCACTTCGACTTCGAAGGAATCGTCGACTTCGGGGTAGACGAACACGCTGGCAAACGACGTATGACGGCCGCCCGACGAGTCGAACGGGCTCTTGCGCACCAGGCGGTGCACGCCGGTTTCGGTGCGCAGGTAGCCAAAGGCGTATTCGCCTTCGATCTTGATCGTGGCGGACTTCAGGCCCGCGACTTCGCCTTCGGATTCTTCAAGGATCTCGGCCTTGAAGCCCTTGCGTTCGGCGTACTTGAGGTATTGGCGCAGCAACATCGAGGCCCAGTCCTGCGCTTCCGTGCCGCCCGCGCCCGCCTGGATGTCCAGGAAGCAGTTCAGGGGATCGGCCGGATTGGAGAACATGCGGCGGAATTCCAGGTTTTCCAGCTTTTGCTGGAAAGCGTCGGCGTCCGCTTCGATGGATTCGAGCGTGGCGTCGTCGTTGTCGGCGGCGGCCAGTTCGAACAGCTCGTTCGAGTCGGCCAGACCCGTGCCCAGACCGGTGAGCGTTTCCACCACGTCTTCCAGGGCTTTCTTTTCACGGCCCAGATCCTGGGCGTGCTTGGGGTCGTTCCAGACGGCCGGGTCTTCGAGTTCGGCGTTTACGACTTGCAGGCGTTCAGTCTTGGCATCGTAGTCAAAGATACCTCCGTAGAGCCTGTTCGCGCTCCGCGTAGTCGGCGAGGCGGGCTGCGAGCTGGTTCTGACGTTCGGCTTCCATGATGATCCTGTCTGATGACTTTTGTGCGAAACCTGGCATTTTACCGTGGTTGAGGCCGTCCTGCGGGCTTGGCGGGCAAGATAGGGGACGGATTGCCAGGAAAAGGCCTCTAGGGGTTTGCGCGCAGGGGGGGATGTTGTTCAGTTTTTAGTCAACATCTGGATTCTAGGCTTGATGGCCGGCCCATATGTCCCTACCCAGGGGCGCGGGACCGCGCAAGCTGCCGGCGACCGGCCGGCCTGTCCCGTTAGAGGAGGAGACGTTGATGGAACACACTATGGCCCCCGGGGTCTCGCCGGCGATCCCGGCAGCTGAGGAGGACCGGATCTACCGCAAGGTGGGGTGGCGGCTGGTGCCGCTGTTGGTGGTTTGCTATGTCGTGGCCTACCTGGACCGCGTCAATGTGGGCTTTGCCAAACTGCAGATGCTGCAGGAGCTTCAATTCAGCGAGACGGTCTACGGCCTGGGAGCAGGGATATTCTTCATCGGGTATTTCCTGTTCGAGATTCCCAGCAACATCATTCTCCATAAAGTCGGCGCGCGCGTGTGGATCGCGCGGATCATGATCACGTGGGGCATCATTTCAGCCTGCATGATGTTCGTGACCAGCGTGCACATGTTCTATTTCCTGCGCTTCCTGCTGGGCGCGGCCGAAGCCGGGTTCTTCCCGGGCATCATCCTTTACCTGACCTACTGGTATCCCGCTGCCCGCCGCGGCCGTATCACGACCTTCTTCATGACGGCCGTGCCGATGTCCGGGCTGATCGGCGGCCCGATCTCGGGCTGGATCATGAGCACCTTCCATGGCGACCATGGCCTGTCGGGCTGGCAATGGCTGTTCCTGCTGGAGGGCATTCCATCGGTGATCATCGGCGTGCTGGTGCTGATCTACCTGGATGACCGCATCAACAAGGCCAAGTGGCTGACCGCCAATGAAAAGGCGGTGCTGATCCGCAATATCGCGGCTGAGGAGCAGAACAAGGAAGACCCGCCCATCCGCGCCGCGCTGACGCGCCCGCGGGTGTGGGCGATGGCGCTGATCTACTTCTCGTTCGTGATGGGGCTGTACGGCGTGGGGTTCTGGATGCCGACGCTGATCAAGAGCACCGGCGTGCAAAGCACGCTGGTGATCGGTCTGTTGACCGCGGTGCCCAACCTGTTCGCGGTGATCGGCATGATCCTGATCGCGCGCAACTCCGACCGCAACCGCGAACGCCGCTGGCACGTGGCGATTCCGGCGCTGTTCGGCGCGTTGGGCCTGCTGTTCTCGGCCATCTGGAGCGGCAACACCGTGTTGGCGATCTTGGCGCTGACCGTGGCCAATATCGGCATCTGCACGGTGTTGCCGTTGTTCTGGAGCCTGCCGACCGCCTTGCTGGGCGGTACCGCCGCCGCGGCCGGGATCGCGCTGATCAACTCGGTGGGCAACCTGGCCGGGTTCGTCAGCCCCTACCTGGTGGGCTGGCTCAAGGACATGACCGGCACCACCAACACGGGCCTGTACATGCTGTCTGCGTGCCTGGTGGTCGGCGCGCTGGTGGCGCTGGCGCAGCCGGCCAAACTGGTGAACAAATAACGCGGGTGGCGTGACGCGACAAGGGCGCTTCCCAGGGGAAGCGCCCCTGGTTGTTAGGCAGGAGATCAGGATTTTTCCTGCTGGCCGCCCAGGGCAAGAAGGCCTCATTCGCGGCAGCAAGCGCGCGGGCCGTCAGCCCGCGTGTTCTATGACCAGTTGAACCGACACCATGCCGTTCCACACGTTCTGCTCCAGCCGGTAGGCCGCCTGGATGTGCTCGGGCAGCGATTGGTCGTGGCCGAACCAGATGGCGTCAAAGCGCTGGTGGCCGCGTTCGAGCGACAGCTTCAGATGCTTTTCGCCGACCAGGCGCTGGTTGCGCACCACGAATTCGTCCAGGAACAGCGGAGCGGCAAAGCCGGCGCCCCAGACCTGCTGTTGCAGCAGACCGGCCACTTCGGCGTTGGCATAGCCCGATTCCAGCGAGCCGTCGGTTTCGATGACGGGCTCGAAGGTGTCGCGGCCGGTGAGTTCGCGCACGGCGGCGTCGAAGGCGGGGGCGAAGGCGGCAAAGTCGTCCTTGCCCAGCGTCAGGCCGGCCGCCATGGCGTGGCCGCCGAACTTGCGGATCAGATTGGGGTGGCGCTTGGACACGAGGTCGAGCGCATCGCGCAGGTGCACGTCGGGAATCGAGCGGCCGGAGCCGCGGATTTCGTCGTCGCCGGCGGGGGCGAAGGCCAGGGTGGGACGCCAGAATTTTTCTTTCAGGCGCGAGGCCACCAGGCCGACCACGCCCTGGTGCCAGCCGGGGTCGAACACGCATACGGTGGCGCCGGCCGCGGCGTTGGGTTCTTCCATGGCGGCCAGCGCCTGCTCGCGCATTTCGGCTTCGATGCTGCGGCGTTCGCGGTTGATGTTGTCGAGCTCGCGCGCCATTTCCAGCGCCTGCGCTTCGTCGTCGGTGGTCAGGCAGGCAATGCCCAGGCTCATGTCGGCCAGGCGGCCGGCGGCGTTGATGCGCGGACCGAGGGCAAAGCCCAGGTCAAAGCCATTGGCGGCGCGGGGCTCGCGGCCGGCCACGGCGAACAGCGCGCGCAGGCCCGGCTGCAGGCGGCCGCTGCGCATGCGTTGCAGGCCTTGCGTGACCAGCAGGCGGTTGTTGGCGTCCAGCTTGACCACGTCGGCCACGGTGCCCAGCGCAACCAGGTCGGACAGGGCGTCCAGGCGCGGGCCGCCGTCGGCCGCGTAGATGCCGCGGCGGCGCAGCTCGGCGCGTAGCGCCAGCATCATATAGAAGATGACGCCCACGCCGGCCAGGTTCTTGGACGGAAAGCCGCAGCCCGGCTGGTTCGGGTTGACGATGGCCAGGGCGTCGGGCAGCGTGTCGCCCGGCAAGTGGTGGTCGGTGATGACCACGCCGATGCCGGCGTCGTTGGCGGCGGCCACGCCGTCCACGCTGGCGATGCCGTTGTCCACCGTGATGATGATGTCGGGCTTGCCGCTGCGGTGGCGGCAGGCCAGCTCGACCACGGCGGGCGACAGGCCGTAGCCTGTCTCGAAGCGGTTGGGTACCAGGAAGTCGACGTCGGCGCCCATGGCGGACAGGGCGCGCAGGCCGACGGCGCAGGCGGTAGCGCCGTCGCAGTCGTAGTCGGCGACGATCAGGAGCTTTTTGCCGGCCTGGATGGCGTCGGCCAGCACGCCGGCGGCATGCGCCGAATGGGTCAGGCCGGCCGGGGGCAGCAGCGACGGCCAGGCCAGCTTGGTCTGGTCGGGGTGGGTGACGCCGCGGGCGGCCCACAGGCGCGCCAGCAGGGGGTGGATGCCCGAGGCTTCCAGGGCGTGGCAGGCAGACAGGTCGGCCCGGCGGATGGTTAAGCGGGGTGAGACCACCAGGCGCTCCAGTTTTTCTTGGGGGCGGGCAGCAAGCCGAGCAGGCCGCCGCGCGGTTTCAGGGTCAGGGCGGCGCTGCGGTCGTCGCCCAGCAGCAGCAGTTCGGCGGGCGCGCCGGGCAGGCCGTTGGCGCCGGCCAGCGGCCGCAGTTGCTGCGTGTCGAGCTCGGCCAGGGCGTCGAGCCAGGCGGCCCAGTCGCCCGCGCGCTGCGGGGCGTCGAGCGCGGTCAGGATGTGCGCCGGGCCGGCGGCGGGACGCGGCGTCCAGGGCGTGCCGCCGCCGTACAGCCACAGGGCATTGACGGGCGGCAGGCCGCGCGCGGCGCGGGTGTCGTTGACCGGGTGCTCGTGCCAGGCCATCTGGATTTCATTGAGCAGGCGGCGCCACGGGCGGGTTTCGGTGTCCTGGCGCCACCAGTCGTTCAGGCGCTGGCCGGCCACCGCCAGCGGGCTGGCGGTCTGGGGCCGCAGGCCTTCGGGCAGTTGCAGGCGCCAGCGCGCCGCGGACAAGGGTTCGACCGAAAAGCCGGTGCCTTCGAACAGGGGGCGTGCGGTGTCGAGCAGGGCGGCGGTTTCGTCGTCGCGCAGGTCCATCAGGGCCGGGTCGAGCAGGGTAGCCTGGTCGGTGCCCAGGGCCAGATGGACCAGCTCGGCCAGCCAGACCGGCTCGCCGCCGTGTTGTTCGGCCGCCAGCAGCGGGCCCAGTCCGGCGCCTTGCAGCAGACCGGATTCGGTGGCGTAACCCGCCTGGTTCAACTGCCAGGATTCGAAGGGCGTACAGCCGTAGGCGCGGATGTCGTGGGCTTGCACCCGGGCGGCGCCGGCCTGCAGCCAGCGGTGCAGCGTGGGCGCGCGCTGGGGCAGCAGTTTGGCCAGTTCGGCGGCAACGGGAAGGGCGGGCAAGGCGCCCGGAATGACGATCAGCATGGCCGCGATTGTAGTCGCTGCCCGCCAGGGGAACTAAGGCCGGCCCCGATTGCCATAGGTTGACACGGCTGGTCGTCCATTCCCACATCCGCGGGGCGGTTTTCCAGCCGGTTAATGCCATAATGCGCACGTGCTGAAAATACCCTACGAACTCTGGATCGGCGCCCGCTATGCCGGGTTGGCCCGAATCCGCCAGCGACGCGGACGCCGCGATCGCTTCATCTCTTTCATCGCCGCCAGTTCCATGGCCGGCATCGCGCTGGGCGTTGCCGCCCTGATCGTGGTGCTGTCGGTCATGAACGGCTTCCAGAAAGAGGTTCGCGACCGCATGCTGTCGGTGCTGCCGCACATCGAGCTCTACATTCCCGGCGCCGCGCCCGAGCGCGTGCTGGAGCAATGGCAGCAATTCTCCGATGCGGCCAAGCGCAACCCCGAGGTCAAGGCCGGCGCGCCCTTCGTGGCGGCGCAGGGCATGCTGGTGCGGGGGCAGGCGCTGCGCGGAGTCCAGGTGCGCGGCATCGATCCGGGCACCGAAGGCAACGTATCGGACCTGCCGCGCCAGATGGTGTCGGGCAAGCTCACCGACCTGAAGCCGGGCGGCTTCGGCGTGGTGCTGGGCAACGAACTGGCCGATGGCCTGGGCGTGAAGCTGGGCGACACACTGCTCATGATGGCGCCGCAGGGATCCATCAGCCCGGCCGGTTTCGCGCCGCGCATGCGCCAGTTCACGGTGGTGGGCGTGTTCTCGTCGGGCCACTATGAATATGATTCGTCGCTGGCTTTCGTGGACAACGACGACGCCGCCAAGGTCTTCCGCGACAGCGGCACCGCCGGGGTGCGCCTGCGCATCGCCGACATGCAGAAGGCGCCCGAAGTGGCTGCCGAACTGCGCAAGGTGCTGCCGCCGTACGTCATGGCCAGCGACTGGTCGCGCAACAACCGCACCTGGTTCGCGGCCGTGCAGACCGAAAAGCGCATGATGTTCCTGATCCTGGCGCTGATCGTCGCGGTGGCGGCGTTCAACCTGCTGTCGTCGCTGGTAATGGCCGTCAAGGACAAGCAATCGGACATCGCCATCCTGCGCACCCTGGGCGCGGGGCCGGGCGAAGTGGCCCGCATCTTCCTGGTGCAGGGCGCCCTGATCGGCGTGATCGGCACGTTCCTGGGCGTGGTGGGCGGCATTGTCATCGCGTACAACGTCGATGTGATCGTGCCGTTCATCGAGCGCCTGCTGGGCGTGCACTTCCTGCCGCGCGAGGTCTATTTCATCAGCGCCTTGCCGTCGGACCCGCAGGTGGGCGATATCGTCATCATCGGCCTGACGTCCCTGGTGCTGTCGCTGCTCGCGACCTTGTACCCCAGCTGGCGCGCGTCGCGCCTGCAACCTGCTCAGGTGCTGCGCCATGATTGATTCCCTGACTCCGGCGCTGCAGGCCGACAACATCGTCAAGGTCTACGATGAGGGCCCCGCCCGCATCGAGGTGCTCAGCAACGTCACCCTGACGGTGGCGCGCGGCGAGATGGTCGCGATCGTGGGCGCGTCCGGTTCCGGCAAGAGCACCTTGCTGCACATCCTGGGCCTGCTCGACATGCCCACCAGCGGCTCGGTGTCGGTAGACGGCCAGTTGGCCGTCGGCCTGTCCGAGGCCCGCAAGAGCGCGGTGCGCAACCGCAGCCTGGGCTTCGTGTACCAGTTCCACCACCTGCTGCCGGAATTTTCGGCGTTGGACAACGTGGCCATGCCCCTGATCGTGCGCCGCGAGAACCGCGACAAGGCGCGCGAGGCGGCGCGCGAGGTCCTGGGCCTGGTCGGCCTGGCCGCGCGCGAAGGCCACTACCCGGGCCAGTTGTCGGGCGGCGAACGCCAGCGCGTGGCGTTGGCGCGCGCGCTGGTGACGCGTCCGGTGTGCGTGCTGGCCGACGAACCCACCGGCAACCTCGATCGTCATACCGCGCACAACATGTTCGAGCTGCTGACCCGGGTCAACAAGGAATCGGGCACGGCATTCGCCATCGTGACCCACGACCCCGAACTGGCCGCCCGTGCCGACCGTCAGCTGCTGATGGAAAACGGCCGCCTGGTGTAAGGCTTGCCCGGGCCCGCATGCGTCTATCCGCCCGCCTCGCGGCGGGGGGATAATCAGGGCGAGGAGACCGCGCCCATGCTGATCGACACCCACTGCCACCTGGATGCCGCCGAGTTCGACGCCGACCGTCAGCAGGTTGCCGACGACGCGTGCCAATCGGGCGTTCAAGCCATCGTCATTCCTGCCGTTGAACGCGCCAACTTCACCGTGGTGCGTGAGCTGGCTTCGCAGGTCGCCGGCGGCGCCTATGCGCTGGGCATCCACCCACTGTATGTGCAGCGTGCGTCGGACGCGGATCTGGAGGCGTTGCGCGACGCCGTCAAGGCGGCCATGGGTGACCCGCGTTTTGTGGCCATTGGCGAGATCGGGCTGGACTTCTTCGTGCCCGAGATCGCGTCCGGCGAGCCGCGGGCGCGGCAAGAACGCTTCTATGCCGCCCAACTGGCGCTGGCCGCCGAGTTCAAGCTGCCCGTGCTGCTGCACGCGCGCAAATCCCAGGACATCCTGCTGAAGTACCTGCGCCGCCATGACCGCATCGGCGGCATCGCGCACGCATTCAACGGCAGTGCGCAGCAGGCCCAGGCCTTTGTCGACCAGGGGTTCGCGCTGGGCCTGGGGGGCGCCATGACCTACGAGCGCGCCCTGCAGATCCGCCGCCATGCCACTGACGTGGGATTGCAGCACCTGGTGCTGGAAACCGACGCCCCGGACATCCCGCCGGCCTGGCTGCACCCGCCCCAGCGGCGCAATCGGCCGGGCGAACTGCCCCGCATCGCCCAGGTGCTGGCGGACCTGCGCGGCATCTCGGCAGGGCAGGTGGCGCACGCCACCACCGCCAATGCCTTGCGGGTGCTGCCGCGCCTGCCGGCGGCGATTCTGGCCAACGGCGACTGAAAAACCGTCCCTGTTTGATGCGGTTCAATGCCCGGCGTTGTCGTGCGGATGCATCACTTTTGTCGGAAATTTCTTAATTCTGTCTGATTTCTGAATAAATCCTGACATTAAGTTGAATCAATGAATAGTAATAACTATCATTGCGGTTCCTAGAAAATCAGAACGTTGTTGAGGAGTCTGCCGCGGGGCGGGCTCCCGGGAATCCCATGAAAAAGACAGAAACGGCTGTAGCCACCGCCGGAGGTACCGGCTCGTCCACGATTTATGCGGCCATGTGCGGTGCATTGATGTCGCCCGGGCTGGTCCTGGCGCAAGGCAGCGCGGCGCCGGGCGCGGTGCACCAGTTGTCGCCGGTGCACGTGCAGGGGCAGGCGGTCAGCGACGGCTATGAAGCCAATGTGGCCTCGTCACCCAAGATGACGGCGCCCTTGCTGGACACGCCACGCTCGGTCACCGTCATCACCGAGCAGCTGATGCGCGACCGCGCCGCGACTTCGCTGATGGACGTGCTGCGCACGGCGCCCGGCATCACGTTCGGCGCCGGCGAAGGCGGCACCCCGACGGGGGACCGGCCGTTCATCCGCGGTTACGAGGCCAGCACCGACATGATGGTGGACGGCATGCGCGACCTGGGCCGGTTCTCGCACGAGACCTTCAACCTGGAGTCGGTCGAGATCCTGAAGGGTCCCAGCTCGGCCTATTCGGGCCGCGGGTCGACGGGGGGCAGCATCAATCTGGTCAGCAAGCGCCCCAAGCTTGAGGATTTCGTCGAAGGCTCGGTGGGCTTTGGCACGGACAGCAACTGGCGCCTGACCGGCGACGCCAATTGGGCATTCAGCGAAAGCTCGGCGTTCCGCTTGAACCTGATGAAGCAGGGCGGCGACATCCCCGGCCGCGACCATGTCGAAACGGACCGCTGGGGCGTGGCGCCGTCGTTTGCCTGGGGGCTGGGCACGCCCACCCAGGTGACGCTCAGCTACTACCACCTGCAGAACGACGACACGCCCGATCTGGGCATTCCGTTCAAGAACGAATCGCGGCCGGATCGCGTGACGCCGCCCAAGGTGGACCGCGACAACTACTACGGCCTGACCGGCCGCGACTATCGCAAGAACCAGGCGGACATGGGCACGTTGATGGTCGAGCACAAGTTCAACGACACGTTGAAGCTGCGCAACGGCACGCGCTACAGCGAATCGCGCAACGAATATGCCATGACGCGCCCGTCGTTCGATAATTGTGCGGCCCGCGTCGGCGGCCGGCCCAACCGCGCCTTTGGCGTGGCGCCGTGCTCGACCGAGGCGCCTGGCCTGCAGATGAGCAAGGCACTGCGCACGCTGAACCAGACCAACCGCTCCTTCATCAACCAGACCGACCTGTTTGGCGAATTCACCACCGGCGCCATTCGCCACAGCTATGCGGCCGGCCTGGAATACAGCACCGAGAAGATCATCAAGCGCGACGGCAGTGCCCGCGGCGGCTTTGATCGCACGCTGCTCGATGACCTGTACCGCCCGAACCCGGACCAGGCCCATACCGGCAGCCTGGGCTGGGGACCGAAGTACGACGCGGCCAAGACCAGTACGCGCGCGGCCTATGTGTTCGACACGATCAAGTTCAGCGAACAGTGGGAGACCAATGTCGGCCTGCGCTACGACAATTACCGCGTGTCCAGCGGCGGCGCCGATCGCACCGACGATATGTGGAACTATCAGCTGGGCCTGGTCTACAAGCCCGCGCCCAACGGCAGCATCTATGTGTCGTACGGCACGTCGTCCAACCCGTCCGGCGAAACGGCCGGGCAGTCGGGCGGCGCGGATGGCGCGGCGGGCGGACGCCTGACCGCGGCCACGGTGGCGCTGGCGCCCGAAAAGAGCCGCAGCATCGAGCTGGGCACCAAGTGGGACCTGTTCGACGAACGCCTGTCGCTGACCGGCGCGGTGTTCGAGACCCGCAAGACCGATGCGCGTTCGGCCGATCCCCTGACGGGCGATATCACCTTGGCGGGCAGCAACCGGGTGCGCGGCGTGGAACTGAGCGCGGCCGGCTCCATCACGCCCAAGTGGCAAGTGTGGGCGGGCTACAGCTACATGGATCCGAAGGTCACGAACTACACGAGCGGCGGCACGGACTTCAGCGGCAAGCAGATGAAGTTCATTGCGCGCCAGAGCGCCAGCCTGTGGACCACCTACAAGTTCCTGCCGGAATTGACGGTGGGCGCGGGCGCGACCTACACCGGTAAGCGCTATGTGGACGACGCCAACGTCTACCGGTTGCCTTCGTACTGGCGCTACGACGCCATGGCCGCCTACCAGTTCAACAAGAACTTCGGCTTGCAACTGAACCTGAACAACCTGACCGACGAAACGATCTACGAAGCGTCGCACGTCGGCTTGTTCAGCTATGTGGCGCCGGGCCGCTCGGCCATGCTGACCGCGACGTTCCGCTACAACTGAGCGGCACGGGCGGTGTCCCAGGGCACCGCCCGCGGCAGTTCGATGCGCACGCTCAACCCTTGCGGCGGGGCGTGTCGATAGCCGGACCTTGGCGGCCACCGCCGCCGGCTGAGGCAAAGCGGGGGTATTGCAAAGCACGTTTCGATGGCGCTGGCCAGGTGGGTCTGCAAGGCGCCCTGGCGGTGTCGCGGTTGTCCGACGGCAGCGTGTTCGGATCCCGCTTGCGGGCGTTGGCAAGCAGATCCGTGTTGCCGGCAGGGGCGACGTCCAACGTCGCGCCCGCGTGCCATGCACAAGCTGAAAAACATCTGAATTAGACGGGCGTCTTATTTATCGTGGTCTTCTGGCAACGAAACGATAAAACGATTGCGATCGATTCTCATTGTCAAGAGAATGGCGAATCCTTTCATTTCAAACGACTTCAGAAAGATCTCGCTGGCCATGCACGCCCCTCGCTCCCTCTCCGCAGCCTTGCTTGCCCTGGCGCCCCTGGCCGCCTCGGCCCCCGCCCACGGCCAAAGCGCCGCGCCCACCGCCACCTTGCCCGCCATCAGCGTCACGGGGCAGGCGGACACCGAACAGAGCTACAACCCGCCGGCGTCCACCAGCGCCACCAAGATCGATGCCCCGCTGCGCGATATTCCGCAGACCGTGAACGTCGTGCCGGCGCAGGTGTTGCGCGACCAGCACGCGATGTCGGTGCAGGATGCGCTGAAGAACGTGCCCGGCGTCAGTTTTTCCACCGGTGACGGCCAGCGTGACCAGGTGTCGATTCGCGGCTTTACTGCCATCGCCGACCAGTTCGTGGATGGCTTTCGCGACGATGCGCTGTACTACCGCGACCTGTCCAACGTGGAGCGCATCGACGTGATCAAGGGACCGGCGGCTGTGCTGTATGGCCGAGGCTCGTCGGGCGGGTTGATCAACCGCATCACCAAGAAGCCGGGCGAAGACATCTCGCAGGTGGGCCTGAGCTACGGCTCGTGGAATGACCGCCGGCTGGACGTGGACCTGGGCCGCTCCAACGAAAGCGGCAGCATGTCGTGGCGCCTGACTGGCGCCGTGGAGAAAGGCGACAGCTACCGCGACAAGCAATTCATCGACCGCAAGGCCATTGCGCCGTCGGCCCAGTTCAAGCTGGGCGAGAACACCACCTACCTGATCCAGACCGAGTTCCTGGAAGACCGCCGCCTGACCGACTTCGGCATTCCCGCCTATCACGGCCGGCCGGTGGAGGTCGACCCATCGACCTACTACGGCGCCGAGAACGCGCGCGACACCGACTACACCCAGACCCGGGTGCAGTCCTACGCCGGCACGTTGACCCACCGGTTCAACGACAACTGGTCGCTGCGCAACGCCACGCGCTATTACCACTACACGCTGAATCGCAACAACACGCTGCCGGGCGCCGTCAACGAGGCCGCGCAGACCGTGTCGCTGACCCATGGCAATGTATTGCGAGACGAACACGGCTGGACCAACCAGACCGAACTGATGCAGCGCGTGCAATGGGGAGCCGTGCGGCACGACATTCTGTATGGCGTCGAGGTCGGCCAGCAGAACAAGGACCTGGTGAACTACTCGGCCGCCAACGTCGCCACGGTGAATCTGTTCGATCCGCAACTGCCGACGCTGCAACGCCAGGTGAAGGGCGCGCCGGGTTCCGATAGCCTGGGCCGCTTCAACACGCTGGGCCTGTACGTGCAGGACATGGTATCGCTGGGCGAGTACTGGAAGGTGCTGGGCGGCGTGCGCCATGACCGCTTCGAGCAGAAGACCGAAGACCGCCGCAGTGGCCGGAATCTGCAGCGCACCGATTCCAACCTGAGTCCGCGCCTGGGTCTGGTGTTCCAGCCCGACACCGTGCAGTCCTACTACGTATCGTGGAGCCGTTCGTACCAGCCGTCGGGCGAAGCCTTCGCGCTGGCCGCCAACAACGTCGATCTGGCGCCGGAAAAAACCACCAACTACGAAGTCGGTGCCAAGTACGACTTCCTGGACGGCAAGCTGTCGACCACCGTGTCCGTGTTCCGCCTGGAACGCACCGACATCAAGGTCACCAATCCCGTGACCAACACGCTGGTGCCAGTGGGCACCCAACGCACCGACGGCGCCGAGTGGACGTTGTCGGGTGACTTGTCCAACGGCTGGCGCGCGATGCTGGGCTACGCCTATCTGGACGCCCGGGTGACACAGTCGGTGGCCCGCGACGCCGGCAAGGACGTCGAAGGCAAGCGCGCCACGCTGACGCCGCGCCATGCCGGCAACGTGTGGCTGACCAAGGACCTGGGCGAAGGCTTTGGCGTGGGCGCCGGCCTGAACCTGGTGGGCGGACGTTTCGCCAACCCGGGCAACACGGTCAAGCTGCCGGGCTACGTCACCGCGGACGCGGCGGCCTGGTGGCGCCAGGGGCCGTATTCGGTGCAGTTGAACGTGTACAACCTGTTTGACGCGGGGTACATCGTGTCGGCGCACGGCAGCAGCCCGAACCTGAACATGCCGGGCGCGCCGCGCAATGCGATGCTGAGCGTGCAGTACCGGATGTAAGGCAATCAGCGCAGCGGCGATTCCCACGTCAGGCTGTCCGCTTCCAGGGCGGCCAGCGCATCCAGGAACCGCCAGGCGAACGAGCCGGGGCCGTCCGCCGATTCCCCGGCGCGGCGGCCGGCGATGCCGAAGCAGGACAGGGCCGCCACCGCCGCGGTGTAGGCATCGCCCCGCGCTACCGCGACGAACGCACCGACCACCGCCGTCAGCGCGCATCCCGTGGCGGTGACCTGCGGCATCAACGGCGACCCACCGGTAACGCGCACTTCCCGCGTACCGTCCGTGACGAAATCCACTTCTCCCGTGACGGCGACCACGGTCTGTTGCGCCCGCGCCAGATCGCGCGCCGCCTGCTCGGCCCATTGCACCGGGTCGCGCGCGTCCACGCCCTTGCTGGCGCTTTGGCCGCCGGCCAGAGCAATGATCTCCGAGGCATTGCCGCGGATCACCGCGGGCCGCAGGGCCAGCAACCGCTGCACGGCATCGCGCCGGAACGCCGTGGCGTGGTGCGCCACCGGGTCCAGTACCCAGGGGGTACCTGCCTCGGACGCCGACGCGGCGGTCTTGAGCATGCTGTCCAGCCATGGCGCCGACAGCGTGCCGATATTGATCACCACGGCGCCGCTGATGCGGGCGAATTCCGGCGCTTCCTCGACCGCGTGCACCATCGCGGGCGATGCGCCGATGGCCAGCAGGGTGTTGGCGGCCGTGTTCATCGACACGAAATTGGTCAGGCATTGCACCAGCGGGGCATCGCGCCGTACGGCGGCGTAGAGGTCCCGCGAGGCCTGGGCCAGCAGGGAAGTGGGGGATTGCGTCATGGCGGCGGGTCCTTGCTGAGATGAAGGACTGGGCAGGGGGGCGGCAGGAAGTGGCGCCGGGATCCGGAACGCGCTTGAGGGGCCGCACCATCCCTACGCCAGGATTGTCTGGATCAGGTTCAACGGGTCTGCGCGCCGCAGAGCTGGCGTCTGGACGCAGGCCCTGCCATCGGATTCTCAGCTTCTTGCCGAAGCTCCCCGGGTGGATCGGGTATGTTCGGAGGGCACGCGGGGCTTGTCAAGGGGAACCCCGGCGATTGTGTCCCGGCGCGCTGCGGTTCGCGCCCAGGCTTGCGGACATTGCGGATGGATAAATGGTTGCACTGGCGGCCCACGCATCGAGGCAGGCCGCCTACGCTGGTCCGTTTCAGGAGACGGACATCAACGGTCGGCTGTTTTGCCTGGCTTTCGTGGCGGGCGCAGGGGGCGTGCAATGCCTGCCCACGCTGCCTGGCGCCGGCGTTTACGTCGCGGCGGCAGGCGCTGCCTTGGCGGCGCTGGCGGCGTGGCGGCGATGGCCGCGGCGCGCCGTGGGGCTTTGCGCCGCGTTGACCCTGGGCCTGTGTCTGGGCGGCATCAATGCCGCCGCGCGAGCGCAATGGCGGCTGGACGACGCGCTGGCCGATGAACACCAGAACGAAGTCGCGCGGCTGGTGCTGCGGGTGGCGGAATTGCCCGACGGCGATGCGCGTGGCCAGCGCTTTGTGGGCGAGCAGGTGGCGCCGGCAACAACGGGCATTCCATCGCGCATGCTCGTGTCGTGGCTGGCGCCGCCCGGTGGCAAGGCACGTCAGCCCCTGCTGGTGCCCGGCCAGGTGTGGCGCATGGCCCTGGTCTTGCGCCGGCCAAGCGGACTGCTCAATCCCGACGCCCCTGACAACGAGGCGCGGATGTTCGCGCGCGGTCTGCGGGCGACGGGCACCGTGCGAGGGCAACCGCGCCTGCTGGACGACCAGCCCTGGGCGTCGGCAGGCGTTGCGATCGAACGCGCCCGCCATCACGTGCGGCAAGGCCTGCGCCAGGCGCTGGGCGAACACCGCTACGCGCCGGTGCTGATCGCGCTGGCGATCGGCGATCAGGCCGGGGTGGCGCGCGACGACTGGCGCATCTTCAACCGCAGTGGCATTACGCATCTGGTGTCGATCAGCGGCACGCACGTCACGTCCATTGCGGGCATCGCGGGGCTGTTGCTGGCCGCGATCTGGCGGCGTGCGCGCTGGCGCGGGGCGGGGCTGGCCGAATGCATTCCCGCGCGCATCGCGGGTGGTGCGGCGGCAATGCTGGTGGCCCTGGGGTATTGCCTGATCGCGGGCTGGGGCGTGCCGGCGCGACGCACGTTCTTCATGCTGTCGGTGGTGCTGGCTGCCGCCGCGTCGCGGCTGCGGGTGTCGGCGGGGCGCATCCTGGCTTGCGCCGCGGCGGCGGTGGTGGCGCTGGACCCATGGGCGCCGATGGCGGTGGGGTTCTGGCTGTCGTTCGGCGCCGTCGCCATCTTGTTGCGCGTGGTCCAGGCCCCGCGCGATGCGGACGCGGGTTGGCTGGTGCGGTGGCGGGCCGGATTGGCGCAGGCGACGCGGCTGCAGTGGGGGGTGACGCTGGGCCTGACGCCATTGCTGGCGTATCTGGTGCATCAGGTGTCGCTGGGGTCGCCGCTGGCCAATGCGGTGGCGATTCCAGCGGTCACGTTCCTGGTGACGCCGCTGGCGCTGCTATGCGCGGCCTTGTCGGTGACGCCGGGGTTGGCCGGCGTCGCGACGATGGTTGGGCAAGGCGGCCTTTACGTGTTCGACTGGATGATGGTGGTGGTGGCTTGGGTAGGCAACGCGCGCTGGGCCAGTTTTTCAGTGGCGGCGGCGCCCTGGCCGTGGCTGGCGCTGGCGGTGGCGGGCATGGTCTGGGCGTTGCAGGCGCCGGGGTGGCCGGCGCGGCGGCTGGGGTGGCTGTGCATGGTGCCGCTGCTGTGCTGGCGACCCGACCGGCCCGAGCCGGGTTATTGGCGCATGAGCGCGATGGATGTGGGGCAGGGCAGCGCGATTCTGGTGGAAACCGCCACCCAGACGCTGCTGTTCGACGCCGGGCCGCGCAGTTTCAGCGGCAGCGATGCGGGCGAGCGGGTGATCGCGCCATTCCTGCGGGCGCGCGGCATCGGGCAACTGGACGTGCTGGTGTTGTCGCACGCGGATACGGACCATGTGGGCGGCACGCGGTCGGTGCTGGCGGCCGTGCCCGTGGCGCGCAGCTATACCTCGTTCGACCTGGCGGCGTTTCTGAGGCGCGACGCGCGCCAATGGCCGGACGGCGCCGGGGCGTCTTATGCGCCGCCGGCGCAGGTTCTGGGTTGCGCACGCGGGGTCGGCTGGCAAGCCGACGGCGTGAGGTTCACGTTCCTGCACCCGGCGGCCGGCACGAGCGGACGGGTGAAAGATCGTAACGCCGACAGCTGTGTGCTGCGCATCGACGGCGCCCGTCATGCGCTGCTGCTGACAGGCGATATCGGCGTGGCGCAGGAGCGCGAGCTGGTGGCGCGGGGCCTGGACGCCGCGGAGGTGGTGATGGCGCCGCACCATGGATCCGCATCCTCGTCGAGCCGGGAACTGGTGAAGGCGTCGCAGGCTACGCACGTGATCGCGCAGAGCGGTCATTTGAACCGCTTCCGGCATCCGGCGCGGGCGGTCGAACTGCGCTGGACGCGCGCGGGGACGGCGTTCTGGCGCAGTGACCGGGATGGCGCGGTGATGGCGCAATCCCGTCCCGATGCGCTGGATATCTGGGCGCAGCGGGACGTGGCGCGCCGCTATTGGCACGGCCGCTAGGCAGCGCTTAGCGCCCGTTCACGGCGATGGCATCGCGGATCGCGCGGAATGTCGCCAATGCGTCGGGCATGGCCTGGCGCGTGGTGGCGCAGGCCAGACGGATGCGGCCCTGCGGGACGGCCCAGTCGGCGATGTATTGCCGGACCTCTTCATGACCGGGCCCCGTGCCCGGCGCAACGAGGTAGTCGATGCCACGCCTGCCGGGCGGGTCGAACACGTCGAGTTCTTCGATGGTGCCGCGCAGCTTGCGTTGCTGGCGGGTCGCCGCGGCGACCAGGGCGTCAAAGGCCTGGGCGCCCTTGGGGGCGGCGGCTTTGGCGGCGCTGGCCGGCGCGGCGTTGAATCCCGCGCGGCACAGGAATTTGGCGCCGGGGGCCATGGGCGGCAAGCCGCCGGGGTTGGCGATTTCGATCAGGGCGTCGTATCGGCCGGATTCGCGCGCGGCGCCGATCGTGAAGGGCGCGGCAACGGTCACGCCGAAACCCGTGGCTGGGTCCACATAGCGGCGCGGCGCCGGGGCGGGCGCGTCGTCTTCTTCCTGCTGGAAGCGCACGGGCACCACCAGCGACGTTTTGCCTTCCTGCATGTCGGTGGAGAAGGCAGGCAGCGGCCCGGCGCGCCGGACCATGGCGATGGTGGCGTTGTCGACGGCGTCATCGCCTGACGACTTTGCCACCGTGATGTTGTCGACGGTGCCGTCGCGCAGCACCGTGATCTTGAGCGATACCGCCACCGTGCCGCTGAGGTGGCGGGCCTCACGCGGGAAGCTCAGGCGGCTGGCGATGCGCCGATGCACGGCCTGCGTCCACTCCGCTTGCGTGGGGAACGCGGCCGCCAGGGCCGGGGCGGGGTTGGCTGACGTGACGGCGATTACCGTGGCAAGGCTGGATGCGAGGAACCGCCAGCGCATGGCGCAATCTCCTGGTGGGGCCCCACTGCATGCAGGGCGTCGCTGCGAGCATACCTGAGCGGGCCGCGCGCAGCGTGCCGTTCGCCGGGTGGGCGTGTTGGCGACGCCGGTGAGGCGCCTTCTAGTGTGAACAGGCCCTAGTGGCAACAGGCCCTAGGCGAACGCCGCTTGCACCGCCGCGAATGCCGCGGCAACCAGCGGATCTTCCCGTCGCGACGCCAGCGTGATGAAGGCCAGCTGCGCCTGGATCGCCAGGCCCGGCGCCAGCACCAGCCCATGCGCCTGCGATTCGCGCAGTGCGACGGAATCGCGCGCCAGCGTCAGGCCGACCCCCGAGCGCACCAGGTCCAGCATCGAGGCCTCCTGGTCGACTTCGGCCACTGCGTTGGGCGTGACGCCCAGTTGGCCGAATTTATCGGCCAGCAGACGGTGGTGCACGGAGTCCGGCGGGGTCCAGATCCAGGGCAGCGCCGCGATCTCTTGCCAGCCTCGGCCGGCCACCTGCGGTGCCCAGCCCTTGGGCGCGACGACGTAGTACGAGAAGGCCGCCAGCGGCAGGGCGTGCAGCGCCGGCTGGCCGCGGATGTCGTCCTGCGGCCCCAGAAAGAAGCCCACGTCCAGGTCGCCCGCGCGCACCTGGCGGCCGACCGATCCGGACATCCCGTGGCGCAGCATCGGGCGGATCTTGGGGTAGTGCTCGACCAGGTACTGCAACGTGGCGCCCAGGCGCAGGAATTCGGGGTCCAGGATAGTGCCCAGGCGCAGTTCGCCCTGCACGGTGGTGCGCAGCGCCCCGATGGCGCGTTCGAAGTCATCCAACGCGTCCAGCACCCGCTGCGCGGAAGGGAGCAGCGCGCGGCCATCGGCGTTGGGCGCCAGGCCCTGGGCGGTGCGGGTGAACAGCGGCAGATCCAGCGCTTCCTGGAAGCTCTTGAGCTGCAGGCTGAGCGCGGGCTGGGTCAAGTGCAGATGCTCGGCCGCGCGGGTCAGGTTGCCTTCGCGTGCCACGGCGGCGAAGGTGCGGATGTGCTTGAGGTCCATGAGACGGGTCCGGCGGCGAGGCCCGGGGTGGGCAATACCCATTATTAAAAGGGCTTATAAAGCGCTTTTCAACAATTCATTGGACAGCCGCCGCGGGCTGCGCGACAGTGACGCAGCCACTTGACACCTAAAAGAAGAAGCGCAAATGGAGACATACGACTACATCATCGTGGGCGCGGGGTCAGCCGGCTGCGTGCTGGCCAACCGCCTGAGCCGGGATCCGGCCACGCGCGTGCTGCTGCTGGAGGCGGGCGGGCGCGACAACTACCACTGGATTCACATTCCGGTCGGCTACCTGTATTGCATCGGCAACCCCCGCACGGACTGGATGTACCGCACTGGCGCCGAGCCGGGGCTGGGCGGGCGCTCACTGATCTATCCGCGCGGTCGCGTGCTGGGCGGCTGCTCGTCGATCAACGGCATGATCTACATGCGCGGCCAGCGGCAGGACTACGACGACTGGGCCGAGATCGCAGGCGATCCGGCCTGGCGCTGGGACGAGGTGCTGCCGGTGTTCAAGCGCAGCGAAGACCACTATCGCGGCGCGGACGACAGCCACGGCGCGGGCGGCGAATGGCGGGTCGAGGCGCAGCGCCTGCGCTGGGACATCCTGGATGCCTTCGCCGACGCGGCCGAACAATCGGGCATTCCGCGGGTGCAGGACTTCAACCGCGGCGACAATTTCGGCGTGGGGTATTTCGACGTGAACCAGCGCCGCGGCTGGCGCTGGAATACCGCCAAGGCCTTTCTGCGGCCCGTGCGCCAGCGCGCCAATCTGCACGTGATGACGGGCGCGCAAGCCGAGCAGCTGCTGTTCGAGGGTACGCGCTGCGTGGGCGTGAAACTGCGTCGCGATGGCCAGTCCGTCAGCGTGCGCGCCGCGCGCGAAGTGGTGCTGGCAGCGGGCGCCGTGAATACCCCGCAACTGCTGGAGTTGTCCGGGGTGGGCGAGCCTGCGCGTCTGCGCGAAAGCGGCATCATGCTGCACCACGCGCTGCCTGGCGTGGGCGAGAATCTGCAGGACCATCTGCAATTGCGCGTGATCCTGAAGGTGCGCGGCGTGAAGACGCTGAACCGCATCGCGTCGACCTGGTGGGGCAAGGCGGGTATCGGGCTGGAATATCTGTTGAACCGCAGCGGCCCGATGAGCATGGCGCCGTCGCAGCTGGGGGCGTTTGCGAAGTCGGACCCCGGCCAGGCGCGTGCCAATCTGGAATTCCATGTACAGCCGTTGTCGCTGGGCGCATTTGGCGAACCGCTGCATGGGTTTGACGCCTTCACGGCCAGCGTCTGCAACCTGCGTCCGGTGTCGCGCGGCAGCGTGCATGCTCAGGGGCCGGACAGCGCCTTGCCGCCGGCGATCTCGCCGAATTATCTGCGCGAGGAGCAGGACCTGAAAGTGGCGGCGGATGCGATCCGCCTGGTGCGCCGGATCAGCGCCGCGCCCGCGTTGCAACGCTACCAGCCCGAGGAATGGCTGCCAGGACCGGCATACCAGACCGAGGCCGAGCTGCGCGAGGCGGCCGGCAAGATCGGCACCACGATCTTCCACCCCGTGGGCACCTGCGCCATGGGCCGCAAGGCGGACGAGGGCGCGGTGGTGGATGCGCGCTTGCGCGTGCATGGCCTGCAAGGGTTGCGCGTGGCCGATGCGTCGATCATGCCGACCATCACGTCGGGCAACACCAATACGCCGACGATCATGATTGCAGAGCGGGCCGCGCAGATGATCCTGGAGGACGCCGTCGCCTAGCCGCGCGGCGTGAACATGGCGCTTGCGCGGTTCGGTCCGCGCAGGCGCCGCATCCGCGACAGACTCAACGCAGCGACCGGTACATGTCCTGGCGCTGCGGATGAGTCAGGATCACCTGCCACAGCTGACCTTCGCGCGACCGGAAAAAGCCCGCGCAACACATCAGGTAGTACTGCCACATGCGGTAGAACCGCGTGCCGTAGCGTTCCTGCAACTGCGGCCAGGCGCGCTGGAAGCGATCCCACCAGGCCATCAGTGTGCGGTCGTAGTCGGCGCCGAAGTTGTGCCAGTCTTCGATGATGAAGCGGCCTTCGACCGCGGTGCTGATCTCGCGGGCGGACGGCAGCTTGCCGTTGGGGAAGACGTAGCGGTCGATCCAGGGGTCGGTGCTCTGGCTGGTCGAGGCGATGCCGATGGTGTGCAGCAGGAAGATACCGCCGGGCGCCATCAGGCGTTGCACGTGAGTGAAGTAGGTGTCGTAGTTCTTGGGGCCGACGTGTTCGAACATGCCCACCGACACGACCTTGTCGAAGCTGCCTTGCAGGTCGCGGTAGTCTTGCAGCAGCAGTTCCACCGGCAGGCCGCGCACGCGCTCCTGCGCCAGCGCCAGTTGTTCCTTGGATACCGTCACGCCCGTGACCTTGACGCCATAGCGCTCTGCCGCGAACTTGGCCAGGCCGCCCCAGCCGCAACCGATGTCCAGCAGCGTTTCGCCGGGCTTTAGCTGCAGTTTGCGGCAGATCATGTCCAGCTTGGCTTCCTGGGCGTCTTCCAGCGTCTCGGCGTGTTCCCAGAAGGCGCAGGAATAGATCATGCGGCTGTCCAGCATGGCTTCGAATACATCGTTGCCTGCGTCGTAGTGCTGTTCGCCGACCTCGAAGGCGCGGCTTTTCGATTGCAGGTTGAACAGCTTGTGGCGCAGGTGCTCGGCGATGAGCTTGACGCGGGCCAGGCCCAGCGCCGCCGATCCCATGTCGGCGCGCAGCAGGCGGGTGAAGAGCTCGTCGAGCTGTTCGCAGTCCCATTCGCCATCCATGTACGACTCGCCCAGGCCCAGCGACCAGCTGGCGAAGACGCGCTCGTACATGTGCTTGTCGTGCACCTGGATGTCCCAGGGACGCGAACCGTTGATCTGGACGTCCGCTCGCCCGAGCAGGTCCTGCAGCACCTTGGGCGGCTCAGGCGGGGCGGTTTCGGCGTGTCGGGTGCTTAGCTGAGTAGACGGACTGCTTTGTTGCATAGTGACTCCAAATCAATTCGGGAATGACTGATGTGGCAATGCTCGAAGCGCATAACTCTCGCCTGGATCGGCGCAGGGAATCCAATTTAATGATTGAATCGTACCGATAGGCAATCTGATTTCAGCGGGCCGTCAGCGCCGCGGATTCGCGGTCGCCGAACCGGGACCCGCCAATCTTAACCAACGTATGCTGCTGCGCAAGGCCCAGACGCATCCTGCCAGCAACAATACGGCGGCACCGATAAAAACCATGGAGGCGATGGTGTCGTTCAGCCATACGGCGGTGTCGTAGCGATGGCGCGAAAGATAGTCCAGCAAGCCGAACAGCGCGAGCGCCAAAGCCACCAGCAGCCAGGGGGGGCGCGGCAGCGGCGCCAGCGCCGGCCGCTGCTGCCTGAACGCGCGGAGACTGCGGCGCAACCACCACAGTGCGCCGAGCGCCGGGATGGCCAGGGCATAGCGGGCGATCTGCACGACGCCGAAGATGTCGCCGTCGGCGGTCAGCGCCAGGATCCAGGGCGGCAGCAGGACGGCCGCCAGCAGCCAGGCGAGCAGCAGGCGCAGGCGGGTGCCGCGGCGGGCCAGCTTGCCGGCAAGAATGCCCAGCGCCAGCACCCCGAACAGGACGGCGATGAAGATCAGAGCCGGGGCGACGTAGTCGCCGTTGAGCATGTATCCGCCGGGCATGGCGCGAGGGGTTCCTGGGACTGGGGTGGGGGGCAACGGCGTCATTCTAGGACACGGCGGCCAACCCGGCGCGGTTCGCTACACTGGCATCGAGCGGGCGGCGGCCTGGCCCCGTCATGTCGCTTTCGTGTCAGTCCTGTTTCAAGGAGAGCGTCCATGGCCACGCGTATTCATCTGTTCGGCGCTTCCGGTTGCGGCGCCACCACGCTGGGCGCCGCCATCGGCCAGCGCCTGGGCATCCCGCATCTGGAGGCCGACGACTATTACTGGCTGCCCACCGATCCGCCGTTTACCGACAAGTACCCCAAGGAAGAGCGTTGGCGCCGTATCCGCGAGCGGTTGCAAGGCCATGACGATTGGGTGCTGAGCGGCGGCTCGGTCTACAACTGGGGCGAGGGCCTGGTCCCCGCGTTCACGCTGGCGGTGTTCTTGCGGCTGGCGCCGCAGGAGCGCATGGCCCGCTTGCGGCGACGGGAAGCCGATCGCTACGGCGCGGCGTTGGACACCGATGCGGCCATGCAGGAGAAAAGCCGCGCCTTTCTGGCCTGGGCGGCGGGCTACGACTCGGGGGCCGAGGGCACGCGCACGCTGGAGCAGCATCGGCAGTGGATCCGCGAACTGCACTGTCCGGTCCTGACGCTGGATACGCGCGCGAGCGTGGCGGATTTGACGGACCAGGTGCTGGCGGCGCTGAAATAGAGGCGCCTTGCGCGGGGGGACGCCCGCTTCCGATAAGATACCGGGCATGCACGGCGTGGCCCACGTGGGCCACGCTGGTCTCTTGGAGTGATTCGATGCTGGATGCGAGCCTGGAACCCCGTTTGGAATTCGTCACTTGCGCCAGTCCTGCCGGCCTGCATCGCATGGCGTATTGGGAGTGGGGCGATCCGGCCAATGACCAGGTGCTGGTTTGCGTGCATGGTCTGACGCGTAGCGGCCGCGATTTCGACACCCTGGCGCGCCGGTTGGCGGATCGCTATCGCGTGGTCTGCCCCGATGTGGTGGGTCGTGGACGGTCGGATTGGCTGGTCAATCCGGCGTTCTACACCGTGCCGCAGTACGTATCCGACATGGTGACGCTGTTGGCGCGTCTGCGGCCGGCAAGACTGTCGTGGGTAGGGACTTCCATGGGCGGGCTGATCGGCCTGGGCCTGGCCGGCGCCGCCGCGTTTGCCCGGGCCATGCTGCCGCTGCGTCCGCATGCGGGCATGCTGCCGCCCCAGGAAGGCATCCGCCTGGACAAGCTGGTGCTCAACGACGTCGGTCCGCGCCTGGAAACCGGCGCCCTGGCACGCATCGGCCAGTACGTGGGGGAGCCGGGCGCGTTCGGTTCGTTCGCCGAGGCCGTGGCCGCAATGCGAGCCAATTCCGAAACCTTCGGCCCGCACACGGATGCGCAGTGGGAACACCTGGCGCGCTTCGTCTATCCCGAGCAGGGCGGGCAGTGGGTCAAGCATTACGATCTGGCGCTGGCCCAGCCGATGGCGATGACGCCCGAGGAACTGGCCGCTGGCGAAGAAGTGCTGTGGCGTTCGTATGACGCGGTGGATTGCCCGATCTTGATCGTGCGGGGCGAACAATCCGACCTGCTGACGCGCGTGACCGCCGATGAGATGCGCCAGCGCAATCCGCGGGCCAGAGTGCTTGAGGTGCAGGGCGTGGGCCACGCGCCGACGTTGATGGCGGATGATCAGGTGACGCCGGTGGCGGATTTTCTGCTGAGCTAGGTTCCGCCGCGCCTGGCCGACCACACCCGGCTGGCCGCAGCTCGCCGGCCACACCTCGCCGGCCGTACCTCGCCGGCCACACCGAACCCGAACCCGACCCCGGCCGCGGCGGGGTCTTCATATTGGGGACACCGCTCCGTGGCCGCGCTATCCACGGGCACGGGGCTTCTCTACAATAGGCCTCATGAAACCCACCGCCTTGAACATCGATCTGCATTGCCATTCCACCGTGTCGGACGGCGCGCTCGCGCCGCGCGACGTGGCGCAGCGTGCGCACGCCAATGGCGTCGATGTCTGGGCGCTGACCGACCATGACGAAGTCGGTGGTCTGGCCGAAGCGGCGGCGATGGCGCAGGAATTGGGCATGCGCTACGCCACCGGGGTCGAGATATCCGTGACCTGGGCGGGCCTGACGGTGCATATCGTCGGCCTGCGTTTCGATCCGGCCAATACCGCCCTGGTCGAAGGCCTGCGCAAGACGCGCTCGGGCCGTGCCGAACGCGCCAAGCGCATCGGCGAGCGCCTGGCCGACATGGGCATGCCCGGCGCCTACGAAGGCGCGCTGCCGTTCGCCGGCAACCCGGAGCTGATCAGCCGCACGCACTTCGCGCGCTATCTGGTCGAAGCGGGCTACTGTCCCGACGTGCAAACCGTATTCACCAAGCACCTGGGCGACGATCGGCCTGGCCACGTGCCGATGCAGTGGGCCACGCTGGCCGAAGCCGTGGGCTGGATCCGGGGCGCGGGCGGCATCGCCGTCATCGCGCATCCGGGTCGCTACAAGTACACGCCGCTGCAATTCGCGGCGCTGTTCGACGAATTCCTGCAATTGGGCGGTCTGGGCATTGAAGTCACCACGGGCAGCCACACGGTGGAAGAAGCGCGCCAGTACGCCGACGTCGCGCGCCGCTATGGCTTCCTGGCTTCGCGCGGGTCCGACTTTCACAGCCCTAAGGAAAGCCGGATGGACCTGGGCCGCCTGCCGCCTTTGCCGCCTGATCTGAAGCCGGTCTGGCACGACTGGTTCTAGGGCAACGGCCCCATGCCGGCGGCACACGGTCGCCTGGCGCCCGGTACGGCACGCCCGTGCCGCCCTTGAATTGAACTGAATGCACTGAATCCGCGCCCGAGGCGCAGCCGCCATGAACAAAGCATTTGTCAAAGAATCCGACAACGAGGACGACGACGACCTGCCGCAGGCCCAGGCCTTGCCCGCGGGCACCAAGAACTACATGACGCCCGAAGGCTATGAGCGCCTGCGGGCCGAACTGACGCATCTGATGAACGTGGAGCGTCCGTCGGTGGTGCAGGTGGTGTCGTGGGCCGCGTCCAACGGCGACCGTTCCGAGAACGGCGACTATCTCTACGGCAAGAAGCGCTTGCGCGAGATCGACCGGCGGATGCGCTTTCTGACCAAGCGGCTCGACATCGCCGAGGTCGTCGATCCGGCCATCCAGCCCAACCGCGACCAGGTTTTTTTCGGCGCCACGGTGCTGTACTCGGACAAAGCGGGGGACGAGCACACCGTCACGATCGTGGGCGTGGACGAGGCCGAGCCGCTGGCCGGCAAGATCAGCTGGATCTCGCCGGTGGCGCGGGCGCTGATCAAGGCCCGCGAGGGCGACACGGTGGTGCTGCGCACCCCGGGCGGCATCGAGGAACTGGACATCCTGGAAGTGCGCTATCCGCAATGACGGCGCCTGCAGCCAGGCGGCATGGCGCAGGGCGGCCCGGCAGCCGTTCCCGCCAGGCCGGCCCGAACTAAGTCTGCCCAAAAAGGGCAGCCCGGAATAGGCGACGGGCGCCGGCTTGTGGCCGGCGCCCGTCTTTTGGTGGGCGGGATCTGGCGTCCCTGCCTCGGTTGGCGGCTTGCGCCGCCGTTCCCCTGGGGCTTGCTGCTTATTTCTTGCGGTTGGCGATCGACTTTTCGGCCAGGTTGACCAGGTCTTCGCCGATCTGCTTTTTCCACTTGTCGTAGACGGGCTGGGTGATCTTGGCGAACGCGTCGTGGTCGGCCTGGCTCAGCGTCGTCACGGTCACGCCGTGGCCTTCGATTTCCTTGAGCAGGGACGGGTCTTCGGGCGTGACGCCCTTGCGCGCGATCACGATCTGCTGTTTGCCGGCGTCCAGCGCGGCCTGGCGCACGATGTCGCGGTCCTTTTCAGACCACGAATTCCAGACCTCGCGGTTGACCACGAAGATCAGCGGGTCGGCCACGTAGTTCCACAGCGTCAGGTATTTCTGGCCCACGGTGTAGAGCTTGGAACCCGTGTAGATGGACAGGGGATTTTCCTGGCCGTCGACCGCGCCGCTGGCCAGCGCCGGCTGGGCGTCGGCCCAGCTCATCTGGGTCGGGTTGGCGCCCAGCGCGGTGAACGTATCGATGTACAGCGGCGAGCCCACCACACGCAGCTTCATGCCCTTCATGTCTTCGGGGCGCTTGATTTCGCGCTTGGAGTTGCTGACCTGGCGATAGCCGTTTTCGCCCCAGGCCAGCGGCACCACGCCGGCTTTTTCGATCAGCTTGAACATTTCGCGGCCCACGTCGCCTTGCACCAGCGCATCGATGGCGGCGTAGTCCGGCATCAGGAAGGGCAGCGAGAACAGGTTGAGCTGCTTGATCTGCGGCGACCAGTTGATGGTCGAGCCGACCGCCATGTCGATGACGCCCTGGCGGATGGCGGTGAATTCGCGGGTCTGGTCGCCCTGGACCAGCGAGGTGCCGGGGTACACCTTGATGTTGATGCGGCCCTGGGTGCGCTCGCGCACCAGGTTGGACCAGATTTCGGCGCCCTGGCCCCACGGGAAGGTGGTGCCGACGACGATGGAAAGCTTGTATTCGGGCTTGTAGTTCTGCGCCTGCGCGGCCGGTGCGCCGACGACGGCGGCGGCGCACAGGGCGGCGCCGATCAGGTTGCGGAAATTCATGTTGCCTCTCCTCTCTTTGCTGTGTTGTCTGTTGTTGTCATGAAGGTCATGCCGGCCCGGGCGCGTGCCCGGCCAGGCCTAGGGCCTGTTCACACTAGAAGGCGCCTCGCACAGGCCGGTAATCGGGCGCCAGGCTAGGCGCTGTCTCTTATACACATCTCCGAGCCCACGAGACCTAATAACCGATCTCGTATGCCGTCTTGTGCGTGAAAATGGGGGGGGGGGGGGGGGGGGGGGGGGGGGGGGGGGGGGGGGGGGGGGGGGGGGGGGGGGGGGGGGGGGGGGGGGGGGGGGGGGGGGGGGGGGGGGGGGGGGGGGGGGGGGGGGGGG
>NZ_JAELTJ010000586.1 GCF_016428805.1 Achromobacter sp. ASV32
ATCTTACCTATGTGAGCTGATGGTGCGGCTGGCGAACTTTATATCCATTATCGCGCGGCTACCGTAACCTGGTTGAGTGGGCCGAATTGCGCAATCCCTTGACGAGGCTGCGATTTGACGCGTTGGTCGCACGTCAGCGCAAGGAAAAAGAGTCATAGTGAGGAGTACGTAGACTGTGGTAGAGTGGCATCCACATTCAAGAACGTGCGATTCGGTTTTCTGCTTGTGTTGATCATCATTCTTGGCTGGCAACAGCGATGAGTCACAATACGCTGTAAGACAATAGAGTGACCAGACAGGAAGGACCACAAGAAAGATATTGCGGTTCTGTGAATCTTTCTCCTTTTCTTTCAGCGGGAGAACCTTACCGCAGAAGGTTTCAAGAAGATCACTCGTGTGCTTATGCCGTGATAAGCCCGTTATCATATAT
>NZ_JAELTJ010000587.1 GCF_016428805.1 Achromobacter sp. ASV32
CTAGAAGCGTTCTGGCATGGCGCTTATCCCACGTGATGCATGGCGAGGGCAACCCCACAATTAGCCTGAGTACTTAATAAAGCAAAATAATGCCTCGCTTACTCAACAATCGTCCAGTAGGACCCATGGCGCAACGGTAGCGCGTCAGATTCCAGTTCCTAGAAGTTTCGCTACCACACGATTCCTCTAAAGATGGAGTGTCCTGAAGGTTAAGTGTTCGAATCACTTTGGGTTCAATTCCTAAGTCCTCTGGATTACTTTTTTTTTGTGTTTTTTATCATCTTTTTGTTTTCTCTTCCCTGGTTTCTTTATATATCTCTTTTTAATATGAGGTGTAATGAGTTTCTTTATTATTGTTTTGCTTTTTTTTTAAGGTTTTTTTCCTGCTGTAGGCTGGATTATTTGGCTTTCCTATCTGTCTGTCTATATG
>NZ_JAELTJ010000588.1 GCF_016428805.1 Achromobacter sp. ASV32
CCTCCAACATGGTCAAGGGTGTCGTAGACAGTAGCTGTCTCAATACGTCGTTCCAAAACACACCGCAAGAAATTGAAAGTGACGTGCCGATACTGGGGCTCAGTAAAATCGTCCTTCAGCTTGGTCAGCAGCATGTCAACCGCAGCGTCCTTAACAGTAACATCGCGGCGGTCTCGTAGAACCACAGCCAAGAGCTTTAGAGCACCCTGGGCGATTTCTGTGGTAGTGGAAGTAGACTGGGATATGCTTTTGGTAGCCTCCCGCACCGCAACCTTAAAGATGTTCGTGCCATCATCATCAGAGAATGGCACCTTAACGATAACCGCCAAAAGTCGGAAGGCTGAAATCTTCACCTCGTCCTCGCCATCAAGGATTGTATCTCCCAGCATTGGCAGGAAGCCAATGATATTTTCAGGGGTTCGCAAATTAT
>NZ_JAELTJ010000589.1 GCF_016428805.1 Achromobacter sp. ASV32
CTCCCCGTCTAGCTTGCAAAATACAAAGGGTGGTCTGCAATGGCATGTAAAAATGGCAGGGTGGGGTTCTCATGGGGGTTCGGTTTTTGAGTTTGTAGTAGGCGCAGCCTACGGGTGATTTCTTCCGTCATTTCATCCATTTGTTTCTTTTTTGTTGCCCTCATTTTGGTCTTCTTAGGCCTTGAACCCTTCAACGTTGCTGGCCTCCCACTTGCCGGGGACGAGAGCCAGGGGAACAATGCCCGAGACGTGCATCTCGGGGCCAAAGACCTTGGCGTTGAGACCCATTTCTTGTGTGGCGGCCTTGATGTTCTTGAGACCTTCCTGGTAGTTGGGGCCGGCACGGCGGACCCATATCTGAACGTTGTGCTCAATCAGCTGGGCGGTGTAGTCGCGCAGGGCGCGGATGACACCCTTGAAGGTGCTGGCG
>NZ_JAELTJ010000590.1 GCF_016428805.1 Achromobacter sp. ASV32
AGTGTAATTTGATTCTGGATGCACCATTTTTGAAAATGCGCAGGGTGTTGTTGATTTTCACATTGCTTTGTTGCTGAATGGGGTGACGCGGGACTGAGTTTGTCGTAAGAAAAAGCACGGCGCCTTTGCGATGGATCGACTCGGTGGAAGACCGACACCCACGAAACTGCATTGGCAGACACTACTAATGAAAAGAATCCTCAAATGAACAGGAAGCTTTTTTAAAGCCTCTTTAACCAACGATTTTGAATTGTCTGCATCTGTACTTTCCAGTCTTTAATATTTTCTATATTTCTACCGGGTAAGACGCCAGGTCCATAAAGGTATACCTATCTGTATATAGCTACACGGCCGCACGCCCCATTCGACACAATATACTCACATATATTGCCCTCAGCAAGCAATCTTAAGGTGACAACAACGTTATGTT
>NZ_JAELTJ010000591.1 GCF_016428805.1 Achromobacter sp. ASV32
CATTCGTTCCTCCCGATGCCAACGAAAAAACAGTTACTAGCGAAGAGTACCTTCAATCCAATCTCACCTACGACGCAGACAAACTTGTCGACTCGGACCTCAACGGTGTCATGATGGCCTGGGAAACAGACATCATGCGCCGCTCCGTGGATGCTCTGATACCCAATGCCGAGCAGGGCAAGCGCATTCTCAACATTGGCTTCGGCATGGGCATCATTGATGGCATGTTTGCTGAGCTCAAGCCCTCTCGCCACCACATCATCGAGGCTCATCCCGCCGTGCTTGAGCACGTCTCTAGGCCAGACTCCAAGTTTGGCCCCAGCTGGGAAGCGAGTGGGCCTGAACAAGGTGCATACAAGATTCATGCTGGCAAATGGCAAGACATTGTCCCGCAACTGGTTGAACAAGGCGAGCAGTACGACGCTATAT
>NZ_JAELTJ010000592.1 GCF_016428805.1 Achromobacter sp. ASV32
GAGTTAACCCAGGCATAGTTCTAAACGAAAGGCAAGCTATCACGGTAAAATTCTACGACTCGTTATCGACCTGGCAAGTAGGCAACTGTTCTTGATGCGCTCCCTCGGACGAAACAGGACATGCCTCCGGACAGCGACGACGAGAGGCTACGAGCTAGGCCATTGCAAACAGCTTAATCCATAGTTCGATTCATTGACAACTGAGGCTAGAACCTACACAGACCAAATGAACCAATATCTGTCATCTTCACTGTCAATACTTGGCCAGATGCTCGGCAGATGTCCGCACTGCCGTCATCAACTTGGACCTTTGGCTAACAGAATCTGCCCAGGTCTCTAATAACATTTCCCCCCTACATACTGTCTCCCATCCATGGTGGACCTGTCGCCGCAGCACTCTTCGTAAGTCTGGTGGTCAGAGCCGTAGGG
>NZ_JAELTJ010000593.1 GCF_016428805.1 Achromobacter sp. ASV32
GTAGTATGTCTTCTCTGGAAAAGACCGGTGGCGCCAGCGGCTCGTCTGGTATTTCGACTGCTGTTTGCTTGTATTCGTCCATTTTCTCTCGTCCAATACCGAACGCATTCGACCGAACGCTTTGAATCTTTGCCTGCCTTTCTTTTCGAAAGCTTTCCTCTGAACGCATAGAGGCCAATCGGTCATTAAAGCTACTTGGTCGTGCCTCTTCTTAATGCGAATGCCGCCCCGCACCGTCCACTTGTCTTGCGTTCTTACTGTTGAGCCGCTTATGGCTCGGTGCTCTTTTCAAAGACACATCTTTCGCTGTCCATCCCTTATCAATACCTAGAAGTACCCGGCTCGGGGATGTCTGTTGCTGGGGAGCCTGCAGTTTTCTGACGGGCGATGCCGGCACTTCTATTGGGTTCTGGCGATGCTGAATGGGGC
>NZ_JAELTJ010000594.1 GCF_016428805.1 Achromobacter sp. ASV32
GGACATGGGCCGGCGCAAAATCATTGACAAAGGCCCCCGCAACATTGATCTCGATATTCTGCTCTATGGCGATCTAGCCGTGTCTGATGAACGTCTCAATGTACCTCATATCGGTATTCCCGAACGGGAGTTTGTTCTACGGCCGCTTGCAGAGTAAGTCTACCACCTCGTATATTTATCAAGGTACTCCATCTAACTCAGTCTTTAGACTTGCTCCCTCTAAATCTCTCGACCCTTCAAAACCATGGAGACTAGTCCAGGACTATCTTAACGAGCTACCGGCTGGCAGGCCACTCTCATCACTCACCGAGATCGCGGCAAATATAAAACCGCTTACACCACTCACGCCGTCGCGCAAAACCCGCGTCATGGGCATTCTAAATTTGACGCCTGATTCATTCTCTGACGGCGGCAAGCACGCTTCCACCG
>NZ_JAELTJ010000595.1 GCF_016428805.1 Achromobacter sp. ASV32
CGGTAGGCATCTGCCTGCTCTCCAACGAGTGCTACTGGATAGGTGCGCCGGGCGGAGACGCATACGAATGTTTGGCCAGGACGATGCGGCTGAAAAGGTGCACCAAGTCCTGGAGCAGACAGTACTAGCTGGCGAAGGAAACTCATTACTGCTCATAGGGCCTCGAGGCAGTGGCAAGACTACGGTAAGCTGACAAATGCTATAGGAAGAGTAAATCCAAATGCTAACGCAGACAGCTTGTTGAAAACACCATCCAAGATTTATCACAGCAACATAGGCACTCGTTTCATGTCGTTCGGCTGAACGGCTTCATACATACAGATGATAAATTAGCACTGAAGGAGATATGGCGACAGCTGGGCAAAGAAATGGCTGTCGAGGATGATCTGCTTAATAGGGTAGGTCTCGTTGCCGAATCATTATAATTG
>NZ_JAELTJ010000060.1 GCF_016428805.1 Achromobacter sp. ASV32
CACCCGCGTGGGCCTGCCGGTGGTGGACATGGTGACGGGCCTGAACGCGGCCGTGGCAATCCTGCTGGCCCTGAACGAGCGCGTGCGCAGCAATCTCGGGCAGTTCCTGGACATCACGCTGTACGACTGCGCGCTGTCGCTGCTGCATCCGCATGCGCCCAACTATTTTTACAGCGGCAAGACGCCGGGCCGCAGCGGCAATGCGCATCCGAACATCGCGCCCTACGAGACCCTGCCCACCGCCAGCGGTCCGATCTTCCTGGCGGTCGGCAACAACCGCCAGTTCGCGCAACTGGCGCAGGTGCTGGGCGCGCCGGAGCTGGCCAACGACCCGCGCTATGCCGCCAATGCCGACCGCCTGACGCATCGCCAGGCGCTGCGCGACGACCTGTCGGCGCTGCTCGTCAGCCACGACGCGGCGACACTGGCCGACCGACTGCTGCGCGCCGGCGTGCCGGCCGCGGCCGTGCAGACCGTGGACCAGGCCCTGGCGCATCCTCACACCAGACATCGCGGCATGGTGCTGGAACAGGGTGACTATCGCGGCGTGGGCTCGCCGATCAAGCTGTCGCGTACGCCGGCCAGGCTACGGCGCCTGCCGCCGGATCTGGCGCCGCAGACTTGATCCGTCTGGCGCCGTAGTCACACGTTGCAGCCTGGGTTGCCGTCCGGCCGCCAGCCCTCCCTCATCCGCCCACCGCTGCGTGGGCGGTTTCATGCCGGCGCCCCCCGCGTTCGCTCGCCCCGTCCCACGCCGTCGGCCGTTCTCGCTGCGCCTCTTGCATGTTTTTCATGCTTAGACAATTCGTTGCATCACTGTTGCATTGGCCGCCCCATGGCCGATTTAGACTTTTTCCGTCACTCGGGCCTGCTGCAACGGCAGGCCCTGACGTTGCCCTGGCGCGACTCCCCCATCAAAAGAGAACAAGGAGAAAGACTATGGCCACGAATGATTCCACGGCGCAGGCGGCCGCTGGCGAGGCGCAGCAGAACGCCCCGCTCAAGCGGGTCATGGGACCCAAACTGCTGTTGCTGTTCATCGTCGGCGACATCCTGGGCACGGGCGTGTACGCGCTGACCGGGCAAGTCGCCAAAGAGGTCGGCGGCGCGGCCTGGCTGCCGTTCCTGGTGGCCTTCGGCGTGGCGCTGCTGACCGCCCTGTCGTATCTGGAACTGGTCACCAAGTACCCGAAAGCCGCGGGCGCGGCGCTGTACGTGCACAAGGCCTTCGGCGTGCACTTCCTGACCTTCATCGTCTGCTTCACCGTGATGTGCTCGGGCCTGACGTCGGCCGCGACCGCCTCGCAGGCATTCGCCGCGAATATGTTCGCCGCCTTCGGCATGCAGGCCGACAAGACCTGGATCACCCTGGGCGCGCTGGGCTTCATGGCGCTGGTGATGCTGGTGAACCTGCGCGGCGCATCGGAAAGCGTGCGCGCCAACGTCGTGCTGACACTGATCGAGCTGTCAGGCCTGCTGATGGTGATCCTGCTGGGCTTTTACGCCATGTCGCAGGGCCAGGCCGACTTCTCGCGCGTCATTGCCTTCGACACGCCCGAAGACAAGGGCGTGTTCCTGGCGGTGACCTCGGCTACCGCGCTGGCGTTCTTCGCCATGGTCGGTTTCGAGGACTCGGTCAACATGGCCGAGGAAACCCACAATCCCAGCCGCATTTTTCCGAAGGTGATGCTGACCGGACTGGGGCTGACCGCCGTGATCTACGTGCTGGTGTCGATCTGCGCCGTGGCGCTGGTGCCGGTGGGTGAACTGGCCAGCAGCACCACGCCGCTGGTGCTGGTGGTCAAGCGCGCCGCGCCCGGGTTGCCGGTGGAATACATCATGCCCGTGATCTCGATGTTCGCCGTGGCCAACTCGGCGCTGATCAACATGATGATGGCCAGCCGCCTGTTGTACGGCATGTCGCGCCAGGGCGTGCTGCCGTCGTTCCTGGCGCACGTGCACCGCCGCAACCAGACGCCGTGGACCGCCATCCTGTTCACGACCGCGCTGGCCTTCGGCCTGATCATCCTGGTGGCGCTGGGCGACTCCGAGGCCATCCGCGCGCTGGGCGGCACCACGGCCCTGCTGCTCCTGGGCGTGTTTGCCTTCGTCAACGTGGCCGTGCTGGTGCTGCGCCGCCACCCGGTCAAGCACGAGCATTTCCGCATCAACCGCATCGTGCCCTGGCTGGGCGCGGCCGCCTGCCTGTTCCTGGTCACGCCGCTGACCGGCCGCGACGTGATCCAGTATCAGGTCGCGGGCTGGCTGCTGCTGTTGGGGGTGGTGATGTGGGGCGTGACCTACCTGGCGCGCAGCAAGGAAGACAAGATGCGGCTGGATCCGGCGGCGCTGGAATAGCCGCCCCGCACCGGCCGCGCGCCTGGCCTGGGCGGGCGGCCGTCTCGCGCCAGGCCCTAGCCGCCCTTGGCCAGGCCCTCGCGGCGCGGATCCACCCCGCCCTGCAGGCCGTCCGGCCCGATCACGATGCCATGGATGCCGCTGGGAAAATCCGTGATCCTTACCGGATGCCCCATCCGCTCCAGCGCGGGCGCCAGCGCTTCCAGCGACGTGCCCTTTTCCAGTTCGGTTTCCTTGTTGCGGCTGCCCATGTTGGGCAGCGCCGCCGCGGCCTGAATGTCCAGGCCCCAGTCCAGCACCGCCACCACTGTCTTGGCGACGTAGTTGATGATGGCACTGCCGCCAGGCGAGCCCACCAGCAGGTAGGGCTTGCCGTCACGCAGCACGATCAGGGGCGACATCGCACTGCGCGGGCGCTTGCCCGGCTCGACGCGGTTGGCCACCAGCCGGCCCTCGGGATCCTTGAACGACGACGAGAAATCGGTCATCTCGTTGTTCAGCAGAAAACCGCGTACCAAGATCTTGCTGCCGAATTCGTTCTCGATGGTGGTGGTCATGGACAGCGCATTGCCATCGGCGTCCACCGCCACCAGGTGGCTGGTCGACGGCTGCTCCAGCGCGTTGTCGCGGCCCAGCGACAGCAGCTTGCCCTCGGGGTCGCCCGGCAGCGCGACCTTCATGCTGCGGTCGGGCTGGATCAGGGCGCCGCGCGCTTGCAGATAGGCGGGGTTCAGCATGGCGCGCACAGGCACCCGGACGAAGTCGGGGTCGGCCACGTAGAAATCACGGTCGGCAAAGGCCAGCCGGCCGGCCTCGGCGAAGTAATGCACCGCCTCGACGCTGCCGGGCGCCCAGTGCGCCATCGGATACTGCTCCAGTTCGCCCAGCATCTGCAGCACCGCGATCGGGCCGCTGCTGGGCGGCCCCATGCCGCAGATCTGATAGCCCCGATAGCGCCCGCACACCGGCTCGCGCTCGCGTGCCTGGTAACCCGCCAGGTCGGCCAGCGCCAGATCGCCCGGCTTGGGATGCGCGTGCACCGCGGCCACGATGTCGCGCGCGATATCGCCCTGGTAGAAGGCGTCCGCGCCCCCCTGCGCCACGGCCCGCAGCGTGGCCGCGAAGGCGGGATTTTTCAGCACGTGGCCCACCGGCCAGGCCGCGCCGTCGGGCGCGTAGAAGTAAGCCGCGGCCGCCGGCTGGCGCGGCAGTTCCTTGTTGCCCGCCAGCAGTTTGTGCAGGCGCGGCGACACGGCAAAGCCCTGTTCAGCCAGGCGGATGGCCGGCTGGAACAGATCGGCCCACGGCAGCTTCCCCTGGCGCCGATGCGCCATTTCCAGGCCGCGCAGCAGCCCGGGCACGCCCACGGCCATGCCGTTGTTGACCGACTGCGCAAATGGCAAAGGCTTGCCGTCCGCGTCCAGAAACCGGTCGGGGCGTGCGGCGGCGGGCGCGGTTTCGCGGCTGTCGTAGGTGACGAGGCGGCCTTCCTTGGCCGAATACACCACCATGAAGGCGCCGCCGCCGATGCCTGAGGACTGCGGTTCGACCAGGTTCAGCACCAATTGCGCGGCGATGGCGGCGTCCACCACGCTGCCCCCGCGGCGCAGCATCTCATCGCCGGCCTGGGTGGCCAGCGGATTGGCCGCGACCATCATGAAGTGCGGCGCGCGCACCAGCTCGCGCGCTTGCGTGCCGGTGGCCGCTTCGGGATTGCGGTCGTCGGCGGCAACCGGCGAACGGGCCCAGGCGGACGGCATCGCGGCCAATGCGGCGGCGAGCAGGACGGCGGCGCAGGGGCGCATGCGCATGACAGACTCCGGAGTGGCGCCGGCGCACCGGCATGGCCTTGCATGATAGACAAATCCGCCGCGTAAGAGCGGCCCCGCGCCGTAGAATGCGGCTTTGCGCCGACACTCCTACCCGCCATGCGCCTGCGCCACATCGAGATCTTCGAAGCGATCCGCCGTACCGGCTCCCTGACGCAGGCCGCGGCGGCGCTGCACATCACGCAACCGGCCGCCAGCAAGCTGCTGGCCAGTGCAGAGGCGCAACTGGGCTTCAAGCTGTTCGACCGCGTGAAGGGGCGTCTGGTCGCCACGCGCGAAGCCGACATCCTGACGCCCGAAGTCGCCCGCCTGAACCAGGACCTGGACAGCGTGCGCCGGCTGGCCGCCAGCCTGCGCGACCGGCCCCACGCGCACCTGCGGCTGGGTTGCGCGCCGGCATTGGGCCTGGGCCTGCTGCCCGGCGTGGTGCGCGACAGCCGCCAGGCCCGGCCGGGCCTGACCTTCGACATCCACACCCATCACAGCGCCGAGCTGACACGCGGCATGCTGACGCGCGAGCTGGACCTGGCAGTGACCTTCGACACTCGCGATACGCCCGGCCTGGCCCGTATCGAACTGGGCCACACCGAGCTGGTTCACTTGAGCCGCCGGCCCGGCAGGGGGCCGCTGGCGCTGGCCGACATCGCGGGCGACGACCTGATCCTGCTGGACGCCAGCGACGCGTCCGGCGCATTGCTGCAGATGGCACTGGACGCGCAGGGCCTGGATCCGCGCGCCGCCGTGCGCGTGCAGACGCACTACGTGGCCTGCGCACTGGCCGAGGCCGGCGCGGGAGACGCCATCATCGATGCGGTCACGGCGCAGGCCATGCAGCGACCCGGCATGTGCCTGCGGCGGTTGACGCCGGCGCTGCGGGTGCCGATCAGCGTGCTGGCGCGCGAGCAGGACCCCTTATCGGCGCTGCATCGCGATCTGATCGACCGGCTGCGCGCCGCGTGCGAGGCAAGCCAGGCCGCGCTGGCACCATAGCGGCAGGCTGCGCGCCGGGAACCCGCCGCGGCCCGCCAGCCGTCCCGCCCCGGCCGGATCATTGGCCCATCAAAAAAGCGCCCGAAGGCGCTTTTTTCTGGCGGGTCCAGGCAGCGGGCCGGGCCCGCGCCTTGAACCGATCAGTCCAGCTTGATGTTCTGCTTTTTCACGACGTCCTTCGCCCAGTCGTACTGCTCCTGGATTTCCTTGGCGAATTCTTCCGGCGTGTTGCCCGACGGCGCCGAGCCCTGGTCGTCCAGCGCCTTGATGACCTTGGGATCCTTCAGGGCCACGACGGCGGCGTCACGCAGCTTGTTCACGACTTCCATCGGCGTGCCCTTGGGCGCCAGCAGGCCATACCAGACCGGCTGGTTCAGCACCGGGAAACCGGCTTCCTTGAAGTTCGGCACGCCCTTGAGCGCAGCGATGTCTTGCGGCCACGCGATGGCCATGGCGCGCAGCTTGCCCGCCTGGATCTGGGGCATGGAGGACGGCAGGTTGTCGAACAGGATTTCGATCTGGCCGCCGACGGCGTCGGCCACGGCCGGGCCCGACCCCTTGTACGGCACGTGCACGATGTCGGTGCCCGTGGCCATCTTGAACGATTCGCCCATCAGGTGCAGCACGCCGCAAGTGCCCGAGCTGCCGTACGAGTACTTGCCGGGGTTCTTCTTGAGCTCTTCGACGAAGCCCTTGAAGTCCTTGGCGGGGAACTTCGGGTTCACGGCCACGACGTTGGCGGTGTTGGCGAAGTTGGTGACGGCCTGGAAGTCCTTGATCGGGTCGTACGGCAGGTCGTTGGGGCGGCAGGCCGGGTTCACGGCCATGGTCGACACGGTGGCGATCGACAGGGTGTAGCCGTCCTTGTCGGCGCGAGCGGCTTCGGCCGCGCCGATGGCGCCACCCGCGCCGCCCTTGTTTTCAACGACCATCGGCTGGCCCAGTTCCTGGCTCATGCGCTGCGTCACGAGGCGCGCAATGATGTCGGTGGAGCCGCCGGGCGCGAACGGGACGATGACGCGGATCGGTTTGCTGGGGTACTTGTCGGCGGCATGGGCGACGGAGGCGCCGAGCGTGCCTGCGGCACCGGTTGCCACTGCGATGGCCAGAGCCAGGGAGCGAACTTTATTCATGGGTGTGTTTCCTCCAAGTGTGCGAGCCCGTCTGTGAACGGACCGTTTTGTGGTGCACCCGTCTGTGGACGGGTCAGCAGTTAACGGTGGGGCGCATTGCGTTGTGCGCAGGGCAGAAAGCCGTGCTGTTTATGAGTTGCTTGTGGCACACGCGCCCGCCAGAATGACGGAGAATAGCAGCAAACGCTTACAGTCGCATAGCGCGCCGATCCTCGGCAAAGACCTCGAAAAAAACACCTCTCCCATGTCGGTCGCACTGCTGGTTTTCCCTGATTTCATGCTGGTTGCGCTAGGTTGGGCGCTACGCCACAAACTGAATTTCTCGCGCGAGTTTTTCGCCGGGACCGAGCGGCTGGTGTACTTCGTGCTCTTTCCCGCGCTGTTGTTCCAATCGATCCTGCGCACGCCGATCAGCGCGGGCAACGCCGCAATACTGTTGCAGGCGACGGCGGCGGTGATCGTATCGGGCGTGGCGCTGTCCTGGCTGGCAGGGCTGGTGCTCAAGCCATCTTCGTTGGGGCTGGCGTCATCGGCGCAATGCGGCTTTCGCTTCAACACGTACATCGGGCTGGCGCTGTCGGCCAGCCTGGGCGGCACGCAGGGCCAGACGGTGATGGCGCTGATCATCGGGTTCGCGGTGCCGATGGCGAACGTGGCGGCGGTGTACGGATTGGCGCGACACAACGGCGGCAATCTGCTGCGCGAACTGGCGCGCAATCCGCTGGTGGTGTCGACGCTGGCGGGGCTGGCCTGCAATCTGGCGGGCCTGCATCTGCCGGGACCGGTGGATACGGTGCTGGCGCGGCTGGGCGCGGCCGCGATCGCGTTGGGGATTCTGTGCGTGGGGGCCAGCCTGGCCTGGGAGGGCGGCAAGGGGTATGGGAAGTTGATTGCCTGGATGCTGGTGGTCAAGCTGGTGGGGTTGCCGCTGGTGGCGTTGGCGGTGGCTGGGTTGCTGGGGCTGCCTGCGCTGGAGGCGCGGATGCTGTTGTTGTTCGGGGCGTTGCCGACGGCTTCTGCGGCTTATGTGCTGGCGATGCGGATGGGGGGCGATGGGCGGATGGTTGCCGTCTTGATTTCCCTTGGCACCTTGTTTTCTGCTTTGACGATTCCGTTGTGGCTGATGCTTGCGGGGGGTGGGTGATTTCGGTTTGGCTGGGGTTGGCCCGCCGCCTGGCCTGGGCTTGCGTGTGCGGTTTGCGGGGCCGCAAAAAAACCGGCTGCGCGGGCAGCCGGTTTTTTGCATACGCGGTGTCTTGCGCCGCAGCGGTGATCGCTGCGCGCTGACAGAGCGCCTTACTTGCCGGCGTTCGTCATGCTGGCGGGAACTACCCATTCGGCGAATTGGGCTTCGGTGACATAGCCCAGGGCCAGGGCGGACTCTTTGAGGGAGAGGCCTTCCTTGTGGGCTTTCTTGGCGATCTGGGCGGCCTTGTCGTAGCCGATGTGGGGGTTCAGGGCGGTGACGAGCATCAGCGAGCGGTCGACGAGTTCGGCGATGCGTTCGCGGTTCGGCTCGATGCCCGCGGCGCAGTGCTGGTCGAAGCTGGCCATGCCGTCGGTCAACAGGCGCACCGATTGCAGGAAGTTGTGGATGACCAGGGGCTTGTAGACGTTCAGTTCGAAGTTGCCGCTGGCGCCGCCGATGTTGATGGCAACGTCATTGCCCAGGACCTGGGCGGCCAGCATGGTGATGGCTTCGCACTGGGTCGGGTTGACCTTGCCCGGCATGATCGAGCTGCCCGGTTCGTTTTCGGGAATGCTGATTTCGCCCAGGCCGGAACGCGGACCGCTGGAGAGCCAGCGCACGTCGTTGGCGATCTTCATCAGGCCGGCGGCGAGCGACTTGAGGGCGCCGTGGGCGAACAGCAGGGCTTCGTGCGAGGCCAGGGCCTGGAATTTGTTGGGCGCCGAAACAAAGGCGGTTTCGGTGGCGTGGGCCAGTTCGGCCGAGACCTTGGCGCTGAACTGCGGATGGGCGTTCAGGCCGGTGCCGACGGCGGTGCCGCCGATGGCCAGTTGGTGCAGGCCGGGCAAGGTGGCGCGGATCTGCTGTTCGGCCAGGTCCAGCTGGGCGACGTAGCCGGACAGTTCCTGGCCCAGGGTCAGGGGCGTGGCATCCTGCAGGTGGGTGCGGCCGATCTTGACGATGTCGTAGAACTCGGCGCTCTTGGCCGCGAAAGTGGCGCGCAGGGTCTTGAGCGCCGGCAGCAGGTGGTGTTCGACCTGAACGGCGGCGGCCACGTGCATGGCGGTGGGGAAAGTGTCGTTGGACGACTGGCCGCGGTTGACGTGATCGTTGGGGTGGACCTTGCGCTCTTCGCCGCGCACGCCGCCCAGCAGTTCCGAGGCGCGGTTGGCCAGCACCTCGTTCATGTTCATGTTGCTTTGGGTGCCCGAACCGGTCTGCCAGACGGACAGCGGGAATTCGTTGGGCCATTTGCCGGCGATGACTTCATCGGCTGCGCGGATGATGCCGTCGGCGATCTTGGGATCGAGCTCGCCCAGTTCGGCGTTGACCTTGGCGGCCGCACGCTTCAAGCGGGCCATCGCCTTGACCAGGGGTTCGGGCATTTTTTCGGTGGAGATCGCGAAAAAATGCAGCGAGCGCTGCGTCTGCGCGCCCCAGAGATGGTCCTCGGGCACTTCGATGGGGCCAAAGGTGTCTTTTTCGATGCGGGTCTTCATGGCGCTTACAGCTCCGTAGCAGCGTCCGTCGCGGTCGGCGGAGGAGCCGCCAGGCACGACTTATTTGAGAATAGCAATCACTTATAGATTAGCAGAAACCCGAATTCCTATAATTGCGTTCAATCCGCGTATCCATCCCGATCTTTTACCACTCGCCCAGCCCCCCGCGCCATGTCCGCTCCCCTTGACAGCCTGACCCTGCACCTGCCCGACGAAGCCGCCACCGACGCCCTGGCGCGGCAGCTGGCGCCGCTTGTTTCCGGCAAGCAAACCGGGCTGGCAGGCGCATGTATCCATCTTCAGGGGGACCTGGGGGCAGGAAAGACGGCCTTCACCAGGGCATTGTTGCGTGAATGCGGCATCACAGGCCGAATCAAGAGTCCAAGCTACGCGCTGCTTGAATCCTATAAAGTTTCTAACTTATACTTCTATCATCTTGATTTTTATAGATTTAGTGATTCGCGCGAATGGTTGGACGCAGGATTCCGGGATTTACTGCGTGAAGATGCGGTCGTTTTGATCGAATGGCCGGAGCGGGCCGAGGGCCTTTTGCCCCCGCCCGACCTGCAGATTTCCCTGGCTTACGCCGGCCAGGGACGCGACGCCACCCTGACCGCGTACACCGCTCGAGGACAAACATGGTTGAACGCGATTGTCCCCCCGCCCGACACGGCGCCCTCCCCGCAGCAGGCGCCACACGGCGCCGCCTGATCAGCGTCGCCGCCACCCTGCTCGTCTTGCCGGTCATCCCGCGGCTGGCCCAGGCGGCAACGATCCTGGCCGTGCGCACATGGCCGGCCGATGAATACACCCGGGTCACCCTGGAACTCGACAGCGAGCTCAAGGCCGAACAGTTCACCCTGGAAAATCCCCATCGCCTGGTGGTCGATATCGAGGGACTGACCCTTAGCGCCGCGCTGAACGACCTGGTCTCCAAGGTCCGTCCCGACGACCCGTACATCCAGAGCCTGCGCGTCGCGCAGAACCGCCCGAACGTGGTGCGGCTGGTGTTCGACCTGAAGCAGGCCGTGGCGCCGCAGGTGTTCACGCTGAAACCGGTGGCGGACTACCAGTACCGCCTGGTGCTGGACCTGTACCCCAAGGTTGCCCAGGACCCGCTGGTGGCCATTCTGAACAAGAACGGCCCCGACGCGGACGATCCGCTGGCGCGCATTCTGGAAGACATCCAGCGCAATCCCGCCACCCGCGCCGATCCGCCTGAACCGCCGCGCGTGCGCGGCCAGCAGCCGGCCCCGCCGTTGGCGGTGCCCAAGGCGCCGCCGGCCACCGCCGGCCGCGGCAAGCAGCGCATGCTGACCATCGCGCTCGATCCGGGCCACGGCGGCGAAGATCCGGGCGCCATCGGCAGCAGCGGCCTGCGCGAGAAAGACGTGGTGCTGCGCATCGCCCGGCGCCTGAAACAACTGATCGACAGCCAGCCCTATATGCGCGCCTACCTGACGCGCGACGACGATTTCTTCGTGCCGCTGCATGTGCGCGTGCAGAAAGCGCGGCGGGTGCATGCCGACCTGTTCGTGTCGATCCACGCCGATGCCTGGGTCAAGCCCTCGGCCAATGGCTCGTCGGTGTTCGCGCTGTCGCAGCGCGGCGCCACCAGCGCCCAGGCGCGCTGGATGGCCGACAAGGAAAACGCGGCCGACCTGATCGGCGGCGTCAACCTGGGCAGCCACGATCGCCAGGTGGCCAAGGTGCTGCTGGACCTGTCCACCACCGCGCAGATCAACGATTCGCTCAAGGTCGGCAACGCCTTCCTGGACGAGATCAAGAAGATCAACCGGCTGCACAAGAACAGCGTGGAACAGGCCGGCTTCGCCGTGCTGAAGGCGCCGGACATTCCGTCGGTGCTGGTCGAGACCGCCTTCATCAGCAATCCGCAGGAAGAGGCGCTGCTCAAGACCCAGGCGCACCAGGAAAAGCTGGCGCAGGCGATGATGACCGGCATCCAGCGCTACTTCACCGCCAACCCGCCGCTGGCGCGGCTGGGCGATGTGAGCTGAGGCCACGCGCCGGCAGATCGCAGACCCGCTCCCCAAGAAAAAAGCCATGCGCCCCAGCGCATGGCTTTTTCATTTCCCGTCGCGCTGGGCGCGGCGCATCGCAAGGACAAGGCCGCGACGAGGGGCGCCGTCTGCAAAACGCCTTTTCGTGTCGACGGCCCCTAGCCGCCCCGGCGCGAGCGCAGCAGCTTGAACAGCGCCGCGCCCACCACCGGCACGATCGCCGCGGCCAGACCCAGCAGCACGATGGTGTTCAGGTGCTCGCGCACCAGCGGGATGTTGCCAAAGAAGTAACCCGCGGCCACCAGGCCGATGACCCACAGCAGCGCGCCCGCGATGTTGAACAGCTGGAAGCGCGCCACCGGCATCTCGGCCACGCCAGCCACGAAGGGTGCAAAGGTGCGCACGACAGGAATGAAGCGCGACATCACGATGGTCTTGCCGCCGTGCTTTTCGTAGAACGCATGCGTGCGCATCAGCGCGCCGCGGTCCAGCAGGCGCAGGTTCATCGAAAACACGCGCGGCCCGAGGTAGCGACCGATGGCGTAGTTCAGGGTATTGCCGGTAACGGCGGCCACGATCAGCAGCACTGCCAGCAGCACCGGGTCCAGGTTGCCCGTAGCGCCGAAAGCGCCGGCAATGAACAGCAGCGAATCGCCCGGCAGGAACGGCAGCACCACCAGCCCGGTTTCCGCGAACACGATCAAAAACAGCACCAGATAGACCCACACGCCATATTGCTGGAGCCAGACGCCAAGCGTCTGGTCGATGTGGAGCACCATTTGAAAAAATTCAAGCATCAATGCGGCCCTGAAAGCAGAGGGGGAATCAGCCAGGGAATATAGCCCACCGGATCGGCGGGCAAGATCAAGAGGCTAAAATCATCCATCTAGCTACACCGAGGCACCCCATGACAGAACGCCGCTCCATTCTTGCGCTTCCCGACCTGCTGATCAGCCAGATCGCCGCGGGCGAAGTGATCGAGAGACCCGCATCGGTGCTCAAGGAAATCCTTGAGAACGCCATCGACGCGGGCGGGCGGGCGATCGAAGTGCGCCTCGAAGGCGGCGGCATCCGCCGCATCGCCGTCACCGACGACGGCGGCGGGATTCCCCCCGAGGAACTGCCGCTGGCCCTGGCGCGCCACGCCACCAGCAAGATCCGCAACCTGAACGAACTGGAATCGGTCGCGTCGATGGGGTTCCGCGGCGAAGCCCTGGCCTCGATCGCGTCGGTGGCCCAGGTGTCCATCATTTCGCGTACCCGCGACGGCGAACATGCCTGGCAGATCGACGCCGGCAGCATGCAGGTGGGGCCGGCCTCGGGCCCGCCGGGCACCACCGTGGACGTGCGCCAGCTGTTCGACGCCGTGCCGGCGCGCCGCAAGTTCCTGCGCTCCGAGGCCACGGAATTCGGCCATTGCGTCGACGCCATGGAGCGCATTGCGCTGGCCCATCCGCAGATCGCGTTCCGCCTGTTCCACCACGACCGCGCGCAGCGCCAGTGGCTGCCCGCCGAACCGCCACAGCGCATCCGCGACGTGCTGGGCGCCGAATTCGCCGAGCACGGCCTGCTGCTGTCGCACACCGTGGGCACCGTGAGCCTGGCGGGCATGATCACCCGCCCCACCGCGGCCCGCGCCCGCGCCGACCGCCAATACCTGTACGTCAACGGCCGCTACGTGCGCGACCGCACGGTCAGCCACGCCCTGCGCGCCGCCTACGCGGACGTGCTGCACGGCGACCGCCAGCCCGCCTACGTGCTGTTCCTGGACATCGACCCCGCCGCGGTGGACGTGAACGTGCACCCGGCCAAGCACGAGGTGCGCTTTCGCGACAGCGGCGCCGTGCACCGGTTCGTGACGCACGCGGTCAGCCAGACGCTGGCGCAGCTGGGCGGTTCGTCGGCCGTGGCGCCGGCCGACGCCGAGCGCGATGCGGAATTCGAAACCGTGGCGCCCGCCGCCTCCGGCATGACCGTGGCACCGGGCGCGCCGGTCGCCAGCGGCGCCTCCCCACTCTCCAGCGAACCGCCCCCCCGCTCCGGCTACGCCAGCGCGGGCCAGGGCAACGCCGCCCCGTATGGCCTGCGGCCCTCGCCCCCGGCGGCGCGTCCGCACACGCAGGTGCCATTCCGCCTGCACGCCGAACCCGCGGGCATCCCAGCCGCCGATTGGCAGTCGCTGTACCGCCCCCTGAACGACGACACCACCGCCCGCACCGAACCGCTACGCGACGCCGCCACGGCGGCGCCCACCCCCTCGTCCGCGCTGCCCGCCGGCGAGGAACATCCGCTGGGCATGGCGCTGGGCCAGTTGCACGGCATCTACATCCTGGCGCAGAACCGCCGCGGCATGGTGCTGGTGGACATGCACGCCGCCCACGAGCGGGTGGTCTACGAACAGCTCAAGCAGGCGCTGGACGCGCGCAGCCTGCCGCGCCAGGACCTGCTCGTGCCGGTGGTGTTCCACGCCCAGGAAAAGGACGTGGCCGTGGTCGAGGAATTCGAGCAACAGCTGGAAGAACTGGGCTTTCAGATGCGCCCCTCGGGCCCCACCTCGATCGCGGTGCGCTCGGTGCCCGCCATCCTGGCGCGCGGCGACATCGAAACGTTGGCCCGCGCCGTGCTGCGCGACCTGGCCGGCGTGGGCGTGTCGCGCCTGTTGACCGAACAGCGCAACGAACTGCTGTCCACCATGGCCTGCCATGGTTCGGTGCGCGCCAACCGCAAGCTGACCCTGGAAGAGATGAACGGCCTGCTGCGCCAGATGGAGGCCACCGAGCGCGCCGACCAGTGCAACCACGGCCGCCCGACCTGGGTACAGTGGTCCGTGGCGGATCTGGACAAGCTGTTCCTGCGCGGGCAATAGGTCTTGCCCGTGCCGTCCCCCGCCCCTCTCGTCATCTGCCTGGCCGGCCCCACCGCGGCCGGCAAGAGCGCCTCCACCCTGGCGCTGGCCGAACGCTGGCCGCTGGAAATCATCAACGTCGATTCGGCCACGATCTACCGCGGCATGGACATCGGCACGGCCAAGCCGTCGCCGGCCGAACAGGCGCAAGTGCCGCAACACCTGTTGGACATCCGCGACCCGGCGCAGTCGTATTCGGCCGCCGAATTCCGCGCCGACGCGCGCCGCCTGATCGGCGAGATCCGCGCGCGTGGCCGCATCCCGCTGCTGGCCGGCGGCACCATGATGTACTACAAGGCGCTGCGCGACGGCCTGGACGACCTGCCGCAGGCCGACCCCGCGCTGCGCGCCGAACTGGAGGCGCGCGCCGCGCGCCTGGGCTGGCCGGCGCTGCATGCGGAACTGGCCGTGCTGGACCCGGTCACCGCGGCGCGCCTGGCGCCCAACGACAGCCAGCGGATCCAGCGCGCGCTCGAAATCTGCCAGCTGGCCGGCCAACCCATGTCCGCCCTGCTCAGCCGCGGCCAGCGTCCGCCCGATGACGACGCCGACCGCTACCTGACCATCAGCCTGGAACCCTCGGACCGCGCCGCGCTGCATGCGCGCATCGCACAGCGCTTTGACGCGATGCTGGGAAGCGGCCTGCTGGACGAGGTGCGCGGCCTGCATGCGCGCGCCGACCTGCACCCCGGTCTGCCGTCGGTGCGCTGCGTCGGCTACCGTCAGATGTGGGCCCACCTGGACGGCGAGATCAGCCTGGACGAAGCGCGCGAACAAGGCATTGCCGCCACCCGCCAATTGGCCAAGCGCCAGATCACCTGGCTGCGGGCCCAGCCCGAACGCATCATCGTCGACTGCCTGGCGGCCGATGCCGTGGCGCAGACCATCGACGCGGTGGCCGTGGCGCTGGCGAGCGCCCCTCAAGGCGGCGGCTGAACCGTCATGGGACCGCTGGTCAGCGCGTTGGAGGACCGTGTTTCAGGTCTGCGGCGGGTTGACCGAGCGCGGCTCAAGACCTTTACCTGCGGCACGGACAAGGACGATCCTGGAAACCCATGAACGAGCAGACCGCCATTCCCGTTTCAGTTGAGACCGAGTCCGACAAGGGCAGGTTCTTTCTCATTGATCCCGGCCTCAGGGGTAATGGTCAGGTTTCGGGGCTGGAGTTTGCGAATGAAGACGCCCTGATCGATCCCGGCATGAATATTGTCGAGCGACCGACCGGCGAACCCGCTCAGTACCCCGAGCGGCCACATCTGGTGCACGTGCCGGAGAAAGGGGGGCTGCCGCGCGACTTCGAAGTGCTGGCAGGCATCTGGGTTGTCTCCGAGGCACTCAGACAGATATTCCAGCGTGTAGACCCCGACGCATTCGCATTCGTCCCATGCGACTTCACCCTTGCCGACGGCTCCCCCGGTCCGCGGTACTACCTGTGCAATGTGTTGCGCACGCTGCATGCACTGGACGAAGCCCGCTCGCGGGTGAAGATCAGGCTTGAGCACGACCACCAGACAGGCCAGGACCTAAAGCTGTACAGCGTGGTGGGCGGAGCGCGTCTGATCTTCAAAGCGGACGCCGTGGCAAATGCCCACATCTTTCGCCAAGCGCGCTTGGGGGCTTCTCCTATCTGCGACCGGGTGATGTCCGATGCCCTGGTGGTGGCGCAGTTGGACGGGGTCCGGCTGCGTGACGTAACAGCGCTCTGAACGAAGTCCCCCTCAATCGAACTCGATCCGGGCTAGCTCAACCTTGACGATCCGCCCAGTCTCTTGCCGGACGGAAACATGGGCACGCGTCGGCAGGCATCCGCTTGTCCATCCATTACACCCATCACGATCGCATCAAGCTCAAGCTAAAAGGCCTGGGCCCGGTGCAATACCGGGCCCAGGCCTTCGAGCTTCAGCTTCCGACCGTCCAACTTCTGAGAGTCAGTTCAAGCAGGACGGTTTTTTATGCGGGCCTGCCGGCTCAGACCACCACGGTCTGCGGCATGCCGTCGGTCTGCTCGACGATCTGGCCCAGCTTGCTGACCGTTTCGCCCTGCTCGCGCAGCGTCGCGGCAATGGCGTCGGCCTGGGCCGGGTCCACCACCAGCACCATGCCGATGCCGCAGTTGAATACGCGGTACATCTCGGTGTCTTCGACGCCGCCCTGGGCTTGCAGCCACTGGAACAGCTTGGGCATTTCCCAGCTGTCGCGCTGCAGCTTGGCCGCCAGGCCGGGCTGCAGGATGCGCGGCACGTTGTCCAGCAGGCCGCCGCCGGTGATGTGGGCCAGGCCCTTGATGGCGGTGCTGTGCTTGGCCAGCGCGGCCAGCACTTGCTTGACGTAGATGCGGGTCGGGGCCATGACCACGTCGACCAGCTTCTGGCCGTGGAAGTCGTCGTCGGGCTTGGCGCCGGCGCGTTCCAGGATCTTGCGCAGCAGCGAGTAGCCGTTGGAGTGCGCGCCGCTGGACGCCAGGCCCAGCACCACGTCACCCACCTTGATGGACTTGCCGTCGATGATGGCCGACTTTTCGACCGCACCCACCGCGAACCCGGCCAAGTCGTATTCGCCGTCGGGGTACATGCCCGGCATTTCAGCGGTTTCGCCGCCGATCAGGGCGCAGCCCGACAGTTCGCAGCCCTTGGCGATGCCACCCACCACCGACGCCGCCGTGTCCACCGAAAGCTTGCCGCAACCGAAATAGTCCAGGAAGAACAGGGGCTCGGCGCCCTGGACCAGAATGTCGTTGACGCTCATCGCCACCAGGTCGATGCCGACGGTGTCGTGGCGGTTCCAGTCGAACGCCAGGCGCAGCTTGGTGCCCACGCCGTCGGTGCCCGACACCAGCACGGGCTCTTTGTAGTGCTTGGGCACTTCGAACAGGCCGCCAAAGCCGCCGATACCGGCCAGCACCCCGGGACGCATGGTGCGTGCCGCGAGCGGTTTGATACGGTCGACCAGGGCGTCGCCCGCATCGATGTCGACACCGGCATCGCGGTAGGTCAAGGGAGCTTTGGGTTGATTCGTCATGAGAAATGCCGTGGGGTATGTAACAATTGCTGGGAATTTGGGTGGAACGCCCTGCATTTTACGATGTTGCGGCCCGGTCCAGGCTGACGCCCGGCGAAACCCGCCCCGGACGGGCGGGCGGCAACCAGGCCGGCGGGACGGGATTTTCGCGCAAAGCCAAGCCAGGCAAAGGGCTTGGACGCGACACCGCCCCCCCGGGTGGTTTAAAGTGTAGGGTTGGCCGATAGCGATTTTGCCAGTTTCTGGCGGGCAATGCCGTCATCGGCTTTGGGCCACGCCCAAGCCTTGCGTCACCCGCCTGATCGATAACCTCTCATGAACCGCCAGCTGCTGCTCGACGTTCTTCCCGCGCCAGCGCCATCGCTGAACAACTACATCGCCGGTCCCAACGGAGAGGCGCTGGCGGCCGTGCGCACGCTGGCCCCGGGCCGCGCGCTGTACATCTGGGGCGCCGCGGGCTGCGGCCGCAGCCACCTGCTGCGCGCCCTGACCGCGCGCCCCGACGCCGTCTACATCGAAGCCGCCAACAGCGCCAACATCCTGCGCGTGCTGGCCGAAGCCGATTCCAAGTCGCCCATGCCCAAATTCGTGGCCGTGGACGACGTGCACCGCATGGACGAGCACCGCCAGGCGGGCCTGTTCGCCCTGTACAACCGCTGGCGCGAATCCGCCGCCACCGGCCGCGCCTTCGCGCTGGCCGTGGCCGGCGACCGCGCGCCGCTGTCGATGCCGCTGCGCGAAGACCTGCGCACCCGGCTGGGCTGGGACCTGGTGTTCCGCCTGGACCCGCTGTCGGACGCCGACAAGCTGGCGGCGCTGGCCGCCCAGGCGGCCGAGCGCGGCCTGCACCTGGCGCCCGAAATCATCAACTGGATGCTGACGCACCACGAGCGCGACATCCGCAAGCTGGCTGCGCTGCTGGACGCGCTGGACCGCTATTCCCTGGCCACCGGCCGTCCCATCACCCTGCCCCTCTTGCGGGCCATGCTCGCAGACCCTGATTCACAACGCACATGACCTCCCGACGTCTCGCCCTGTTCGACCTGGATCACACCCTGTTGCCGCTGGATAGCGACTACCAATGGGCCGACTATCTGGCGCGGACCGGCCGCGCGGGCGATCCCGACCAGGCCCGCCGCCTCAACGACGACCTGATGGACCGCTACAACCGCGGCGAACTCACCGCCGAGCAGGCCGCCGAGTTCATGCTGGGCCTCCTGGCGGCGCACTCGCCGTTCGAGCTGGCGGCCTGGCACGAGGAATTCATGGCCGAGGTCATCCGGCCGTCGATCACGCCCGCCGCGCGCGCGCTGGTCGAATCGCACCTGGAAGCCGGCGACCTGTGCGCGGTGGTCACGGCCACCAACAGTTTCGTCACTGCCCCCATCGCCCGCGCCTTCGGCGTGCCCCACCTGGTCGCCACCGACGCCGAAGTCCAGCGCGGCCGCTACACCGGCCGCATCCTGGGCACCCCCAGCTTCAAGGAAGGCAAGGTGGTGCGCGTGAACGATTGGCTGGGCGCGATGGGATTAGGACTTGCGGATTTCTCCGAATCGTTTTTCTATAGCGATTCGGTCAATGATGTCCCGCTGCTCGAAAAGGTGACCCGTCCGATCGCCGCCAACCCCAGCCCGACCCTGCGCAAGATCGCCCAGGAACGCGGCTGGCAAGTGATCGACCTGTTCGACCACGTCATAGATGCCAAGTCCTAAATGATCACCGAAACCATAAAAAAATTCGTCGGCCGACTGTTCGCGCCGGCAGCCCGGGGGCCTTTGCGCATCGGACGCGACAAGCACGGCATCGACCGGCGCAACGTGTCGCGCCACGCCATCAAGGTATGCGAAGTGCTGCGCCAGCATGGCTATGAAGCCTATATCGTCGGCGGCGCCGTGCGCGACCTGATCGTTGGCCTGGAACCCAAGGACTTCGACGTGGCCACCAACGCCACGCCCGAGCAGATCCGCCCGCTGTTCCGCCGCGCCCGCATCATCGGCCGCCGCTTCCAGCTGGTGCACGTGGTGTTCGGCCAGGAAATCATCGAAACCTCGACCTTCCGCGCCCCCGCCTCGGAAGACCAGGAAACCGACGAGCACGGCCGCATCCTGCGCGACAACGTGTTCGGTTCGCACGAAGAAGACGCGGCCCGCCGCGACTTCACCATGAACGCGCTGTATTACGACCCGCACAACGAGGAAGTCATCGACTTTCACAACGGCGTGGCCGACCTGAAGAAGCGCCAGGTGCGCATCATCGGCGACCCGGCCAGGCGCTACCGCGAAGACCCGGTGCGCATGCTGCGCGCCGTGCGCTTTGCCGCCAAGCTGAACGGCACCATCGATCCGGCCACGCGCCAGCCCATCCGCACGATGGCCAACCTGATCGAAAACGTCCCGGCCTCGCGCCTGTTCGACGAAATGCTCAAGCTGCTGACCTGCGGCCATGCCATGGACTGCCTGCGCCAGTTGCGCGCCGACGGCCTGCACAACGGCCTGTTGCCGCTGCTGGACGTGGTGCTGGAGCAGCCCGGCGGCGAGAACTTCGTGGAACTGGCGCTGGAACGCACCGATGCCCGGGTGCGAGCCGGCAAGACCATCAGCCCCAGCTTCCTGTTTGCCGCACTGCTGTGGCAGCAGGTCGATGTGCGCTGGAAGCAGCTGCGCGCCCAGGGCGAGCACACCATCCCGGCGCTGTCCCAGGCCGCCGACTCGGTGCTCGACGAACAGACCGAAAAGCTGGCCATCCAGCGCCGCTTCTCGTCCGACATGCGTGAAATCTGGTTCATGCAACCGCGTTTCGAGCGCCGCATGGGCAAGACCATCTTCCGCATGATCGAACAGCCGCGCTTCCGCGCCGCCTGCGACTTCCTGCAGCTGCGCGCCGCCGCCGGCGAGTTCGACAGCGTGCTGGCGCAATGGTGGATGGACCTGGCCAATGCCGACGACGCCACCCGCGCCGACATGATCGAAGCGCTGGGCCGCCAGCCGCGCGACCCGGCCGAAGCTCCCGCGCCGTCCGCTCGCAAGCGCCGTCCGCGCCGCCGTCCCAGCTCGCGCAGCGCCGGCGGCAGCACCGACAGCGCCGAGTAAGACCATGGCCGGCAGCGTGCGCGCCTACATCGGGCTGGGCGCCAACCTGGGCGACAGCGCGGCCACCTTGCGCACCGTGCTGGCCGAACTGGCCAATGCGAACGGCATCCAGGCGGTGACCGCATCGCCGTTCTACCGCAGCGCGCCGGTGGATGCCACCGGGCCGGACTTCATCAACGCCGTCGCGGCCCTGGACACCACGCTGGCCCCACTGGCCCTGCTGGACCTGCTGCAGGCGCTGGAACAGCGCCATGGCCGCGAACGCCCGTACAGGAATGCCCCACGCACGCTGGACCTGGACCTGCTGCTGCACGGCGACACCGTGCTGGCGCACGAACGCCTGACCTTGCCCCACCCCCGCATGCAGCTACGCGCCTTCGTGCTGCAACCGCTGCGCGACCTGGCGCCCGCGCTGACGCTGGCCGGTCGCAGTATCGACGCCTGGCTCGGCGACATCACCGATCAGCCGATCGAACGTCTCGCGTGACCGGCGCGGCCGGTTCCGGCCACGCCTTTGTCTACCTTTTGATGGAATCCGCAGGCCTGGTGACTGTGCCAGCTACGCCTTGGGCGCGAATGCCAGCATGGCGCGTTCGACGTCGCCCACCGTCGGCAGGCCGGCCTCGTTGCCCAGATGCTGGATCTTGTGCGCCGACGCGGCCCGCGCGAAGGTGAAGTGTTCTTTCCAGGACAGTTCGGGGCGATTCACGTAGGACCACACATAGGCGCCGTGAAACACGTCGCCCGCGCCCGAGGTGTCGACAATGCTGGCCACGGGCACGTCCAGCGATGGCAGCGTGGCGACCGTGCCGGTCTCGTCGTACCAGAGCATGCCACGCTCGCCCATGGTCACCGCGCCGATGCGGCAGCCGCGCTGGCGCAGCAGGTCCAGCAAGCCTTGCGGCGACAGGCCCAGTTGTTCGCACATGCGTTCGGCGCACACGGCCACGTCGATATGGCGCAGCAATTCGTCGGTGTTCTCGCGCACCCCGCCGCCGTCCAGCGACGTCAGGATGCCCGCCTGGCGGCAGGCGCGCGCGTAATGCAGCGCCGCATCGGGCTGGTGGCCGTCCAGGTGCACCGCGCGATAGCCCGCCACGTCCAGGCGTGGAAAATCATTCAGATAGTCGGTGTCGCGCGCCCGCAAGATGGCGCGCTTGCCGTTATTGGGCATGATGAACGACAAGGACGAGCGCCGCACCTGGCGCCCGTGCAGCGTGACGCCATGCGCGGCGGCCATGTCCGTGTACATATGCCCCAGCCAGTCGGGCGCCAGCGAACATATCAGGTCGGGCGCGGTGCCCAGCTTGCCGCAGGCGAACGCTGCCGTGACGGCATTGCCGCCGAACGACACGGCGTAATCGCGCGCCACGCGCTTGTCGTCGCCGGTGGGCCATTCGTCGGCCAGCACGGTGACGTCGATATAGGTGTGCCCGATGAAAAGCGCTTCGCTCATGCAGCCGCTTCCCCGGCCTGGGCCAGCACGCGACGGGCGCGAGAGATGACCGGCGCGTCCACCATCTTGCCGTCCAGCATGAAGGTGCCCGCGGCCTTGTCGCGGTGCGCGTCGACGACGCGGCGGGCCCAGGCCAGTTCGGCCGGATCGGGCGCGAATGCGGCGTGGATGGCCGCCACCTGCGCGGGATGGATGCACAGCATGCCGCCGAATCCCATCTGCTGCGCGCGCGCCGCGGCGCGCGACAGCCCCGCCTGGTCTTCGACGCCGGCGAACACGCCGTCCAGCGCGGGGGCCAGCCCGGCCGCGCGGGTCTGCAGCAGCACCTGCACGCGGGCATGATCCAGCACCGCCTGCGCGCCGTCGGTATCAGGCGCCAGGCCCAGGTCCAGGCCGTAGTCCAGGCTGCCGAAGGCCAGCCGCGCCACGCCGGGCGTGCCGGCCACGTCGGCCGCGTTCAGGATGCCGCGCGCGGTTTCCAGGATGGGGATGACGGGCAGCCCGGTCTGCGCCACGTGCCGCACCTGGGCCAGGCTTTCGGCCTTGGGCAACAGGATGCCGGCCACCGCGGGGCGGCCGCGGCAGGCTTTGAGGTCGTCGTCGTGCCACGAGGTGGAGGCGTCGTTGATGCGCACCCAGACCCGGGCCTGGGGATGCGTGCCCAGGAAGTCGCACAGGGCCTCGCGGGCCGAGGCCTTGGCCAGGTGTTCGACCGCGTCTTCCAGGTCAACGATGACGGCATCGGCGCCCGCGGCCAGGGCCTTGGGGATCCGCTCGGGGCGCGAGGCCGGCACGAACAGCGCGGTACGAACGACGGAATGCATCACACGACCTCCGAGGCATGGAATTGCGCCACCTGATCCGGCGCGTATCCCAGTGATGCTAGCACCGCATCCGTGTTTTGGCCCACCGCGGGCACCGCCGCCATGCGCGGGGCAAAGGCGTTGCTGCTGGCCGGGGGCAGCAGCGCCGGCAGCACGCCCGCGGGACTGTCGACCTGGCTCCAGCGCGCGCGGGCCTGCAATTGCGGATGGGCCCATACGCCCGCCATGTCGTTGACGCGGGCGTTGGCGATCTGGGCGTCTTCCAGCCGGTCGGTGACCTGCTGCACGGACAGGCCGGCAAACGCCGCCACGATCAGCGCGCGCAGGGCATCGCGGTTGGCCGTGCGCAGCGAGTTGGAGGCAAAGCGCGGGTCTTCGGCCAGCTCGGCCTGGCGCAGCACCTGGGCGCAGAACACGCGCCATTCGCGTTCGTTCTGCAGGCCCAGCATGATGGTGTTGCCGTCGCCGGTGGGAAACGGCCCGTAGGGATAGATGGACGCGTGCGCGGCGCCGGCGCGCACCGGTGGGGCCGCACCCTCGAAGGCGTAGTACATCGGGAACCCCATCCACTCGACCATGCTTTCGAGCATGGACACATCCAGCCGGCTGCCCAGGCCGGTCTTCTGGCGCAGCAGCAAGGCGTTGAGGATGGCCGAATAGGCGTACATGCCGGCGGAGATGTCGGCGATGGAACAGCCCGCCTTGACCGGGTCGTCTGCCGTGCCGGTCACCGATAGAAAGCCGCTTTCGCTCTGGATCAGCAGGTCGTAGGCCTTCTTGTCCTGGTAGGGGCCGCCTTCGCCGTAGCCGGAGATGTCGCAGACGATCAGGCGCGGGTACTTGGCGTGCAGCGCCTCGAACGATAGGCCCAGGCGGGCCGCGGCGCCGGGCGCCAGGTTCTGCACCAGCACGTCGGCGCCTTGCAGCAGGCGTTCCATGATGCCACCGGCTTGCTCGCGCTTGAGGTCCAGTGTCAGGCTCTCTTTCGAGCGGTTGGTCCAGACGAAGTGCGACGACAGGCCGCGCACGCGCTCGTCGTAGCCGCGGGCGAAGTCGCCCGCGCCGGGGCGTTCGATCTTGATGACGCGCGCGCCCATGTCCGCCAGCTGGCGGGTGCAGAACGGCGCGGCGATGGCGTGCTCGAGGCTGATGACGGTAATGCCGTCCAGCGGGCGGGGGGCCGGGTTGCTCATTCGGTGAACCTCAGTTCGGCCTGGTGGGCCAGCGTGCCGTCCTGCTCGGCCCACAACCGGGCCAGGCCAGGTTCGTCGAGCCGCCCCGCCACCTGGAACGGCGCCGGCGAAATCAGCGGGCGCAGGCCGCGGTAGGTCAGGTGCGTGGGACGGGCGTGGGGATGGGCGCGCTGGAACGCGGCGACCATCGCGGTGGCGATCAGCGGCCCGTGCACCACCAGGCCCGGGTAACCCTCGGTGCCGGTGACGTAGGGATGGTCGTAATGGATGCGATGGCCGTTGAAGGTCACGGCCGAATAACGGAACAGCAGCACCGCGGACGGCTCGACCGTGTCGCGCCACTGCGCCTGAGGCGCCGGCTCGGTGCCGGTCAGCTTCGGCGGCGTGGGCTGGCGGTAGACGATGTCCTGCTCTTCCAGGATGGCCAGCTCGCCTTCCTGGCGGTATTCATGGCGCACGGTGACGAACAGCAGCGCCCCGCTGCGGCCGGCCTTTTCCTTGACGTCGGCCACCGCCGAGATGCGCTCGGCCGGCACGCCTGCCCGCAACGGGCGCAGGAACTGCACCCGGCCGCCGGCCCACATGCGGTTACGGTCGTGCGCCGGCGGCAGGAAACCGCCGCGCGCGGGGTGCCCATCCGTCCCCAAGCCGTCCAGGCCGACGGTGCTGATGAAAAACGCCCATTGCCACAGGGGGGGCAAAGGGTCGCCCTGCGCGGGCGCGGTGCCGCCCAGCGTGGCGGCGATGCGCGCCGCGTGGCCGGGGTCCAGCGCGTCTGCCTGGCGCTCGCCGCTGCCGATCCAGGCGGCCGGGTCTGTCGATGTCATGCCGATATCCTTGTCATGGGGGTTGACGGGTAGCATCCCGCAAGCCGCGCAGGCTGTGAATTCGTTTTTCCTCAAGGCGGGGTTTGTGGCGCATGAATCGTGCGCCCCGCGCCCGTCGCCGTAATATAGGCGCCATGCACTTCGATCTTGCCGACCTACGCCTGTTCATCCATATCGCCGAATCCCCCAGCCTGACCCAGGCCGCCAAGCGGGCGCATCTGTCGCTGGCCGCGGTCAGCGTGCGGATCAAGGCACTGGAGAACCAGCTCAATACCCGCCTGTTGTACCGCGACAGCCGTGGCGTGGAAATCACCCCGGCCGGCCAGCGGCTGCTGCAGCACGCCCGGGTCATCATGCGCCAGGTGGACCACCTGAAGCACGACTTCCAGGAGCAGGCCGACGGCGACGCGGGCCATATCCGCATCTTCGCCAACACCACCGCGGTCACGGAATTCATGCCGGACATCCTGGCGCATTTCCTGTCGGGCCACCCCGGCGTCACGGTGGACCTGCAGGAACGCCTGACGCGCGACATCGTGCGCGGCGTGCTGGATGGCACCACCGACCTGGGCATCGTGGCCGGTCCGGTCGACGCGCCCGAGCTGCAGGCCATTCACTTCAGCACCGACCGCCTGGTGCTGGTGGTGCCCAATGGCCATCCGCTGCAGGACCCCGGCAAGGTCAAGCTGGCCGATGCCGTGCGCTATCCCTTCATCACCATGCACGAAGGCTCGACCCTGGTGGCGTTTCTGCGCGACCAGTTGGAGCGCATCGGCCAGCGCCTGCCGCAGCGCATCCAGCTCTACAGCTTCGATTCGATCTGCCGCATGGTGCAGGCGGGTGTCGGTGTGGGCGTCATCCCCGATTCGGCGGCGCGCCGCTATGGCGCCGAAATGAAGCTGCGCGTGGTGGAGCTGGACGAACCCTGGGTGGTGCGCGAACGCAAGCTGCTGGTGCGCGACATCGATGCCCTGCCCGGCTGTGCGCGCGAACTGATCGAACAGATCAGGCAGCCCGCGGCCGACTGAGCGGCCCCGGCCCGCCCCGGGAGGCGGCGAACCGCGCCCGTCACGCGTCGTGCGGCGCAAGCCTCCAGGCCCCCGAGGCCGGGGGCCTGGAGCCGCCTAGCGTCCGGTGAAAGCCGGCGCGCGCTTCTCGGCGAACGCCCGCATGCCTTCCAGATAATCGCCGGTGTAGCCCAGCTCGCGCTGCAACGCGCATTCCAGATCGAACTGCTGCGCCAGCGTGTTGCCGCTGGAGGCGTGCAAGGCCGCCTTGGTGGCCGCGTAAGCGCGGGTAGGGCCGGCCGCCAGCCGGGCACGGACGTCCGCCAACGTAGCCTCCAGCGCTACGTCCGGCACCACGCGCCAGATCAGGCCCCAGGCCTCGGCCTGGCGCGCGCTGACGGCCTCGCCGAACAGGGCGGCGCCCATGGCCCGGGCCGAGCCGACCAGGCGCGGCAGGAACCAGGTGCCGCCGGCATCCGGCAGCAGGCCGATCTTGCTGAACGCCTGGATGAAACGGGCCGACTCCACCGCGAACACCACGTCGCAGGCCAGCACCAGGCTGGCGCCGGCGCCCGCCGCGACGCCGTTCATGACGCACACCACAGGTGCCGGCAGCGCCCGCAGCCGCATGATCAGCGGTCTGTACAGCTTTTCCAGGTTCTCGCTCAGATCGCGGCGCGAACCGTCCTCTGCCGGTTTGCGTTCCCCCAGGTCCTGGCCAGCGCAGAAACCGCGGCCGGCGCCGGTCAGGATCACGCCGCGCAATCCGGCGTGCGCCTCCAGCGTGTCCAGCGCCCGTGCCAGTTCGGCGTGCATGACGGCGGTGAAGCTGTTCAGGCGCTCTGGGCGGTTGAGCGTGATGACGCCGACGCCCTGCTCCAGGGTGAACGCGATCTGGGTGTATACAGCGGTGCTCATGCCAGTTCCTCCAGCACGGCCAGCTGCTCGGCGCTGTCACCCAGCAGCAGATCCGCGACCGTCAGGCGCTTGAAGTAGTCGCCCACCTCCAGCTCGTCCGTCATGCCCATGCCGCCGTGCAACTGCACCGCCAGTTGCGCGACCAGCCGCCCCGTGCGCGCGACCTCCAGCTTGGCCGAGGCCAGCATGCGGCGGCGCTGGGCCGCGTCCGGCTCGCTCAGCGCGGCCGCCGCCACGTAGGCCATCGACAACGCCAGTTCCTTGGCCACCAGCATTTCCGCCAGGCGGTGCTGCAAGGCCTGGAACGAGGCCAGCGGCTGGCCGAATTGCTGGCGCGTCTTCAGATAGTCCACCGTGATCTCGAGCAAGCGTTCCATGGCGCCGGCCGCGTGGGCGCACAGCGCCGCAGTGCCCCATTGCAGCGCTTGCGCCAGCGCGGCGTCGGCCTCGGGGCCCTGCGCCAGCAGCGCGTCCGCCGGCAGCGCGACGCCGCTGAAATCCAGCCGGGCGCAGCGCGCCCCATCCAGCGTCGGCGTGTCCAGCACCCGCACGCCGGCGGCGTCCGCCGGCACGGCCAGCAGCAGGGCCGCACCGTCCTCGCCCCGCGCGCTGACCAGCCAGGCATGCGCGGCCGCGCCGTGCCACACCAGGTGCTTGGCGCCGTCCAGCCGCCAGCCCGCGCCGCTGCGCGCCGCCCGGCAGGTTTCCGGTGCCGCCTGATAGCGGCGTCCCGGCTCCTGCCAGGCCACGCTCACCACCCGTTCACCCGAGGCGATGGCGGGCAGCCATTGGCGCCGCGCCGCGCCGCCGCAGGCATCGATCAGCGCGGCGCCCATCACCGCGCTGGCAATGACCGGCTCGGCCACCAGTCCGCGGCCCAATTCCAGATGCACGGGCAGCAGGCTGGCCGGCACTTCGCCGAACCCGCCGGCGTCCTGCGCGATGGTCAGGCCCAGCACGCCCAGGTCCGCCAGCGCGCGCCAGGCGTCGGCATCGAGCCGGCCGCTGGCTTCGCGAGCGCGGCGCTGCGGCCGGGTCCATGCCTGGTCCACCAGGCGGCGCAGGCTGTCGGCCAGCATGCGCTGTTCTTCGGAATAGAGAAAGTCCATGCGTCGTGTTCCCAGTCGTGAAGCGATGAGGCCTACAGGCCCAGCACCAGGCGGGCGATGATGCCCTTCTGCACTTCGGTGGTGCCGCCGTAGATCGAGGTCTTGCGCATATCGGCGTAACCCGCGCCAGCGGCCGCGGCCATCTCGGGGCCGGGGCCGTGGAACTCGGCATCGGCCCACATCCAGGCAGGGTCGTAGGGCCACGCGTCCGGCCCGGCGACCTCCATCTGCAACATTGCCAGGTCCTGCTGGATCTCGGAGCCGCGGATCTTGAGCACGGAGGCTTCCGGCCCCGGCGTGCCGTCGTTGCTGGAGGCCACCCGCAGCAGCAGCATTTCCAGCGCCATGATGTCGACCTCGATGCGCGAGATGCGGTCGCGCATGCGGCTGTCGGCCAGCAAGGGCTTGCCACGGGACGTGGCCTTGGCGGCCATGCTCTTCAGGATGTCGAGTTCGCGATGGCAATGGCCCAGGCCGGCGATGCCGGTACGCTCGTGGCCCAGCAGGTATTTGGCGTAGGTCCAGCCGTGGTTTTCCTCGCCCACCAGGTTTTCCCCAGGTACCCGCACGTTTTCCAGCCACACCTCGTTGACGTCGTGACCGCCATCGAGCGTGCGGATGGGGCGCACCGTCACGCCCGGCACGCGCATGTCCAGCAACAGCATCGAGATGCCGCGCTGGGCGCGCGCGCCGGGGTCGGTGCGCACCAGGCAGAACATCCAGTCGGCGTACTGCGCCAGCGTGGTCCAGGTCTTCTGGCCGTTGACGACATAAGCGTCGCCGTCGCGCACCGCGCGGGTCTTGAGCGAGGCCAGGTCCGACCCCGACCCCGGCTCGGAATAGCCCTGGCACCACCAGTCTTGCACCCGGGGCATGCGCGGCAGGAAGCGGGCCTGCTGCGCGGCGCTGCCGTACTTCATCAGCACCGGGCCGATCATGGACAGGCCGAATGGCAGCAGGCGCGGCGCGCCGGCCTTGAAGCATTCCACTTCGAAGATCAGGCGCTGCAACGCGTTCCAGCCGGTGCCGCCGTGCTCGACCGGCCAATTCGGCGCGCCCCAGCCCTGGTCCGCCAGGATGTTGTGCCAGCGAACGTAGTCGTCGCGCTCCAGGCGCTGATGCCGGCGTACCTTGTCGCGGATGTCCGCCGGCAAGCGCGCCGCGGCAAACGCGCGCACGGTTTCGCGGAACTGGCGCGCTTCCGGCGTCCAAGTCAGATTCATGGCCTACCTCCTTTGCCGGCTATCTAGCCATGGCCCCGCAAGCCAGACAATCTGCGGTTGCCGAAGGCCGGCTTCTGCCGCGGTGTAGGGGACCAGACGCCGCATGGGCACCCGCGGCATGGGCGCCGCCGCCGTGGCGGCCCGGCACTACAGGCGGACAAAAGGCCTGCTTCAGCAATGAAGAATGGCAAGCGCCCGCGCCAGCCCCGACACTGGCGGCTCGTCAATCCGGAATCTCCACGCAATGACCGCTACCGCCATGAGCGACGCCGCGACCGGCGTCGACGCGCAGTACCGCCAGGCGCTGGACCAGGGCCGCTTCCTGCTCCAGCACTGCGGCGCCTGTGCCCGCGCCGTGTTCTATCCCCGCATGCTGTGCCCGCATTGCGGCGCCGACCGACTGTCCTGGACGACGCCCGACGGGCGCGGCACGGTTTACGCCACCACGGTGGTCAGGCGCAAGCCCGAGGCGGGCGGCGACTACAACGTGGCGCTGATCGACCTGGCCGAAGGGGTGCGCCTGATGAGCCGGGTGGAGGGCATCGCGCCCGATGCCGTGCGCATCGGCATGGCCGTGCGGGCCCAGGTGGCGGTAACGGCAGGCCGTGGCCTGGTGGTGTTCGTTCCCAACCAGGAGGCGCCATGACGCTGAACGATTTGCGCGGCGCCGTGGCCGTCGCCGGGGTCGGCCATGCCGGCCTGGGCCAGGCCAACGGCTATACCGAAATGGAAATTCTGGTGCAGGCGGCGCAGCGCGCCGTGGCCGACGCGGGCCTGACCATGCAGGACATCGACGGCCTGTGCACCGCCAGTGTGGCCGCGCCGATGTGGGCAATGCCGGTCATCGAACACCTGGGCATCCGCCCCACGTTCATCGACAGCACCATGCTGGGCGGCTCCAGTTTCGTGGCGCACCTGCTGCCCGCGCTGCACGCACTGGCATCGGGGCAATGCAATGCGGTGCTGGTCTGCTACGGCAGCACCCAGCGCACCTCGACACTGAGCCGCGCCGAGATCGGCCGGGTGCGCAAGCAGTTCGATCCGCAGCCCTATGAAACGCCCTACGACCCGCTGAGTCCGCTGTCGTCGTACGCGCTGGCCGCCGCCCGCCACATGCACCAGTACGGCACCCGCCGCGAACATCTGGCGCAGGTCGCCCTGGCCGCCAATCAGTGGGCCCAGCTCAACCCCGAAGCCCAGTTGCGCGAACCGGCCACGCTGGAACAGATCCTGGCCGCGCGCATGGTGTCGGACCCCTTGAGCGTGCGCGACTGCTGCCTGGTCACCGATGGCGCCGGCGCCTACGTACTGGTGCGCGCCGAGCGCGCCCGCGACCTGCCGCGTCCGCCGGTCTACGTGCTGGGCAACGCCACCGCCGTCTGGAACCGCCAGATCTCGTCCATGGAGGACCTGACCGTGACCGCGGCCACTGAATCCGGCCGCCGCGCCTACGCCATGGCAGGGGTGGCGCCGCGCGACATCGACGTGGTGCAGCTATACGACGCCTTCACCATCAACACGCTGCTGTTCCTGGAAGACCTGGGCTTTTGCGCCAAGGGCGAAAGCAAGGATTTCATCGCGGACGGCGCCATCGCGCCGGGCGGGCGGCTGCCGGTCAACACCAACGGCGGTGGCCTGTGCTGTGTGCATCCGGGCATGTACGGCGTCTTCATCATGATCGAGGCCGTGCGCCAATTGCGCGGCGAGGCCGGCGCGCGCCAAGTGGCCAACGCAGACCTCGCGCTGGTGCATGGCAACGGCGGCACGCTGTCCAGCCAATCCACCGCCATCCTGGGTACCGCCGCCACGTTGTAGCCGCTGAAACAAAGGCCGGCGCAGGCTCGGACACTTCGTTCCGCTCCGCGACCGGCTTGTCGACAAGGAGACAAGCGCGTGAACCTCAGACAACTGTTCGCCACGGCTGCGGCCGTGGCCGCCCTGGCCACCGGCGCGACCGCCACCGCCGACACCGCCTACCCCGACCGGCCGATTCGCCTGCTGGTGGGTTACGCGCCGGGCGGCCCGGTGGACACCACCGCGCGCGTCTTCGCCAAGTACCTGGGCGACAAGCTCGGCCAGGCCGTGGTGGTGGAAAACCGCGCCGGCGCCAGCGGCATGATCGCGTCTGACGCCACCGCCAAGGCGCCGCCCGACGGCTACCTGCTGGGCTTTGCCGCCAGCCCCACGCTGACCATGTCGCCGCTGGTCCAACGCAGCACGCTGTTCGATCCGCGCAAGGACTTCTCGCTGATCGGCCTGGTGGTGGATTACGCCAACGTGCTGCTGATCGGCCCGCAGGCGCCGGCCAAGAGCGTGGGCGAACTGGTCGACTACGCCCGCGCTCATCCCGACGCGGTGTCGTTCGGCTCCGCCGGCATCGGCGCCTCCAACCACCTGTCGGCCGAACTGCTGAAGAAGCAGGCCGGCGTGCCGATGCTGCATGTGCCCTATCGCGGCAATTCGCCAGCGATGATGGACGTGGTCAGCGGCAAGATCACGTTCATGTTCGACATCACGAGCACGGCGATCCCGTTCATCAAGAGCGGCAAGGCGCGCGCGCTGGCCGTGACGTCGCGCACGCGCAACCCCGAGCTGCCCGACGTCCCGACGATGATCGAGGCGGGCATGAAGGACTACGAGGTGGTGGGCTGGTACGCGCTGGTAGGCCCCAGGAAGCTGCCGGACCCGGTCCGCGCCCGCCTGACCCGCGCGCTGACGGAAGTCTCGCAAGATCCCGCTTTCCGCCGCGCGATGACGGATGGCGGCTACACCATCAACACGGGCGACGCGGCCGCGCTGCAAAGCCGCATCGACCGCGAATACGCGCTGTGGGCCGACGTGATCCAAAGCGCGAACATCCAGGCCAATTAAGGCCGTCGACCCGGAGCCTGCCTATGCGCCCAGCCCCCGCCTTGCGCCAGCAAACCCGATTGCCCATCATCGGCGCCCCCATGTTCCTGGTCTCGGGCCCGGAACTGGTGGCCGCGCAATGCGGCGCCGGCATCATCGGCACGTTCCCGTCGCTGAACGCGCGTCCGCAGGAACAGCTGCACGAGTGGATCACGCGCATCGAAACCCGTCTGACCGCGGTACGCCGCGCCGCCCCCGGCGCTCGGGTGGCGCCCTACGGGGTAAACCTGATCGTCCACCCCAGCAACGCCCGCTGGCAAGGCGACCTGGCCATCTGCGCGGAGCGCCAGGTCCCTTTACTGATCACGTCACTGCATCCGCCCGAAACCGTGGTCCGCACCGCTCACGCGTACGGCGGCCAGGTCTACCACGACGTCACAACCGTCCGCCACGCCAAGCGCGCGCTGGACGCTGGCGTCGACGGCCTGATCCTGGTGGCCGCAGGCGCCGGCGGCCACGCAGGCCAACTGAACCCGATCGCCCTGGTCAACGAAATCCGCGCGTTCTACGACGGTCCCCTGGCCCTGTCAGGCTGCATCAGCCACGGCAAGGACATTCTGGCCGCGGAAGCCCTGGGCTGCGATTTCGCCTATATGGGCACCCGCTTCATCGCGACAAAAGAGTCACTCGCAAACGAAACCTACCGGGAAATGGTCCTAAGCGCGCAAGCCGCAGACGTGCTCTACACCCCCTATTTCTCAGGTGTCCCCGCCAACTACCTGACCCCCAGCATCCAGGCCGCGGGCCTGAACCCCGAAGACATAAAAGACCAAATCAAAAGCCAAGCCCCACCCCCCAACCTAGACAAATCCACCCGCCCCACCCCATGGAAAGACATATGGAGCGCTGGCCAAGGCGTAGGATCCAGCCAAGAGGTGCTGGCCGTTGAAGACCTTGTGGCACTCCTGGAGGCAGAGTACCGAGAGGCAAAGAGAGCGCTGCTTCGTAACGGTTGAGTGTTCTTCAGCAGATTCGATTTATCTCTTATGTAGTTTATTTATCCACTTAAGTGTTTTTGACGTAGAACGGATCTACGTAGTTCGTTCCTTGCGGCGGACACGCGGGCGGCCACGTTTGGCATTGCGTTGGCCGAGCGTGTTGCGGGTGCGCTTCGCGCTAATGGAGAGTGGTTTTCTAATTACACGCGCTGGCGGCATCGGCCTACGCGAGACAACGCGTAAGCTTCGTAAGGCCGCCCGCGCGGCCGGCACGAAGCGGGCACCGCACCCTCCTCCACCCCCACTCTGACCGGGGCCAAAATACCAAGCACACTGACCGCCCCAGGACCCGTCGCTAAGCCTCATCAAGAGCGCGTGGCGGTGTCGGGGTGGGGTGGGCGGGGCGTTAGATGCGCCCGAGGGAATCGGAAGGCAGTCGCCGAAGGCGACAACGACGATGACAACGGGGCAGTCCGGAGCGAAGGCTCCGGACCGCAATCGTAGCCCCTGTCTCTTATACACATCTCCGAGCCCACGAGACCTAATAACCGATCGCGTATGCCGTGGTGTGCTTGGAAGGGGGGGGGGGGGGGGGGGGGGGGGGGGGGGGGGGGGGGGGGGGGGGGGGGGGGGGGGGGGGGGGGGGGGGGGGGGGGGGGGGGGGGGGGGGGG
>NZ_JAELTJ010000596.1 GCF_016428805.1 Achromobacter sp. ASV32
TCCCCAGATCTCCATTCTGGCCGCGACGGCTCCACATGGATATTTCTCGCAGAATTTGTCCGAGACGGGGGAACAGCGGGAGGAGAATCAATATCCATCGCCTGAGGGCTATCGACGGAGACACCCTGAGTCTGCGGCTTTCTCACATTCCATTCGTAGATGTCGTCGTCACTGTCGTCAACCACAGCAGCAGTCCCAGCCGTTGGTTTCGTCGTCTTCGCTCTTCTAGAGTTTGTTCTGGTGGCTCGAGTTGGGGATGCTGACGCTGATGGCGCTCTTTGTGGCACAAACGTCTGCGGTCCAAACTTGTTGCTCCATCCCCTCGCATTGAAGCCTTCTGCGGTTGTCTCCGAATCGGCGTTTTGGTCTGTTCCGTCAGCATTCGAGTTTTGACATGTCTTGGTAGACCCGGCAAAAGAAAACGGACC
>NZ_JAELTJ010000597.1 GCF_016428805.1 Achromobacter sp. ASV32
TTCTTCCAGTGCTCCAGCACTGTGGCGCGGCGGGGCAACTGCCGCTGTTGTTTACAGTGGACGACTTTCTTGAGATGCGTCTTATGCAGCATTTTTGCAGCAACGTCGCCGATAAAATGGCCAACGTGGCCAATATTTGCCAAAAATTACAAAATGGCTTGGATCCTTATGTCAAAGCTCGAGAGCAGGTAAACTATATTAGGCGCATTCTTGCCGTGCAATTGGCTCAATGTACGCAAGACGGCTCAGCGAGACCACCCTTGGCGCTAGCAGCAAGCAGTGACGAGCCTGAACCTAACGAAAAACGCCTGGATGGACTCTACAAGGAATATCTTGATGAGTTAAGGAAAAATCACATTGCCCGAAGAGGATTTGACGCGATAAGACGAGATGCTTTGGAAACAGCTCCGCACGAGACTGGCGTATCT
>NZ_JAELTJ010000598.1 GCF_016428805.1 Achromobacter sp. ASV32
GTGTCTCCCCTGTTGGATTATTTTTCAAAAATCGTGTGTTTATCATGTACGAGTAGTTAATTAGTTGCTCGCCAATAATAAATGCTATGGTTCACTTCCGAGGCAGCTTCGCTCTAGCGCGGCTCGCCAAGGAGAAAACAATGAGATATCCACCAACAGCCTGCCCTACGAGACCCAATCCCACCTATCACGGGATATATCGCTAAGGAACGACTCCACCAGCGTGCCAGGCTTTTTACCATCTAACTGGGGTTCGGCCAAATTTTCCTCAGCTCTGGCGAATCGTGTCTAACCGTTGCCGGCCGAAACGGGGACCACCGCCGAGGGTTTTGTTGGGCCCTGGGCTACTCATTTCCCTGGCGCCCAGGGTCCCTCGTCGCATTATGGAGTCGGCAGCCTGATGATGGGAAAAAGACACTAATATATAG
>NZ_JAELTJ010000599.1 GCF_016428805.1 Achromobacter sp. ASV32
GTTATGGCCCGTATGTACTAACCTTTCTACATGTACTGGTATTATAAGTACGGCTCGGAGAAGCCACGGTTTACGCGTTCGTTCGACGAGAGCGGGCGAATGCTGCCGGGTACGTGGTGAGTGGCTCGTCGCTTGCTGGAGGAGTTTGATAGCGCCCGCAAGTCAGGCATTTCGACACGGACAGATAGTTTGCAGATATTCTACTTGACGGTCGCCAAGAACACGCTACTCATATGTGTACCGTTGTGCAATACCTTGCTTGCAATTAACTTACTGCATTGCGCCGTGTATGTAGCAGAAGGGCTGGAGTCCTCCGTTGTGGCTGCATCACATTACAGTAGCTACGAGTAGAAGTTGTTCCCGTATCCTAATGACAGCACAGCTTTTGTCCATGATTATTGCTTCTTAGAAACCTCATGGCCGCGGAC
>NZ_JAELTJ010000600.1 GCF_016428805.1 Achromobacter sp. ASV32
GCCCCAGAGGAGCCATTTAGGGCCATAGTTGTCGTAGATGCGGCCAAACTGTCTCGAGCAAAAGTGTGTTAGCCAAACTACTAAATTGAACGAAGCGAGGATCAAGGGGAAAAAACCGCTTACGATTGTGCCGCAAAAGACCATGAAGAATACTTGCGAGGAGGTGATCCAACTGACTGTCTCAAGCTTGTACTCTGATAGCGAGTTGCTGAGGTAGTACTCCTGAAAGACACCGACGCAATTGACGAGCCCAAAAGTACAGAAGAGCGCACACCAGCCTCCAAAGACGACGAGCCATGCTTCCAGACCGCCGTCGGGAAAGTCGCCTGCTCCGGGTGGTCCAGCTGGCGCCGGGGTAACAGCAGGTTCGGCGTTTCTGGAGACTGGTTGGCCGGCTTCTAGATCCTTTACCGTCGGCCCATCACAGG
>NZ_JAELTJ010000601.1 GCF_016428805.1 Achromobacter sp. ASV32
GGCTAATTCAGCTCATATAATGTCCTTGTGAGTTCGTATCGGTAATTCGGCGGCAGCTCGGGGCCGCAAAAAGCGCCCAAGATCGCGCAAGACGTATATGGATCGAGCACGGGAGATATCAAGACACCCCCGGCGAGACGCGGGGAACGAGTGTCATTGTCTGTGCAACTAATCAGACATGGCGAAATGGTGTATTTATAAGAGGTAAGTTGCCGGATCCAGGTTGGAAGTCGTCTTGCAATCTCGGCGGCCTCGCAAGGCTTTGCGTACGGATGGCGAGATATCAAAGAGAGGTGGTTGTTGGGCGGTGTTCCAGGCAGCTGGATGACTGGCGATGGCAAATGGGTTAGTTAGTAGGTAGCGCCTGCTGGTCGTCAGTGTGCCTTTAACGTGCAGGGGTGTGTGTCCGGGAGCCACAGTGGTGGAT
>NZ_JAELTJ010000602.1 GCF_016428805.1 Achromobacter sp. ASV32
GCGCCAGTTAGTCAATTTGATTCCACAATTGACGTGTTGGTAACGCAGGTACAGCTCAAGTCAGGATGGCTTCTGTGGTCAGGCGTAAAATGAAGTTGTCGTCGTAGCCGTGAAGCTCAGACATATGCTTGTCTTTGTTTTCATTTGTGTTCATCATACAGAAGCGAGATCCCTCCTGTAGTGTGATGGGCCTGTGGTGGCGGTGGGTATGTGTACTAACCCTTTTGTAAGAGTCCTGATCTTTTTGACCTTTTCAGCGAGTTAGCTTTTGTACTCCATTATTCGCAAATGTAGGGAGATGAATGAAGTGTTGGGGTTTTCAGAAATTGCATGAATGGTAAATAGGTATGTTGTGTCTGCATCGAAAACTCGAATAAGACTCGTCATCTAACTTCATCACGAAGATAGGCGTGGTGTTTGTGAGAGG
>NZ_JAELTJ010000603.1 GCF_016428805.1 Achromobacter sp. ASV32
TTCGTGTCTTGAATGCATGTACTCGCGTTGTCCTGGGGTATCGTAACTCACCATCTCGACGACTTGGTTTGGTGATGACTGGGTTCGACTACCGGTGCGTTCGCTGCTGGAGTAGAGAATTTCTGAACTTTTGCCCTAAAGGCACTTGGGGGCTTGAACTTCGCTTACCCGTTTGGGAAATGCTTTAGGGTTTGATTGCCCTGAAAGACGTGCGTGTGTAAGCGCACCACCAACAAAAAATGATACGAGTTGATGTGCAAGAGCCGCAACAGAATTTTAAAATTACGAAAATAACCACATAAACTATTATTTTAACAGTCTCCAGAAGAAAAGCATTGCACTCTCTCGCAACAGCTGAAGTGAAGCAAAATTTCACCACCTAATACGTATATGTTCATCGCATCACCTGACTGGTGGGCTTCAATGC
>NZ_JAELTJ010000604.1 GCF_016428805.1 Achromobacter sp. ASV32
TCTTCCGGTAGCCTCCGTCCAGCAAGAGATCATTCGGCATTGTTCAGATTCTTCCAAATGAGCAGACCAACGCCGAGTTGCATGAGAAAGGAGCATGAAATAGTATAAATTGGCTCGTGAGAACATCAATTGAGGAATTAAACGTAACAATGGCTAGAATACGGTGTCGTCTTTTTCGTCTTTTTTGTCGTTCTTTTACAGTGTTGTCTTTTTCTTTTAAGATATATGTTCCTTATTCGACAGTCAACGGTGTCTGGCCAAGCTTCTCGGCTTCCCCAGTGGCGTGGAATCCGTCCATGGTAACGGTCACGGCACCGGCTTGAACAAGCTATGAGGATGATTAGCGCCTTATTCTGAGCATTAATGGTAGGGCAATAACTTACAGCGCGGGAGAGATCCTCAATCAAATCGTTGACGTCTTCGATAC
>NZ_JAELTJ010000605.1 GCF_016428805.1 Achromobacter sp. ASV32
ACGTAGTATCTGCCTGCGGGGACGATGAGAGCGGGTGCAATTTGCGGCAGATTGGCTGCGTGACGCAGAGATTTTGGTGTGACGTTGCTGGTTGAGCTATGATGTCGGACGGTTGGTGTTGACAATGGGGTCCCCGGCCTGCGAAGGGCTCGACGACGCTAAACCTCTTTCGTCGGGTCCATCCGTCAGCGCGATTGCCAATACAGACGCTGGGGTTTGCTGAGTACTACTCGACATATAATCATATTTAATAGCACAGATTTTTACCTGTACTGAAATCAGAGAGAAGAGTAAAGAAAATAAACATCAGCGACTGCAAAAACATAGTACAACAGCACTTGTACCGGCGCTGTTCTTCAAGTCGCAAGGCTGTCATTCGCCCGAAAAGGACAATGTAGATGACAGCCGATCAATATCGGTACTAAAC
>NZ_JAELTJ010000061.1 GCF_016428805.1 Achromobacter sp. ASV32
GCATCCACACCTGTCAAGGCCTGGAATTGGACTACGTCGGCGTCATCATTGGCGACGACTTGGTCTACCGTGATGGTCAGATCAAGACGGATGCTACGCAGCGTGCGTCTTCCGACCAATCTGTACGTGGACTCAAGAAGATGATGCGAGAGAACCCGGATAATGCGAGGGGACTGGCGGATCTCATCATCAAGAACACCTACCGCACGCTGATGACCCGAGGCATGAAAGGGTGCTATGTCTATTGCACCGACAAAGCGCTCGGTGAATATCTGCGCAACAGGCTGGGTTCTACTACGGAACCGCTATCTGAACCGATCTTGCAAGCCGACGACACCAACGTCGTGCCTTTGAAACAAGTCATAGAACCCAAGCGTCAAAACAGCTTTACTGCGCTGCCACTCATCGACATCAAGATGGCAGCAGGGGCTTTCTCAGACGCCCAGATGCTAGACGAGGCCGCCACCCAGTGGCTCGAACCGCCAGATTGGATTACCCCGCAGCCCGGCCTCTTCGTGGCTCAAGTTGTGGGCGAGTCGATGAGCCGAAGAATCCCCAACGGGTCATGGTGCCTGTTCCGAGCGAAACCGAGCGGTACCCGTCAAGGCAAGGTTGTAATTGCGCAGCATCGCAGCATTGATGATCCAGAGACGGGTGGCAAATACACAGTCAAAGTCTACTCAAGCAAGAAAACGATCAACGCTGACGGCAGTTGGCATCACGAGCAGATTATTCTGCATCCGGATTCACTGCAGCCCGGCTATGAACCGATCGTTATCAGCCGAGATGTAGATGACGATGAGTTCACAATCGCTGCGGAACTGCTGACCGTCCTTGAGAGCGAACCCTGAGAGTCCATTGCCGCCGGACTGAGCATCACGACACCGTCGGACTGGCGCGATCCAGCGCCGGGGTCCGCACCCGATACTGCTCGATCCATTTCACCGACTGCGCAATTCCCCCGAACGGAAAGAAGTGCAGGCTCACCGTGCCATGGGCGGCTGTCAGCCCGGCAGCCAGGCGATCCACGAACACATCCGGCCCCGCCGTGCCGAACAGCTTGCCCAGCGAGATGCCGTACTTGGACCACATTGACGCGCAGGCGCTGACGCCGCACAGGGCGGCATAGCGCGCCAGCACCGCAATACCCGCGGGCCCCGGCACCCCCACCCGCACGGGGTGTTCAATGCCCCGCTCGCGCAGCGTTTGCAGCCACGCCAACGCCACGTCGGCGTCAAATCCGAACTGCGTGATGATCAAGGGCACCATGCCGCGGCGGGCAATCATCTGGCACTTGCGTTCCAGCACCTCCCACCGATCGGACGCGCTCATGACCGGATGCCCTTCCGGATGCCCGCCCACGCCAACGACCCGGATGCCCGCGCGTTCGAAAACGCCGGTTTCGATCAACGTCGCACTGTCGGCAAACGGCCCGACCGGGGTCGATGGGTCGCCTGCGATCACGAAGCAGCGCTCGACTCTGGCTTCAGCCACCGCGCGCGTGACGAACGCATCCAGCTCGGCAAGCGACGCGATTCGCCGTGCGGACAGGTGCGGCATAGGCTCGAAACCCAGCCCGCGCACGGCCCGCGCGGCAGCCAGTCGCGCCTGGTCGTCCTGCCCGGGCAGGTAGGGAATGGAAATGGTCGACCCGGGCAATATCCGGGGCGCCGCGGCGGTCAACGCGGCAATGTCCTTCGTGCTGACCTCCAACGAATAGCCGTGGGAGATGTGGCGAAGGGACTTGGGCGTACTGGGATGCATCAAGGACATCAATGAAAGGCCCGCCGAACGGGTCGAAAAACGGGCTCGACAGTCGACTCGGCGGACGGTCTGCGTTCAGCGGTAGGGTTCAGGCAATGGCTTCCGGCGCAATGGCGGCGACGGGGACGGCAGCGGGATGGCGGGCCAGCTCGATAAAGGCCCGCACGTAGTCGATGGCGGTGTCGGCCTCGCGCGCGCCCAGGAAGATCTGCTTGGCGATGCCGCGCACACCCAGCCGCACGGGCACCACGTCCATCCTGGCCGCGTATTCCTCGACCAGCCAGCGCGGCAGCGCGGCCACGCCGCGGCCGCTGGCCACCATCTGCACCATGATGTCGGTGGTTTCGATGGCCTTGTGGCGCCGGGGCGTCACGCCGGCCGGCAACAGGAATTGGTTGTAGATGTCCAGCCGCTCGATGTCCACGGGGTAGCTGATCAGTACTTCCTGGGTCAGTTGCTGCGGCTTCACGTAGGCCGCGCCGGCCAGCGGATGGCCCTTGGCCACGACCAGCACCTGCTCGTAGTCGAATACGGGCTCGAACTTCAGGCCGGGCTTGAACAGCGGGTCGGGCGTAACCAGCAGGTCGATCTCGTAGCCGAACAGCGCGCCGATGCCGCCAAACTGGAACTTCTGCTTGACGTCCACATCCACGTCGGGCCAGGCCGCCAGATAGGGCGAGACCACCTTGAGCAGCCACTGGTAACACGGGTGGCACTCCATGCCGATGCGCAGCGCGCCGCGCTCGCCCTGCGCGAACTGGCCCAGGCGCTCTTCAGCCAGGTCCAGCTGCGGCAGCACCCGGTTGGCCACCGCCAGCAGGTACTGGCCGGCCTGCGTCAGGCGCAGGCTGCGGCCTTCGCGCAGCCAGACGTCGGTGCCCAGCTGCTGTTCCAGCTTCTTCATGCTGTGGCTCAGGGCCGACTGGGTCAGGTTCAGCACGCCCGCGGCCGCGGTCAAGGACCCTTGCTTTTCGACCTGCTGGACGATGCTGAGGTGGATGCGCTCAAGCATTCAGATGATTCCTGCTCATGGATTCGTGAAATAAAACCATTTTACTTCATGACAACCCTCCTCTAGCATGCGTTTCCGACTCGATGTTGCACCTGCACAAAAACAGATGCGGCGCCGCGTAGATCCATTCATGTGAAGCAAAATGACACGCCCACTCCGTCTCGTAGCCGTTTCCGGCGGACTGCAACGCCCCTCCAAGTCCGCGGCCCTGGCCGAGCACCTACTGGACCTGATCGCCGACGAATTTCCCTGCGAACAGCATCTGGTCGAACTCGGCCAGCTCGCCCCGCAACTGACTGGCGCGGTCTGGCGTTCGCAACTGCCCGACACGGTGGAAAGGGACATTGCGGCCGTCGAGCAAGCCGACATCCTGGTGGTGACCACGCCGGTCTATCGGGGTTCCTACACCGGCCTGTTCAAGCACTTCTTCGACTTCATTCACCAGGACGCCCTGATCGACACGCCCGTCCTGCTGGCGGCCACCGGCGGCAGCGAACGCCACGCCCTGATGATCGACCATCAACTGCGGCCCCTGTTCAGCTTCTTCCAGGCACGCACCTTGCCGTTGGGCGTTTACGCCACCGACAAGGATTTCGCCGACTACCGCCTGCAGGACGAGGCCCTGATCGAGCGAGCCCGCCTGGCGGTTCAACGGGCGTTGCCCCTGATCGACTTGATGCGCCACTCAAGCGCCGCCGCCGAGCAAGAAGCGGTCGCGGCCTGAAGCCAGGCAAATCCGGCTGCCGCGTCGCGCGGCACCAGTGCCTGCCTGCCGGCGGCAGACCGATTCATTTTTTTCGCATAATCATCACACCCCATCGCAATGAGCCAAGATTTCACTTTCAGCATCAAGAGCATTTCTTTTGATGAGAACTATCAGCCGTCGGACAGCACGCGCATCACGACCAACTTTGCCAACCTGGCCCGCGGAGCGAGCCGCCAGGAGAACCTGCGCAACACCTTGCGGATGATCGACAAGCGCTTCAACAACCTGGCGCACTGGGACAACCCCAAGGGGGATCGTTACACGGTCGAGCTCGAGATCATTTCTGTCGAAATGCACCTCGCTGCCAACGGCGGCAATGATGCCTTTCCGCTGATCGAAATCTTGAAGACCAATATCGTCGACCACAAGAACAACGAACGCATCGAAGGGATCGTCGGCAACAACTTCTCGTCGTACGTGCGCGACTACGACTTCAGCGTGCTGCTGCCCGAGCACAACAACAATAAGCCCACGTTCAGCACGCCGGACAATTTCGGCGAACTGCACGGCAAGCTGTTCAAGCACTTTGTCAATTCCGACGCTTACAAAGCCCACTTCAGCAAGCCGCCCGTCATCTGCATCAGCGCGTCGAGCAGCAAAACCTATCATCGCACTGAAAACCAGCACCCCATCCTGGGCGTGGAGTATCAGCAAAGCGAGCCCTCGTCGACGGATCAGTACTTCGAGAAAATGGGGTTGCAGGTGCGCTACTTCATGCCCCCGGGCAGCGTCGCGCCGCTGGCCTTCTATTTCCAGGGCGACCTGCTGGGCCACTACACCACGCTCGAGCTGATCAGCATCATCAGCACGATGGAAACGTTCCAGAAGATCTACCGCCCCGAGATCTACAACGCCAATTCCGCGGCAGGCAAGCTGTATCAACCGAGCCTGAAGAACCAGGATTACTCGTTGACGCAGATCGTCTATGACCGCGAAGAACGCAGCCAACTGGCCGTCAAACAAGGCAAGTTCACGGAAGAGCACTTCATCAAGCCTTACGCCAAGACGCTCGAAAACTGGGCCGCCAACTGCGCCCTCTAATCACTCGACACACACAAGACCACAGATCATGAAAAAACTCCTGCCCACCTCGACCGCCGGCAGCCTGCCCAAGCCTTCCTGGCTTGCACAGCCCGAAAAACTCTGGTCGCCCTGGAAGCTGCAAGACGAAGAACTGGTCGAAGGCAAGCAAGACGCCCTGCGCCTGGCCCTGCAAGAACAGCAACACGCCGGCATCGATATCGTCAGCGACGGCGAGCAAACCCGTCAGCACTTCGTCACCACGTTCATCGAGCACCTGAGCGGCGTGGATTTTGAAAAGCGCGAAACCGTCCGGATTCGTGATCGCTACGACGCAAGCGTGCCGAGCGTCGTGGGCGACGTCAGCCGCCAGAAGCCGGTCTTCGTTGAAGACGCCAAGTTCCTGCGCCAGCAAACCAAGCAGCCTATCAAGTGGGCCCTGCCCGGCCCCATGACGATGATCGACACGCTGTACGACGGCCACTACAAGAGCCGCGAAAAGCTGGCCTGGGAATTCGCCAAGATCCTGAACCAGGAAGCCAAGGAGCTCGAAGCCGCGGGCGTCGACATCATCCAGTTCGACGAGCCGGCCTTCAACGTCTTCTTTGACGAAGTCAATGAGTGGGGCATCGCCACCCTGGAACGCGCCATCGAAGGCCTGAAGTGCGAAACCGCCGTGCACATCTGCTACGGCTATGGCATCAAGGCCAACACCGACTGGAAGAAGACCCTGGGTTCGGAATGGCGCCAGTACGAGGAATCGTTCCCCAAGCTGCAGCAATCCAACATCGACATCATCTCGCTGGAATGCCACAACTCGCATGTGCCGATCGATCTGCTCGAACTGATTCGCGGCAAGAAGGTCATGGTCGGCGCCATCGACGTGGCCAGCGACAAGATTGAAACGCCGGAAGAAGTGGCCAATACGCTGCGCAAGGCGCTGAAGTTTGTCGATGCCGACAAGCTGTATCCGTGCACGAACTGCGGCATGGCGCCGCTGTCGCGGGCGATTGCCAAGGGCAAGCTGCTGGCGCTGAGCGAAGGCGCCGAGATTGTCCGCAAGGAACTGCTCGCCTGATCGCAGGCTGAAGCGGGATGGGTGTGAAGGGCTTGAAGCGGCAGCTTGGTCCTCCAGACCCATCCATGACCTGCCCTGCCACGGGTTGATACGTAAGACGACTTTCAGCGCTGCACGGCGCCGCACATGACGGCGAAAGAGGCCCTGGACACCCGGTTGCTCAATCGCAGTACGCGCGCAGGGGTTCTCACAGACGCGGGAAAGAACCTGCATGCGCTTGCAGTACCGATAATTGCAGCGCTTGATTACTCAATGCGCGACACGGTGCTATCGATAACGGTCATCGAGGCAATGTTCCGCAATTACGAGGCGCGCAGCAGGTGTTCTCTGACGATGGGTGCCAGTTCACCTGCATACTCGTGGGCAAGATCGTGATGCCCGCCGTTGATGACCCGCAAGTCAGCATTTGGCAACAGCGCTAAAAGCTTCTTGCCAACGGCCACGGGACTAAACGGGTCGGCATCTCCCCATAGCAATAGCACGGGCTGAGAGATACGACCGATCTCGCTCGACAGATCCGATTCGAACGACAGAAACCACGGCGGTAGGCAGGGGTTCGCCTTCACGAAGTCGGGGCGCCAGTCTGTAGCCCCCAACGCTCGCGTATCCAAGCCGCCGGAGGTCACACTCAGTACCAGATGGGTAATAAGATTCGGCAGCTCAAGCGCGAGGCGCACTGCAAGAATGCCCCCCATTGACTGAGCGATCAAAGCCGTCGGCTGATCGATATCTTTGACGAGGCGTTGAACCAGAGCGTCGATGCTGTCGACGCAGGGGTCAGCAGGTGTGGTGCCAAATCCCGGATAAGAAACGATCTGTTTCTCTGCGCGATATTCCAGCAGATTCGCAAGCGGTTGCCAGAACGCGGTACTGCCGGATGCCCCGGGAAGAAAAAGCAATTTTGTAGGCCGCTGCATTACGGTTGCCCCCCCTGCTGCTGCGATGGATGGCTTCGAGTGCCGCGTGCCAGGCATCCGGGTCGCCTCGTTAATTGTCCGTTAAGGGCCGAACTCGGCCAGCCATGTCCGTGATCTTCGTGGATGTGAAAGGCCACTTCAGTTATCTACGGAATCTCTTTTGATTTGCGCGCACCCTAGGCGGCAGTATCGCAAACAGCCTTCACGCAGTTTTAGTTCACTTTCCGCCACACAGAAATCGGTATATCGCCATTGGGCCGCGGCACGACGCGATAACTCAGCTCGCCGTTTTTAAGCTCATAGGTCCGCTTTTGTTGCTGCCCTTCCCAGTTGGGGAAGGATGCGCTTTCGATGCGGAAAGTCAGTGTGGCGGTGGCCGGATCGACGCTGATCGTGCCGAAGTGCGTGCTGGAACCCATGACTGCCGTTTTGTACTCATCGGGCGTTGCCGCGCTCTTGTCGGCTGAGGCAAACCTGGGGCGTTCAGCCTTGAAAATCTGCAGTGAGTAATGTCCTTGTGCGTCGATCATCAACATGCCCTTGGGTGCAGCGCCATAGTCGCGTGCCCGCGAGCCATCCGGGTGCTGCACATCCGCAGCGACCAGGGTCCATGTTCCCACCATCGAGGGGACGACCGTCGTCGCGTCAGCACGTGCAACCGCCGTCAATAGCGCGCTGGTGAAAGAAATCGCACTGATGAAACCGTACTTGAGAATTTTCTGCCCATTCATGATCTTCTTTGCTCCGTTACTCAGGTTGTTGGCAAGGCTTTATCGAGACTGTTGTTGCAGTTGGCATCGCGACCACATGTCTTTGGCTGGGGCTATATCGCCGTTGACGCGCGTCGAGCCATCCACGCCCCCCAAAACAGGCTGGCAAAGAAGCGAAGCGGCTGCACGAAACCGGCTTTCTCCAGCAGGGAAAACACGGCTTCTTCCGACTGGGGCGGCTCTGCCCCATGCAGGATCTTGTTCATCTTGGATTGCACTTCTTCCGGATTCGCGCCGTTCATTCGCCAACGGGCAGCCCAGGCATCCATGAGCAAGGGTTGCGAAGCATAAGGCCGATAATTTCCGGCAATGACCACGGGGGCCGCCGGTAGCAAGCGTGCGGCAATCTGCGTCAAAATTTCCTGCTTCGCCTCATCCCCGGCAAGGTGATGGAGCACGCCGATCATGATGGCGGCATCGAAGGACAGCGTTGGATCAATGTCTTCGGCAGTACCGAGAACAGTGTTCACGCGATCAGAAATACCTGCATCGTCCAGGTGCGCGCGCGCCAGCTCCAACATTGGCGGTGATGGATCGACAGCAACAAAAGACCATGTGGGCTCCAACCGCGCGGCAGCGATGATTTCGCCTGCGGTTCCACCGGCGCCGACCACCAAGATCCGTGCAGGCGTTCCATCGCCCAGGGCGGCCGACAGCATGCAGGCGGCAAGCTCATGGCAGGCGTCATAGCCCGCGAGTGCGATCCGACTCTGGGATGCATATTCTCCTGCGCGATCAGCATCGAATTTTCGGGCGGAATTCTGCGTCATACAGCCTCTTGTGCGTCGTGTTCGAGTAGCGGGCTAGCGCACCACTGCACGTCATGATAAAAGATTCAGGATCAATCTATCTTGAAAAATCATGATCGAAAGTTCCAAAATAGACCGAAAGCATGATCGGTTGGTGGCGTTTCTGAAAGCCTTCTCGCTAAGCGCCGCGCATTGCGAATCAATAGAGCAGGCCAATCTCCTCATCGTCGATGTTGAAGATTCGGGTGAGCCCACCCATCTGCTCTACCGCGCACGATCCAAGGCAACGCTGCTGGAAGGAGTCGTTGTGTGCGCTGCTACGACAATAGATTTTGGTGGCAATGCAAATCCGCTTGTCGGTGCTTTGCCTGATGAGTTGTGTTTCTCATTGGCTGACGATCCGCAATTGCTCGAATTGTCGAAGCTGATCGTGGCCGAGGTGAAAGTTGCGCGTTGCGGTGGAGGTTCCATCCGGGCGCGATTGTGCGAGGTCATTGTGGTTCTGGCGATCCGTAAAGCAATAGCCATTGGTACTGTCAACGCGGGATTGCTGGCGGGGCTTGCCCATCCCAAGCTGCACGTAAGCCTCATTGCAATGCACGATGATCCTGCGCGGAACTGGAAAATTGCTGATTTGATGGCCCTGGCGGAAATGTCGCGCGGGCCGTTCATCGCAGCCTTCAAACAGACCGTTGGCCAGTCGCCCGGCGCATATCTGAATGGGTGGCGCTTGGCACTAGGGCGCGCGCACTTGCTCTCCGGACGAAGCGTCAAGGTTGTGGCCGCAATGGTCGGCTTCGGTAGTGCCGCCGCATTTTCTCGCGCGTTTTCACGTAAGTTTGGTCATCCACCGACGCAGAGCAAGTTGCCACATTGAGAGGTACGAGACGGCTTTTGCCGCCGAGGACCTCGCACAGGCGCAAAGACGTGCTTATCTGCGGCCATGAAAAAAGGCGCCGAAGCGCCTTTTTTCATTCACCGCGAACGACCGCGGCTTTATTCCCACTCGATCGTCGCAGGCGGCTTGCTCGACACGTCGTACACGACCCGATTGATCCCACGCACTTCATTGATGATCCGCGACGACACCCGCGCCAGCAGCGGATGCGGCAGCGGGGCCCAGTCGGCGGTCATGAAGTCAAACGTCTGCACGGCACGCAGGGCCACGACGTACTCATACGTACGGCCATCACCCATCACGCCCACCGACTTCACCGGCAGGAACACGGCAAACGCTTGCGAGGTCAGTTCGTACCAGGTCAGGCCGCTGGCTTCGTCCTTGGTGTTGCGCAGTTCTTCGATGAAGATGGCGTCGGCGCGGCGCAGCAGTTCGGCGTATTCGTGCTTGACTTCGCCCAGGATGCGCACGCCCAGGCCGGGGCCGGGGAACGGGTGGCGGTAGACCATCTGCGGCGGCAGGCCCAGGGCGACGCCCAGTTCGCGGACTTCGTCCTTGAACAGTTCGCGCAGGGGTTCCAGCAGTTGCAGGTTCAGCGTGTCCGGCAGGCCGCCCACGTTGTGATGCGACTTGATCGACGTGGCCTTGCCGGTCTTGGCGCCGGCCGACTCGATGACGTCGGGGTAGATCGTGCCCTGGGCCAGCCACTTGGCGCTCTTTTGCTTGCCGGCCTGTTCCTGGAACACTTCGACGAATTCGCGGCCAATGATCTTGCGCTTGGCTTCGGGGTCGGCCACGCCGGACAGCTTGCCCATGAACTGGGCAGTGGCGTCGACGTGGATGATCTTGACGCCCATGTTCTCGGCGAAGGTCTGCATGACCTGCTTGCCTTCGTCCAGGCGCAACAGGCCGTGGTCGACGAACACGCAGGTAAGCTGGTCGCCGATCGCCTTGTGGATCAGCGCGGCGGCCACCGACGAATCGACGCCGCCGGACAGGCCCAGGATGACTTCGTCGGTGCCGACCTGCTCGCGGATGCGGGCCACGGCTTCGGCGACGTAGTCGGGCATGTTCCAGTCGCCCTGGCATTCGCAGATCTCGTTCACGAAGCGGGCCAGCATGGCCTTGCCTTGAACGGTGTGCGTGACTTCGGGGTGGAACTGGACGGCGTAGAAGCGGCGGTCTTCGTCGGCCATGCCGGCGATGGGACACGACGGCGTGGACGCCATGATCTTGAAGCCCGGGGGCAGCTCGGTGACCTTGTCGCCGTGGCTCATCCAGACCTTGAGCATGCCGTGGCCTTCGGCGGTGGTGAAGTCCGCCAGGCCTTCCAGCAGCTTGGTGTGGCCGTGGGCGCGGACTTCGGCGTAGCCGAATTCGCGGTGGTCGGAGAAACTGACCACGCCGCCCAGTTGCTGCGCCATGGACTGCATGCCATAGCAGATGCCCAGCACGGGCACGCCCAGCTCGAACACCGCGTGGGGCACGCGCATGGAGCCTTCTTCGTAGGCCGATGCGTGGCTGCCCGACAGGATGATGCCCTTCAGGCCTTGCGCCATCTGGTCGCGCACGAAGGCGTCGTCGACGTCGCCCGGGTGCACTTCGGAATAGACGCCGGCTTCGCGGACGCGACGGGCGATCAGTTGGGTGACTTGCGAACCGTAGTCGAGAATGAGGATGCGCTGGTGCATGGAGACTCTACCGGTAATGAATGAAACCGCAGTAAATAAAACCGCACCGGCAGACCCGCTGACTGATTTTGCGGTTCTGCCGGTGCGTGATGCATGACATTGTAGTTGACTGTACGGGGATCAGTCGGCGCGGTAGTTGGGCGCTTCCTTGGTGATCTGTACGTCGTGCACGTGGGATTCGCGGACACCGGCGGAGGTGATTTCCACGAATTCGGCCTTGGTGCGCATGTCGTCGATGGTAGCGGCGCCGCAGTAGCCCATCGAGGCGCGGATGCCGCCGACCAGTTGGTAGATGATGGCCAGCACGCTGCCCTTGTAGGGGACGCGGCCTTCGATGCCTTCGGGGACCAGCTTGTCGGCGTTGTTGGCGGGGTCCTGGAAGTAGCGGTCGGCCGAGCCGTCCGTCATGGCGCCCAGGCTGCCCATGCCACGGTACGACTTGTACGAACGGCCTTGGAACAGCACGACTTCGCCCGGGGCTTCTTCGGTGCCTGCAAACATGCCGCCCATCATGCAGGAGAAGGCGCCGGCCGCCAGGGCCTTGGCGACGTCGCCCGAGTAGCGGATGCCGCCGTCGGCGATGAGGGGCACGCCCGTGCCTTCGAGCGCCTTGGCGACTTCGGAGATGGCATGGATTTGCGGCACGCCGACGCCGGCGACGATACGCGTGGTGCAGATCGAGCCGGGGCCGATACCGACCTTGACGCCGTCGGCGCCGTACTCGACCAGCGCGCGCGCGGCGGCGGCGGTGGCGATGTTGCCGCCGATGACTTCAACCTTGGGGTAGTTCTGCTTGACCCAGCGCACGCCTTCCAGCACGCCCTTGGAGTGGCCATGGGCCGTGTCGACGATGAGGACGTCGACGCCGGCGGCGACCAGCTTTTCCACGCGCTCTTCGGTGCCGGCACCCACGCCGACCGCCGCGCCGACGCGCAACTGGCCCTGGGTGTCTTTGCTGGCGAGCGGGTGTTCGGTGTTCTTGACGATGTCCTTGACGGTGGCCAGGCCACGCAGCTCAAAGCCGTCGTTGACGATCAGCACGCGCTCCAGGCGGTGCTTGTGCATCAGGGCCTGCGCTTCATCGAGCGTGGCGCCTTCCTTCATGGTGACCAGGCGTTCCTGCGGCGTCATGATGTTGCGCAGGGGCTGATCGAGGTTTTCTTCGAAGCGCAGATCGCGGTTGGTGACGATACCCACCAGCTTGCGGCCTTCGACGACCGGCAGACCCGAAATGCCATGCTGGCGCTGCAACGCAATGGCGTCGCGCACTTTCATCTGGGGGGTGACGGTGACCGGATCGATCACGATGCCGAATTCGTGGCGCTTGACGCGGGCGACTTCACGGGCCTGGGCGTCGGCGGACAGATTCTTGTGGATGATCCCGATGCCACCTTCCTGGGCCATGGCGATGGCCAGGCGGGACTCGGTGACGGTGTCCATGGCGGCGGACACCAGGGGGATATTCAAATTGATGTTGCGGGTGAGGCGCGTGGCCAGGGAGGTGTCGCGCGGCAACACCTCGGAATACGCAGGCACCAACAACACATCGTCGAAGGTGAGCGCTTTTTGAACGAGACGCATGGGTAACTCCGGGCGCAAAGCAAGATTATACGCCGCCTAGGTGATTTGACTAGGTGTTGACCCTAGGTCGGCGTGCAATTTTTGCGACTTTTTTCAGGCCCGTGCAGCTAGTGAGATTATTTTTACCCGGATCATATTGACAAGAGAGTTGAGACGGCCCACAATGCCTGCTATCAAATTTACCCGGGCAAAATTTCCCCTCCCTGTCATGACCACGATTTCTCCTACCCCCGCGCCCGCTGCCGCAGCGCCCGCCTTCGCCGTGCATACCGCTTTTGAAGGCCATCGATTGCTGGCGCGCGCTCCGCTGGCCGACGTGGCGCTGACCGTCCGGCGGGCCATGGCCGCGGGCGGCGACGCCCCGATTCTGGTGTTCGCCGACCAGACCGGCAAGCAAGTGGACCTGGACCTGCGCGGCGACGACGCGCAGATCCGCCAACGTTATCAGGCGCAGGCCGGCACGCCCCCCGCCCTGCCCGAGGAATCCGATACGGCCGACGCCGCCCCGCGCGGCCGCGGCCGGCCCAAGCTGGGTGTGGTGCCACGCGAAGTGACGCTGCTGCCGCGCCACTGGGACTGGCTGGGCGCCCAACCCGGCGGCGCTTCGGTGGCATTGCGCAAGCTGGTGGAACAGGCGCGCCGCGACAACGACGCGCGCGACCAGCAGCGCCAGCGCCAGGAAGCCGCCTACCACTTCATGTCCAGCATGGCGGGCAACCTGCCGGGGTTCGAAGAAGCCACGCGCGCACTCTATGCCAACGACCGCGAGCGCTTCGCCAGGCAACTGGCCGACTGGCCGCAGGACGTGCGCGACTACGCCATGGGCCTGGCGTGGGCGGACCCGGCGGCGTAGGCGGCATGCGGCGCGCCGTGCGTTGCTGGTAAGCTTTCTCCATGGAAACCGCGCCTCAGAACTTCCTGCTGTATGACGGCGACTGCCCCTTCTGCACGGACTACGTGCAGCGGGTGCAGCTGCAAAAAGCGGTCGGCCCGGTTGCGCTTCTGAACATGCGCGACCATCCGGATCTGGCCGTGGCCTTCCGCAAGCAAGGCTACGACCTGAACGAAGGCATGCTGCTGCGCCTGGACGGCAGGACCTACTGGGGCGCCGATTGCATCAACCGGCTGGCGCTGATCAGCACGGACAATGACCTGTTCAACAAGCTGAACGCCGCGGTGTTCCGCCGCCCGTGCCTGTCGGCCGCGCTGTACCCGTTCATGCGCCGGGGCCGCGCGCTGACCCTGGCGCTGATGGGCAAGAAGAAGATGCCGGCCTGAATATGCGCCGCGACCCCTCACTCCGTTTCGGCCACCTGCGTCAGGAAAGCGCCCAGCGCCGGATTGTCGTGTTGGGCGTGCCAGGCCAGGTACATGTCGGCATAGAAGTCGCGCTGGGCCAGCGGCCGGAAGACCACGCCTTCCAGGCGCAGCTCACGCGCCGAATCCGGCACGATGCCCACCCCCAGCCCCGCGCGCACCAGCGCCAGCAGGGTATGCGTCTGGCCCGCGCGCTGCACGTAGTCGGGCTGCACATCGGCCAACCCGAAGGCGCCCACGATGCGGTCGTAGAAGTACTTTCCTTCACGCGGCGAATACAACACGAACGGCTGCCCCTGCAGCAGACGCAGCGGCACCACCTCGTGCGCGCACAGCGGCGAATCCGCCGGCAGCGCCAGCACCAGCGGCTCGCGCTCGATCAAGCGGGCCTGGATGCCGGCCTGCTGCGGGACGCTGCGCGCCAGAATCGCGTCCACTTCGCGCGCCACCAGCAGGCGCGACAGGTCGGTGCTGACGGTTTCGCGCAGCTGGATTTCCACGCCCGGCAGGCGCTTGCGCGCCCGCATCACCAGCGACGGCATCAGCCGATATGACGCCACCGCGGTGAATCCCAGCGTGATGTGGCCCGCTTCGCCGCCGGACGTACGGCGCGCGGTGGCCGCGGCACGCGCCGAATACTCCAGCAAGTGACGCGCATCGCGCAGAAAGCGCCGGCCCGCCGCGCTCAGTTCCACTTGCCGGCTGCTGCGTTCAAACAGGGTCACGCCCAGGTCCTGCTCCAGCAGCTGGATCTGGCGCGATAACGGCGGTTGCGTCATGCATAGCCGCAACGCGGCCCGGCCGAAATGCAGTTCTTCGGCCACGGCGATGAAGCATTCAAGCTGGCGAAATTCCATCGATTCAATCCTTGAATTGATCAATGCTATTTATAGCTCGAACAATCATCCATCGGCTTGCATTCCTATACTCGCCCGCAGGGGGCTGACGCAGGTTCGCCGACACAAAAGGAGGCCTCGCGCCGTGTCGGCGGGCCCGGCCCTCAAACACGCCGAGGCATGCCGCCGCGCCATTTTCGCGGACGGCATCGCCCGACCTTCGTTCCACGCCCCATCCACCATAAAGAGAAAATCCATGGAGACAACCCCTTCCAAGCGCCCTCGCATCCGGCTCATTGCCGCGCTGCTCGCCGTGGCCGCCAGCAGCGTCTTGCCGGGCGCGGCACAGGCCGCGTCCTACCCGGAACGCGCCATCAATCTGATCGTGCCCTTCGCGCCCGGCGGCGGCACCGACATCTCGGCGCGCCTGCTCGCGGCGGCGCTGGGCGACAAGCTGTCCGCGTCCGTGGTGGTCGACAACCGCCCCGGCGCGGGCGGGCAGATCGCCGCCGACCTGGTCGCGCGCGCCAACGCCGACGGCTATACGCTGCTGTTCGCCAATTCCGGCATGCTGGCCATCAACCCGTGGATCTACAAGCTGCATTCGGACCCGGCCAAGGCCTTCGCGCCGGTATCGCTGTTCTCGGACCTGCCGTTCGTGCTGGTGGTGCCCGCCAGCCTGCCCGCCAAAGACGTGACCGAGTTGGTGGCGCTGGCGCGCGCGCAGCCAGGCAAGCACACCTACGCCAGTTCGGGCACCGGCGGCGCGCCGCACCTGTCCGGCGAGATTTTCCAGCAAGCCACCGGGACCGACCTGATGCACGTGCCCTACAAGGGCGGCGGCCCGGCCATGACGGACCTGATGGCCGGGCGGGTGGACATGCTGTTCGCATCGGTGCTTGAGACCATTCCTTACGTCAACTCGGGCAAGCTGCGCGCGCTGGCCGTGACCGGCGCCACGCGCTCACCCGCCCTGCCCGGCGTGCCCACCATCGACGAAGCGGGCGTGAAGAACGCGCAGACCGGGTCCTGGACCGCCGTGCTGGCGCCTGCCGGCACGCCGCAGGCGGTCATCGACAAACTGTCTGCCGCGATCCGCGAGGTAGCAAACGACCCCGCCATGAAAACCAAGCTGGAATCGCAAGGCGCCGTGGCCCACGGTTCCACCCCGGAAGCACTGCAAGCGCTGGCCGCCAGCGAACGCGCGCGCTACGGCCAGATCATCAAGACCCGTCACATTCAAGTCCAGTAGGCAACCCACCCATGACCTCCCCCCTGACCGCCCCCGCCGCCGACCTGCTGATGGTCGGCCCTCTGCTGCCCGAACTGACCGCGGACCTGGAATCGCGCTACCGCATCCACCGCTGGTGGGATGCGCCAGACCAGGCCGCCTTGCTGCGCGAACATGGCCCGGCCATCCGCGGCATCGCCACCAGCGGCCGCTTCGGCGCCTCGCGCACGCTCATCGACGCCCTGCCCGCGCTGGAGGGCGTGTTCAGCTTCGGCGTCGGCTACGACACCATCGACGTCGCCGCCGCGCAGGCGCGCAATGTGCTCGTCACCAACACGCCGGGCGTGCTGGACGCCTGCGTGGCGGACACCGCCCTGGCGCTGATGCTGGCGGCCTCGCGGCGCATCGCCGAAGCCGACCGGTTCGTGCGCGCCGGCCGCTGGCCGCAGGAGGGCTTCGGCCTGGGCACCCGCATGAGCGGCAAGCGCTGCGGCATCGTGGGCCTGGGCAATATCGGGCTGCAGATCGCGCGCCGGGCCGAAGCCTTCGACATGCCCATCCTGTACACCAGCCGCAACCCCCGGGCGGATGCGCCGGCCCATTACCGCTATTGCGCCAATGTGATGGAACTGGCCGCCGAAAGTGACTTCCTGGTGCTGGCCGTGCCGGGCGGCGAGCCCACCCGGCACCTGGTCAACGCCGCCGTGCTGGACGCATTGGGCCCGCACGGCTGGCTGATCAACATTGCCCGCGGCACCGTGGTGGACGAGACCGCGCTGGCCGCCGCCCTGCGCGAACGGCGCATCGCCGGCGCCGGGCTGGACGTGTTTGAACACGAGCCCGCCACGCCCGCCGAATGGAATGCGCTGGATAACGTGGTGATGCTGCCGCATATTGCCAGCGGCACCCATGAAACCCGGCGCGCGATGGCGGACCTGATGCTGGCCAATCTGGATGGCTGGTTCCGCGACGGCACGACGGTGACGCGGGTCGTATAAACCCGAAACCGCGCGTCGATCCCGCCCGTCATTCGAACCTGCCGAACGGAATGTGTCCGACATATGGACACTAGCCCTTGCAATCTATCGCATATCTGATAAATTTCTCACCGCACTGGCTCGTGCCGGCGAGCCGTTGTGCTTGTTGTTGTAATTTTTTCCGGCCTTCGGGCCGGATTTTTTTTGCTTGCGCGGTTTTGCCGCAAAACAAAACGCCCTCTCTGGGGCGTCAGCTCGTGCTCACGTGGCGGGTTATTCGTCGATACGTATCGATAATCCGTCGCCGTCCGCCGTGATCGAGCGCACACGAATCGTCCACCCCGCGTTGATCGCCTCTTCCTGGTCGTCGAATACGCCATATTCGGTCACCGTTACCGCGCCTCGCAAAACCCGGCCGTCAGCAGCCTGGCCGCGTGCCTCGATGACTGGCACAAAACCCTCCTGCACTTGCACCGCGCCGCGCGTGATCTGAAATCCGTCCAGTTCTTCCATAGTGGTTCCTTGTTGCGGATAAAAGGCATCGTAGCCCACCCGCTCGGTGAGTACAGTTTCCCGCGGCATCCCCCTGTCAGCGACGGCGCGCAATTCCCTGGTCTGACCGAATGCCGGGCGACGGGCGCCTTGGAAAAGCAGGTGCTGGATATGATCCAGTAATGCTTAAGCATTTGTAAACGCCGCGAATCAGAAATCGCCCGCGATACCGCCACCGGGGCTTGCCAGCATATCCACGCCGGCAAGCCCATGCAGGCCGCGGGCGTGACGTGCACACGGCACATCAAAAAAATCCCGTGATAATCTTCACAAATATTCGAATATGCAAATTTTTTTCGAATATCTGCTCCCCTCTGATCCATTTACCCCCTAGAGAAATTCCACTCCTTCCTCTTTGATCTCAAGCGTGTCGCAATTGCAGTTGGCATGTCCGTTGTTCTTATCAATTTCATGATTGAGGAACGTATATGACAGTCAAGGCAGTCCTCTCGACACTCGCGATCACCACGCTGATCGCCGGTTGCGCCTCTCGCCCCGCTTCTGCACCCGCCGCGTCTTCGCCGCCCACCCGCTATGACGCGTTGGCCTCGATTCCCCTGACCGAGGGCTACCTTTCCAAACAGGACACCGCCACGCTCAAGGACGAACTGCTGTTCCAGCGCGCCGTGCAAAGTTATCTATGGGCGCAGCCCGCGCTGAATATCTATGCCATGAAGGAAGGGTCCGAGCGCCTGTTTGGCAAGGGCTACAACATCCTGCCGGTCTGGAAGGAAAGGCTCAACGCCAGCACTCTGGTCACCACGCCGAATTCGGATGTCATTTACGCCATGGGGTATCTGGACCTGAAACAGGACGGCCCGATGGTGCTGGAAGTGCCCCCTGGCTTGCAGGGCATTCTGGACGACTTTTTCCAGCGCCCGATCTGCAATCCCAAACCGGTGGCCGAGAAAACCTGGTATCCGGCGCCCTATGCCAAGGACATCTGGTGCGGCGACGTAGGCCTGCCCGGGCCGGACAAGGGCAAGGGCGCCAAATACCTGGTCATTCCGCCTGACTACAAAGGCAAGATTCCTCCCGGCTATATCGTCTACCAATCGCGCACCTACAACGTCTTTGTGTTCTGGCGCGCGTTCTTCAAAGACCCCGCCAATCTTGCGGACCCGGTCAACCTGATCACCCGCACCCGCATCTATCCGCTGGGCCAGCAGGCATCGGCCAAACCCATGGCGTTCCCGGACGGGTCCAAGGCCGCACCCAACATGCTCTATCCGACGGATGGCAGCGCGTTCGACATGCTGTCGCGCTTTATCGACAGCGAATACGTCGATCCGAACGACGCCGACATGCGCGGCATGCTCGCCAGCATCGGCATCATCAAAGGCCAACCGTTCCAACCCGATGCCCACACCCGCGAGATCCTGGACAAGGCGGGCAAGACCGCGTATCGCATCGGCCGCGCCATTGCCTACGACCCGCCGCCCATCGTGCCCAATACACGCTGGTATCCGGACCGCCAATGGGTCAACCCTTTCCCCGCCAACACCGAGTTCACCGGACCGTCATTCAAGTACCTGGATCTGCGCACGGGCTTTTTCGCGCTGGCCTATTCCGCCAGCCCGGCGATGGCCGTGAATATGGCGGGCATGGGCGCCAAATATCCCGTCGCTTTCCGCGACGCTGATGGCGACCCGCTGTCGGGCGGCAAGTCCTACAAGGTGCACCTGCCCAAGGACATCCCGGCGGGTATCTTCTGGTCGGTCACCGTGTACCGGCCCGAAACGGCTTCGGGTCTGGCCAATGGCCAGCCGTTCCCGTCGATCAACACCATGGACCGCCCCAACGTCAATGCCGACGGCTCGATCGATCTGTATTTCGGACCGGACGAGCCTGCGGGCCAGAGCAAGAATTGGCTCAAGACGGTGCCAGGGTCGGGCTTTTTCGTGATTCTTCGCCTGTACGGACCCAAACAGGCGTTTTTCGACCAGACCTGGAAACCCAGCGACGTTGAAAAAGTGAAGTAATCGCGCCGGCCCGGATTCCCCACGCAATCCGGGCCGGGCGTCCGCTCGCCTTTGCCGACGCCCCCTTTGCTGACGACCGTCACCCAGGCAAGTCCCACGGCATCCGCAGGATGCCGTGTCGAACCCTTACCTATCCAGGATACCCACGATGAAACGCACGCTGCTTGCCGCATTGATCCTGTCGCTGACCGCCAGCGCGCCCGCCCTGGCCGCGGACGCGGCGTCCTCTTACCAATACGCCCAGGGATTCCCCACTGCAAAGACCGCCAAGCAGGCGCGCGACGCCGCCGACCTGCAGCGGGCCCTGGTGGCCTACCGGTTCTGGTATCCCACCGTGTCGGTCGAAGGCATCTTCAACGGCAACCGCAAGATCGGTATCGAAGACGGCAAGCAATGGGGCATCGCCGCCACCGGCCCGCGCCAGGTCGGCTTCACGCTGAATTCCGATACGCCCTACGGCTCGGGCGTGCTGGACCTGAAAGACGGCCCCATGGTGATCGAGCTGCCGCCGGGCGCTTTCATCGGCCTGGTGGACGATCACAACCAGGGCTGGGTACTGGACATGGGCCTGCCCGGTCCGGACGCCGGCAAAGGCGGCAAGCATCTGGTGTTGCCGCCGGACTACAAAGGCGAGGTGCCCGACGGGTACTACGTGGGCCATTCAAAGTCATTGAAGAACCTGTTGGCGGTGCGTGCCCTGCCCACCGAAGGCGACCTGCAAAAAGCCCTGGAAGGCCTGCGCTCGATCAAGATCTATCCCTTGTCCAGCGCCGCCAACCCCGCCGCCCTGACGGCCGTCGACACCTCGCAAAAGGCCATGGACAGCTCATCGCTGCAGTGGGAAGACAATATCCAGTTCTGGGAAAAGCTGGACAAGGTGATCCAGGAAGAAACCCGCGTGCCGGAATTCCTGCCCATGTATGGCTTGCTGGCGGAACTGGGCATCGAAAAGGGCAAGCCCTTCAAGCCGGACGCCCGCATGAAGGGCATTCTGGAGCGCGCGGCGCGCGAGGGCCGCGGCCAGATGCTGGTGGCGGCCTTTGACAGCACCCGCCCCGACCGCAAGAACTGGCCCGACCGCCAATGGGAATGGGCCGGCCTGGTGCCGACCAACGCGCAATTCTCGACCCCTGCCGGCATCGACCTGGAAGCCCGCGACCGGTGGTTCGCCCAGGCGATCGTGGCCTCTCCGGCCATGTTCCGACGCGATGCCGGCGCGGGATCCCTGTACTGGCTGGGCGCGCGCGACCACAAAGGCGCCTACCTGGACGGCGGCAAGACCTATCGGCTGACGATCCCGCAGCCCGTGCCCGGCAAGCTGTTCTGGTCCGTCACCGTGTATGACGCGGCAACCCGTTCGCAGGTGCAGACCGACCAGGACAAGGCCGCGCTGCGTTCGCTGTTCGAGCTGAAGGACATCGACAAGACCAAACCGCTGGACCTGTACTTCGGCCCGAAGGCGCCCAAGGGGCAGGAGAACCGTTGGATCAAGACGGCGCCAGGCAAGGGCTGGTTTGCCTACATCCGCATCTACGGTCCGGAGACGGCCGCCTTTGACAAGAGCTGGAAGCCGGGGGACTTCGAGCTGGTCAAGTAAACGTCAGGCCTGCGTCCCGCCACGGTGCTATGGTGCGGTATGGACGGCCGAAGACCGGCCGTCCTCCCTTAGCCACTTTATTCAAGGCACACCGGCCATGGAAAATCCCTTTGGCGATTCGGACGAGCCGTCCAGCGATCGTCGCCAGTACCTGGTCCTGATCGCCGCGTCGAAAGACAACGCCTCGATGGCCCAGAAGCTGCTCGAAAACCTGAAAACCCACGTCGACGAGCGCGCGGCGCCGCTGTGGATCGACGCCAAGGGCATCGGCGTTCTGCTGACCACGGAATTGGTCGCCTCGGAAATCTGGCAGGCCATGTTCCAGAAAGCCCCGGGGCAGGACTTTGGCGACACGCGCAACATGCTGGTGCTGGAATTGGGCCGGGACTGGGCCGCCCGGCGCGACGACAAGATCGAACACTGGCTGGCCAGCCACGTCGGCACGCCCCTGCCCGCACCGCGCCGCCCGGAAAAACGGCGCTGACCACTATTCATATCGCGCATCGGGGAGTCGGGCATGACACTAGTGGCGTGGATAGTGGCGATTGTCGTGGGCATTGTTGCCTACGGTTTGGGCAAGCTCAGCGTGTACACGCAGCAAGACAACGAGCGAGCGCAGGACTATCCCGACGAGCCTGCGTTGACGATGGAACAACGCCAATTCGAACTCTGGTCGCGCGCAGAGGAAGACGGGATCGCTACCGAGCGGGAATTGTCGAAACTGATCTGCAGCCTGTCGCTGGCCGGCATCGCGGGGGTCGCCGCGCTGGGTCAGTTGAAAATGCTCGGCACGCCGGGAATCGTCTTGTTCTCAATGGCGTTCTTGCTGCCAGTCATTTTGTGCATTGGCAATCTGCACTGCCGCCAAGCCAATTTCCGCGACAGGGCCGCGCAATTGCAGCCCCCCCTTGTCGCCGGCAAAATTCCTGGCGTAACGCCAGCAAAGGCCACGCGCCTGCGCGTCATCGCTGCCCTGCCCCAGGTCGGCGCTCTGTGCTTCGCATTCACATTGGTTGTTCTGTCTTTCACGTTGCCAGCAGTTGACATGGACTGCGCCACTCCTCGCGCCAAGCCCGACTTTCCCACTCAATTGCTGTGCAGCGACTTTCTGCAGACCCTCGCACGCAAACCCGATTCCCACACCCCGTGACCCCGAAAATTCTCATCGAACGCTTCACCGAATCCCACCTGGCCGGCATGACCGCGCTGTACAACGACCCGGCCGTCGCGCGCCAGGTCCTGCAGATGCCCTACCAGCCCGCCGAGCGCTGGCGCAGGTTGCTGGCCCCGGACAACGAACGCCTGGTGGCCCTGGTGGCCACGCATCAGGGCGAGGTCGTCGGCAGCGCCACCTTGGAACAATTCTCGCGCGTGCGCCGCAGCCATTGCGGCGCCGTCGGCATGGGAGTGGCCAGCGCCTGGCACCGCCAAGGCATCGGCAGCCGCCTCTTGAGCGAGCTGCTGAACATCGCCGACAACTGGATGAACCTGCGCCGGGTCGAGCTCTCGGTCTATTGCGACAACGAGGCCGCCGTGGCGCTGTATCGCAAGCACGGCTTTGAAGTCGAAGGGCAATTGCGCGACTACGCCATCCGTGACGGAGGCTACGCGGACGTGTACAGCATGGCGCGGCTGCGATAGTGCACGGCTACGCATGTCGCGGCGCCGGTCAGCGCCGGCAGACCCACGCCGCGATGCATAGCATGCCGATAAACGTCCCGCCAATGGCAAGCGCGGCACGCTCTGCCCGCTCGGAACCGTGGGTGTACAGATAGCAGGTTGCCGCGACGGTAAACACAATCAGCACCCCCAACACGAAGGGGCGCCAGTGATCGCGCACCACGCGAAAAATCCTGCTCAAGGCAACTCTATGTCTGCTCATGGGCATTCCGCGAGGAATAAGGGCCGGAGTTACATTCTGCCAAAGTTCCACGAAATGGAAAACACATTTCCGCATTCAGGACTAATGCGGCGGGTCGAACCTGACTGCGGGCGTCGACAAGAACCTTCGCCGATGTCCGGCCGCATCGCCCGCAGGCCCGCCGCTCCTCATCATCATGCGCGACATGCGCCCACCCCGCCGCCCCCGACAGTCGCCCGGCTCGCGCCTGATGGCCTCGGGAAAGCCTGCAAGTCATTGAAATAACTCGCAGTAATGAAAAGACCTCTGGAAATCCCCATTAGGGAATTTGCTTATGCCCTTTAATTATTTGCCGGGCGCATACTCCCTGGGCAAGAATTCGTCCTTGGCATAAAGCAAGACAGATGGAACTTCGTCAACTCGAGGCCTTCGCGGCCGTCATGTCCACGGGCAGCGTCACCGCTGCCGGGCGCTTGCTTGGCCGGTCGCAACCCGCCATCAGCCGCCTGTTGCAGGAATTGGAAGCCGAGATCGGCTATGCGCTGTTCGCCCGCAGCGGGCCGCGCGTCACGCCGACCGAGCAAGGATTCCTGCTGTACGACGACGTCGAACGGGCCTTGTCCAGCCTGCGCCAGATCCGCGAACGGGCCGAGGAAATCGCCCGCGGGCAAGCGCAACCGCTGCTGCTGGCGGCCACCTCGGCGCTGGCGGCGGGGCTGGTGCCCGCCGCGCTCAAGCATGTCGAAGCGCAGGGCGGCCCTCCCGCCCCGCGCATCGAATTGCGCAGCGCCTCGCCCGAACGCGTGGTTCACGCTGTGCTGAGCGGCGCCGCCCAGCTGGGCGCAACCAGCCTGCCGCTGGAACACCGTGGCCTGACGGTGCATTGGATCGGCCAGGCCCCCTGTGTCGTGGCGCTACCGGAGAACGATCCGGCAGCCCGTCACGCCGTAGTGCCGGTGGCCGAGCTGGCGGGCCGCCGCGTCATTACCATGGCCAACCCCTACCGCCTGCGCCGGCGCCTGGACGCGGCGTTGCCGCCCGGCGGCCACGCCCAGGGCCCGATCGAAACCAATTCGTCCGTCAACGCCCTGGCCGCCGTACGCGCCGGCCTGGGCGTGTCGGTGCTGGAACCCATTACCGCCTACGGCGCACCGATGGCAGGCGTGGCGATCCGGCCCATCGACCTGGACATTCCCTTCTTCTTCGGGATCATCACCTCGCAATCGCAAACCTTGACGCCGGCCTGCCGCGCCATGGCCGATGCGCTGGCGCAGGCCGCCGCGCAACTGCTGCCCGGCTTCGTGCTGCATGACGCATGCCAGCATGGCGCGCTGCTGCAGTCGATCTACGGCGATGAGACCCCTTACACGGACACCCCCGCATGAACCTCCCCCTCGCCACCCCGCCGCAAGGCCTGGCCGCACTGGAAGCGCGCTTGCGCCAGGACCTGGCCTGGCTGGACATTCCCGCCAGGAACTGGGTCACCCCCCGCACGGTCGACGGCCAGCTGGTGCTGGACGTGGCCGTCGTGGGCGGCGGCATGGCCGGTCTGGCCGCGGCCGCGTCGCTGACGCACCTGGGCATCGTTGCCCCCATCTTTGACCAGGCGCCCGCAGGCTATGAAGGCCCGTGGGCCACCACGGCCCGCATGGAAACGCTGCGCTCGCCCAAGCAGCTGACCGGCCCCGCGCTGGGCCTGCCCGCCCTGACCTTCCGCGCCTGGTTCGAGGCGCAGTTCGGTCTTGAGGCCTGGGAAGCGCTGGACAAGATTCCGCGCCTGCAATGGATGGACTACCTGCGCTGGTACCGCCGCGTGCTGAACCTGGACGTGCGCAACGAGCACCGCATTCTGGCCGTGCTGCCGCGCGCCGACCAGTTGGTGCAGCTGGAGATTGAATCGCCCGCTGGCCGCAGCACGGTGCTGGCGCGCCGCGTGGTGCTGGCCACCGGCCGCGATGGCCTGGGCGGCGCCTACGTGCCAGCCTTTGCCCACAAACTGCCGCGCGACCGCTGGGCCCACTCGTCCGACGTCCTGGACTACGCCACCCTGGCCGGCAAGCGCGTCGGCGTGGTCGGCGCGGGCGCATCGGCCATGGACAGCGCGGCCACCGCGCTGGAAGCGGGCGCCGCCAGCGTGGACCTGCTGATCCGCCGCAACGACATTCCCCGCATCAACAAGGGCAAGGGCGCGGGCAACCCGGGCCTGACCCACGGCCATCTGAACCTGCCCGACGACTGGAAGTGGAAGATCCGCCACTACATCAACGCCGCCCAGGTGCCCCCGCCGCGCGGCAGCACGCTGCGCGTGTCGCGCCACCCCAATGCCTTTTTCAACCTGGGCTGCGGTGTACAAGACGTGCAACTGGCGGGCGACGATGTTCGTGTCACCACGCCCAAGGGCGTGTTCACGCTGGACTTCCTGATCTTCTCGACGGGCTTTCGCATCGACTGGACCGTGCGTCCGGAATTCGCGGCGCTGGCCCCGCACGTGCGCGCCTGGGGCGACCGCTACACCCCGCCGGCCGGCGAAGAAGACCAGGAGCTGCACGATTCGCCCGACCTGGGCCCCGTGTTCGAATTGCAGGAAAAGACCCCCGGCGCCTGTCCTGGCCTGGACCGGGTGCATTGCTTCTCGTACCCGGCCGCGCTGACCCAGGGCACCGTGTCGGGCGACATTCCCGCCATCAGCGAAGGCGCCAAGCGCCTGGCGCAAGGCATCGCCGGCCTGTTCTACCGCGAGGACGTGGCGATCCACTACGCCAACATGGAAGCGTTTTCGGAACCCGAAGTATTCGGCGACGAATGGACGCCCGCCCCGGCGCCCGGCGCGGCCAGGCAAGCGGAGACCGCGCAATGACCGGTTGGCTGCTACGCCGCATCGCGCAAGCCGCGGTGGTTGTGCTGTTGATGACGCTGATCGTCTTCGTGGGCCTGCACGCCATCGGCAACCCGGTGGACATCCTGATCGGCCAGGACGTCGACCAGATCGACCGCGCCCGCATCATTGCCGAACTCGGCCTGGACAAGCCCCTGTGGCAGCAGTACCTGGGTTTTCTGAACGGCGCGCTGCATGGCAACCTGGGCAACAGCTTCGTCTACAACATCCCCGCCATCGAACTGGTGATCCAGCGCCTGCCGGCCACGCTGGAACTGGCGATCGCCGCCCTGCTGCTGGCGGTCGTCATCGGGCTGCCGCTGGGCCTGTTGGCCGGGCTGTATCCGGACAGCCGCTTTGCCAAGCTGATCATGGCGGGCAGCATCGTGGGCTTTTCGCTGCCGACCTTCTGGGTCGCGCTGATGCTCATCATGACGTTCAGCGTGTCGCTGGGCTGGCTGCCGGCCAGCGGCCGCGGCCAAACGGTGGAATTCCTGGGTTTCCAGTGGTCGTGGCTGACGGCCGATGGCTGGCGCCACCTGATCCTGCCGGCGCTGAACCTGTCGCTGTTCAAGATCTCGCTCGTGATCCGCCTGACCCGCGCCGGCGTGCGCGACGTGATGCCGCTGGACTTCGTCAAGTTCGCCCGCGCCAAGGGCCTGTCGCCGTTGCGCGTGGTCGGTGTGCACGTGCTGCGCAACACCATGATTCCCCTGGTGACGGTGCTGGGCCTGGAGCTGGGCTCGACCATCGCGTTTGCCGTCATTACCGAGAGCATCTTCGCCTGGCCCGGCGCCGGCAAGCTGATCCTGGACAGCCTGAACGCGCTGGACCGCCCCGTGATCGTGGCTTACCTGATCGTGGTGGTGTGCCTGTTCGTGACGCTGAACCTGATCGTGGACATTCTTTATAAAGTGCTGGACCCCCGGGTGCGGCTGGAGGCCTCGGCATGAGCGCCACGACTACCCCCAATCCCCCGCCCGCGCTGCGCCGCGAATCGCCCTGGCGCCGTAACCTGCTGGAATTCCTGTCGTCCAGGACGGCGGTGTTCGGCCTGGTCATCGCCACCCTGCTGATCCTCGCGGCCGTGCTGGCACCGTGGATCTCGCCGCAGAATCCGTACGACCTGTTGCAGATCGACGTGCTCGATTCGCGCATGGCGCCCGGCTCGATGAACGGCCTGGGCACCTTCCACTACTGGCTGGGCACCGACGGCCAGGGCCGCGACCTGCTCTCGGGCATCCTGTATGGCTTGCGCATCAGCCTGATGGTGGGCGTGGGCTCGGCGCTGATCGCGGGCATCATCGGCACGCTGCTGGGCCTGTTGGCCGCCTATGCCGGCGGCAAGGTCGACGCCCTGATCATGCGCCTGGTCGACCTGATCCTGTCGTTCCCGTCCATCCTGGTGGCGATGATGATCCTGGCCTACCTGGGCAAGGGCGTGGGCAACGTGGTGCTGACGCTGGTGATCCTGGAATGGGCGTACTACGCCCGCACCGCGCGCGGCCAGGCCCTGGTCGAGCGCCGCCGCGAATACGTCGAAGCCGCCCGCTGCCTGGACATTCCCAACTGGCGGATCATGCTCAAGCACATCCTGCCCAACTGCCTGCCGCCGCTGATCGTGATCGGCACCTTGCAGATCGCGCGCGCCATCACGCTGGAAGCCACCCTGAGCTTCCTGGGCCTGGGCGTGCCGGTGACCGAGCCGTCGCTGGGCCTGCTGATTTCCAACGGCTTCCAATACATGCTGTCCGGCGAATACTGGATCAGCTTCTACCCCGGCATCGCGCTGCTCGTCACCATCGTGGCGATCAATCTGGTGGGCGACCGCCTGCGCGACGTGCTGAACCCGAGGACCCACAAATGACCGCCGTCCGCCCCGCCGCGGCGCCGGCCGCCGTATCGCATCCGGCCGCACCGGCCACGCTGCAAGTGCGCAACCTGCGCACCCATTTCTTCACACGCGCCGGCACCCTGCCCGCCGTGGACGACGTCTCGTTCACGCTGGAACGCGGCAAGATCCTGGGCCTGGTCGGCGAGTCCGGCTCGGGCAAATCCGTCACGGGCTTTTCCATCATGGGCCTGGTCGACGCCCCCGGCCGCGTGGTGGGCGGCCAGGTGCTGTTCCAGGGCCGCGACCTGACCCAGCTGGCTCCGCGCGAGCTGCGCAAGCTGCAGGGCAACCGCATCGCCATGATCTTCCAGGATCCCATGATGACGCTGAACCCCGTGCTGCGGGTGGACGTGCAGATGATCGAAACGGTGCGGGCCCACAACAAGATGAGCAAGGCGCAGGCCCGCGAACTGGCCCGCGACACGCTGGGCATGATGGGCATTCCCAGCCCCGAAGAACGCCTGCTGGCCTACCCGCACCAGCTGTCCGGCGGCATGCGCCAGCGCGTGGCGATCGCGATCGCCATGCTGCACCGCCCCGACCTGATCATCGCCGACGAACCGACCACGGCACTGGACGTCACCATCCAGGCGCAGATCCTGTCCGAAGTGCAGAAGCTCGCGCAGCAGCACGGCACCAGCCTCATCTGGATCACCCACGACCTGTCGGTGGTGGCCGGCCTGGCCGATGACGTGGCCGTGATGTATGCCGGCCGCATCGTCGAGCACGGCAAGGTCGACGATGTGCTGGACCGCCCCCAGCACCCCTACACGGTGGGCCTGATCGACAGCCTGCCCAGCAACAACCAGCGCGGCCAGCGCCTGCGCCAGATTCCCGGAATGACGCCCAACCTGCTCAACCTGCCCGCCGGCTGTGCGTTCGCGGCGCGCTGCGCGCGCGCCACGGCGCAGTGCGGCCAGCAACCCGGCATTACCGACGTGCTGCCCGCCCACCAGGTGCGATGCTTCCATCCGACGCTGCAACTGCGCGAGGTGGCGGCATGAGCCAGCACCCCGCCAGCGGCACGCCGTTGAATACGCAGCCCGACATGCAGGCCGGCAACAGCACGACGGCCGGCGCGCAAGCCGGCGTCACGCCGCTGATCGACCTGCGCCAGGTCAGCAAGCGCTTCGGTGAACGGCCCGTGGGCCCCGCCGGCCGCGCCTTGCAGCGCCTGGGCCTGTCCAAGCCGCCCGCCATCACCCGCGCCGTCGACCACGTGGACCTGATCGTCAACCCCGGCGAAGTGGTCGGCCTGGTCGGTGAATCGGGCTGCGGCAAGTCCACCCTGGGCCGCATCGCGGCCGGCCTGCTGACGCCGTCCGGCGGCGAAGTGCTGATCAATGGCCGCCGTCCGGCCGAGATGAGCTCGACCGAAGCCCACGCCGCGCGCCTGAAGGTGCAGATGATCTTCCAGGATCCCTACGCCAGCCTGAACCCGCGCCTGCGCGTGGACGAGATCGTCGGCGAAGCGGCCCGCATCCACGGCCTGGTCGGCAACGGCGAATTCGACGACTACGTCAGCGCCCAATTGCAGCGCGCCGGGCTGGACCCCGCGCTGCGCCAGCGCTATCCGCACCAGTTCAGCGGCGGCCAGCGCCAGCGCATCGGCATTGCCCGCGCCCTGGCCGTGCAACCGTCGATGCTGGTCTGCGACGAAGCCGTGGCCGCGCTGGACGTGTCGATCCAGGCGCAGATCCTGAACCTGTTCATGGACCTGCGCGAACAACTGAACCTGACGTACCTGTTCATCAGCCACGACCTGGGCGTGGTCGAGCACCTGTCGGACCGCGTGGTCATCATGTACCTGGGCCGAGTCGTGGAAACGGCCACGGTCGACGAGGTGTTCCAGCGCCCCAACCACCCCTACACCCAGGCGCTGCTGGCCGAGATTCCCAACCTGAAATCGCGCCACAAGACCTTTACCGCCATCAAGGGAGAGATTCCCAGCCCGCTGAACCCGCCCGCCGGCTGCCACTTCCATCCGCGCTGTCCGCATGCGATGCCGCGTTGCAAAACCGAGGTTCCCACTTTGAAGGGAATCGCCATCAACCACCTGAGCGCCTGTCACCTGAACGACATGGCCTGACGCTCGCGGGCCGCGGCGCATCCGCCGCGGCCCATGGAACCTTTACTGCTCGTTCCCCCTCACCAAGGACCCCGAACATGAAACGCCTGATTCTCTCGACCCTGACCGCCGCCCTCCTGGGCGTGTCCGCCGCGGCCTCGGCCGACAACCTGTCCATCGGCTTTGCCGACCCGCTGTCGTCGCTGGACCCGCAACTGAACAACCATGCCGGCGACCGTTCGGTGGCCCTGCACTTCTGGGACCTGCTGATCGAAAACAAGTGGAACAAGCTGCAGCCCGGCCTGGCCGTGAGCTGGAAGCCGCTGGACAGCACCACCTGGGAATTCAAGCTGCGTGAAGGCGTCAAGTGGCAGGACGGCACGCCGTTCACCGCCGACGACCTGATCTATTCCTACACCCGCGCCCGCGCCGTGCCCGGCAGCGTGGCCACCTACGCCGGCTACCTGCGCACCATCGACACGATGACCGCCAAGGACCCGCTGACGCTGATCGTCAAGACCAAGACCCCCAACCCCGACCTGCCGCTGAACCTGGCGTCGGTCCACGTCGTCAGCAAGCACGTGGGCGAGAAGTCGACGACCGAAGACTACAACTCGGGCAAGGCCATGATCGGCACCGGCCCGTACAAGTTCGTGTCGTACACGCCCGGCGACCGCGTCATCATGGAACGCAACGATGGCTACTGGGGCGAGAAGGCCACCTGGGACAAGGTCAACTACCGCTACATCAACAACGCCGCCGCCCGCACCGCCGCGCTGCTGGCCGGCGACGTGGACGTGATCGACAAGGTCTCGGTGTCCGACCTGGCCAAGCTGCAAAAGGCCCCGAACGTGTCCGTCTACCCCTACGACGGCCTGCGCGTGATGATCCTGCAGCCCAGCTTCAACCCCGCGCCCAATCAATACATCACCGACAACAACGGCAAGCCGCTGGACAAGAACCCGCTCCTGGACGTGCGCGTGCGCCAGGCCCTGAACCTGGCCATCAACCGCAAGGCCATCGCCGACCGCATCCTGCAAGGCGCCGCCACCGAAGCCAACCAGTGGATGCCCAAGGGCACCTTCGGCTACAACCCCGACGTGAAAGACATCCCCAACGATGTCGAACAGGCCAAGAAGCTGCTGGCCGCCGCGGGCTACCCCGACGGCTTCAAGCTGACCATGCATGTGCCGAACGACCGCTACCCGCAAGGCCCGGAAACCGCCCAGGCCGTGGCGCAGTTCTGGACCCGCATCGGCGTCAAGACCCAGGTGGAAGTCGTGCCGTGGGCCGTGTACTCGGGCCGCGCCAACAAGAACGAATTCGCCGTCAGCATGCTGGCGTGGGGCAACGGCACGGGTGAAGCCAGCTACGCGCTGGTCAACATCCTGGCCACCGTCGACGCCAAGAAGGGCCTGGGCGCCTCCAACTGGGGCCACTACAGCAACCCGAAGGTCGATGCCGCGCTGGACCAGTCCACCTCGGAATTCGACGTGGCCAAACGCGAAGCCATCCTGCGCGACTCGGTCAAGATCGTGGCGGACGACGTCGGCATCATCCCGCTGTACCACTACAAGAACATCTGGGCCACCAAGAAGGGCCTGAAGGTCACCCCGATGACCAGCGACCGCACCGCGGCCATGATGGTCACCAAGGACGCGGGCAAGTAACGCCATGGTCCCGACCCTTTCCATCTCCCCCGCGGACGCGTTGATCGACGTGCCTCGCCACATCCGGGTCGAGCACGTCGCGCCCGGCCAGACGGTCGAGATCACCGCCTTGACCCGCCGCAACGGCGTGCTGTGGCAAAGCCACGCCGCCTTCGTGGCGGGCGAGGACGGCGTGGTCGATCTGTCGCGCGACGCCCCGGCGTCCGGCGACTACACCGGCGTGTCGCCCATGGGCCTGATCTGGTCGCAGTCCCCCGTGGACTCGCCCAGCCGCGAGCACTTCAACCATCCGATCACGGACGCCTTGGTCACCGACGTCGTCGCCCGCGTGGCCGGCACGCAATCGCAGGCCCGCTTCACGCAGCGGCTGGCCGCGGCAGGCGTCACCCGCCAGGAGGTGCGCGAAGAAGGCCTGGTCGGCACGCTGTACCTGCCGGCCGGCGCCACGCCGGGTTCGCACCCCGCCGTGATGATCCTGAACGGCTCGGGCGGCGGCATCAACGAACCGCGCGCGGCGCTGTATGCCTCGCGCGGCTACGCGGCCTTTGCCCTGGCCTACTTCAAGGCGCCGGGCCTGTCCGACTACATCTCGAACACCCCGCTGGAGTACTTCCAGACCGGCCTGCGCTGGCTGCGCAAGCAGGTCCGGCCCAAGCACGATTTCGTCGCCGTCAGCGGCCAGTCGCGCGGCGGCGAACTGGTGCTGCTGCTGGGCGCCACCTTCCCCGCCGAAGTCTCGGCCGTAGTCGCCTATGTGCCTGGCGCCGTGGTCCATAGCGGCCAGAACGCCTGCGACCCCAAGATCGGCCGCGAAGGCCCGACCTGGCTGCTGGGCGGCAAGCCCCTGCCCCACGTCTGGGAAAACAACCGCACCGCCACCTGGGCGCCGTTTGACGAAGGCCCCAGCCCGCACCGGCACGAAAAGGCCATTCTCACCGCCTTGCAGGACCCCGACGCCGTGGCGCGGGCCCGCATCCGGGTCGAGGATATCCAGGGCCCCGTCATGCTGCTGTCCGCCACCGATGACGGCTCGTGGCCTTCAAGCCTGTATTCGAAGATGGTGCAGGACAAGCTGGCCGAGGTGAAGCACCCGTATCCGGTCAAGTGGCTGGACTACCAGAACGGCGGCCATTCCATCCTGTTCCCGTATGTGCCGACCACACAGCTGGTCTATGCCCACCCCGTGTCGGGCAAGATCAGCACCAGCGGCGGCAACCCCAAGGACAACGCCCGCGCCGACCAGGAATCCTGGGAAGGCGTGTTGAAGTTCCTGGACGCAGCGGTGAAAGCCCGCGCGGCCGGCGCCGCCGCCAAGCCGGCGCAATGACATTCAAGGAAACGCTCTCCATGGCACAACAACCCATCGTCTACGACGCCGCGAAAGACCTCGTGGACCAGCTCGTCGGCCTGAAACCCGACAGCCCCACCTACGCCGTGCGCCACCAGCGCGACAAGGTCGCCGCCGCCACGCAAGGCAGCTACGACGCGCTGTTCGACCCGGCCCTGCCCGGCCTGACCCTGGCCGAGCGCCTGCAGGTCGCGCTGTATGCGTCGCGCCTGACGCCGTCGCCCGCCCTGGCCGCCCACTACCGCCAGCGCCTGGTGGATGCGGGTGCC
>NZ_JAELTJ010000606.1 GCF_016428805.1 Achromobacter sp. ASV32
TCGTCGTCGGCAGCGTCAGATGTGTATAAGAGACAGGTATATTGGATGTATTGGCTGCCTCCCAGATCTCGTTCTTAGTTCTTTGTACAAGCTTGGGGAAATACGAAAGCAGACCAAGGTAGCGGAAGGCTGACTTTGGCTGCATTTTTTTTCTTGGCCCTGGCTGCCGCGGAAACGTCCAAACGAGGAATCGCCTGCCTGCTAGGTCTGAACGCCATGGCCGCCAAGTTATAAGTTGGATGGGGTTTGAGTGGAATAATTGATGTGCATCTAACTGGTACAAAGGTCTTGAAGTGCATCTAGATCAGCGCTTTGTGCAGAGACGTTGAGGATCCCTGTGAGGCTTCAGCAAATCAGTGATGCCATGGGTGCTGCTGTAAGCCGCTGTTAGTTTAGCCACAAGCAGCACCTAAGTCTCTGTCTCTT
>NZ_JAELTJ010000607.1 GCF_016428805.1 Achromobacter sp. ASV32
GGTTGTTGGCGTTTTGAGGGTTTGAGGCTGAAAGAGGAGGGCGAAAAAGGAGATGGCTGTGAACCCTTGTTGTTTATATATCAAGGTTCGGAGGTGGAAGCCGAGGAAAGGGCGAAGGTGTGTGATTGCCGAGGACGGGGTGCGACGTTGGCGAGGGTTTTTATTTCGGACGCGAGAGGAAAGACTTGGTCGGGTTAAGGTGTCGTGTTGCGTGTTCGACGTTGGTTAAGAGAGTAGGTTAGGAGTATAGGAGTAGGAAATGTAGAAGAGGTGAGGAAGGGCGAGGAGGAAGAATTCAGCTTTTGGGTAGTTTGGATGAAATGGCGTTTCGTCTGCTTCGGAGAGATGCGGCCGACGTTTATTAGTATGGGGGGAAACCCTCTTTGGGTGCCGCAGAAGTGCTGGGCACATGCCGAGGTCCACAGT
>NZ_JAELTJ010000608.1 GCF_016428805.1 Achromobacter sp. ASV32
TAAGTTGTGTCTGCGCCCCTGGCATCCGCCCACTTGCGACGGCCATCTCCATGTCTATGATCTCAGTAGGGTCAATGACCGGGCCAATCATTGCTGGGGTGGTGACAGCGCGAATTGGGTGGCGTTGGTGTAAGTGCTACTTCTGGTTTTGAATCTTTGACAACCTCCTCCCTTAGCTAAAATATGTTACTAGCTTTTTGGATTCTGCTAATAATGGGCGGTGCGGTGATTATCATCATATCTCTTTCGAAAATATCGGAACAGAGCGTGAAGCCTCCGTTTTATAAAGCGCTCAAGAAGCTGCCTAGTACGCTCGACCCTATTGGCTTTATACTATTTGCCGGGGCAGTTACCATGTTACTGCTAGCTCTAAGCTGGGGCGGCAGCCAGTTCTCGTGGTCTTCTGCCACCATTATTGGCCTGCTC
>NZ_JAELTJ010000609.1 GCF_016428805.1 Achromobacter sp. ASV32
GTGTGAAGGGGAAGGGCGAGCAGGAGCTCTTTTATTTCTATAGAAGACTACTCGACGGGTAGGTAGGTAGGGGAAAAGATGGGCTTGCGCGGTTCCGTGTTTTGTAGAAGAACCCAGAACTTGTCAAGGGCCCTGAGTCACTTGATTCACCAAACGTGGGGGTGAGGTTCGCTCTCTCTCTCTCATGGTTGCCATAATTTTTTTGGACGAGAAAAGCAGCCATACAATATGTATACACCACACCCGTTTTACGCCTACTCCTGCTCCTACGGGCGCCGCATCATCGGCGCATCCATCCGGGTCGAGTCTCCGGGGGTTGCATGAGCTTGGGCTTGCTCGGGAAGGGTGGAGGGGGAGGGGTGCTGATGACTGACAGAACTGAAGGAACTTGAGCAAGAAAGAAAAAAAATAAAATAAAAATAAAAG
>NZ_JAELTJ010000610.1 GCF_016428805.1 Achromobacter sp. ASV32
TATCAAGACTGACAGTTCGGACTGACGGCGCACTGCAGAGTGCCACGCCTCTGGCATAGAAGCTCAGCGACTTATCCATTCGCTCGTTGGCAGGAACTCCGCTACTGCCGTCGATGTTGATTGCCATGGCCATAATCATGTTTAGCAATCCAAGCCATGTCCGGCGAACTTTAAGAAACCCGCCATCCTTAAACTGGCGATAAGTGTCCCAAAACGTGGGTTCGTGGAGAAATGGAAAGAGAAGACCCATGGAACGGAAGTAGACGCGCAACAGGTCCTCAATCTCTGCTGCCGGTGGCAGAACTGACATGGACAAGCCTGACGATGGTGCAGATTCCATTCCCAGTGGCGAATACTCTCCAGGTACTTGCACGAGCTGGTTCGGATTGAACGAGTCGGCAGGCACATTTGTTGGTCGTTCTTGC
>NZ_JAELTJ010000611.1 GCF_016428805.1 Achromobacter sp. ASV32
ACGAGATCGGTTATTAGGTCTCGTGGGCTCGGAGATGTGTATAAGAGACAGGCCTCTCCTCGCGCGTCAGCAACGCTTCCCGCCTACGAGCCACCATCATGTCCTCTCAACGACTCAGCGCGTAAAGCCCTCGGCGAGCTCTCCAACAACCGCGATGCGGGTGCCTACGGAACACACCTCAAGGACAGCGTCAACTATCTCGGCCACAGCGTCATTGACCTGCAAGAACGGCTGCGAGGACAGCGTGATCGCCTGGCGAACCTGCGTCGACGGCGTGCAGAGAAGGGCATCGACGACAAGACGCCTGATGAAGTTCGGCTAGAGACGCATCTTGCGTCGCTATCGGAAAATGTCAACTCGCTATCTCGCGAATCCGAAGCCGCCGTCCGTGACCTCATCGATCGCCGCGCCGAGCTCGAGGACCA
>NZ_JAELTJ010000612.1 GCF_016428805.1 Achromobacter sp. ASV32
TGCGAGACCTGATCAATGCAGAAAAGGGCATGAAGGGCCGGGTCTACGTTCCAAAGGTATATTCTGACATGTCGTCAAGGCGAGTTCTCACGACGGAATGGATCGAGGGTGTACGACTGTGGGACAAGAAGGCTCTATTCTCGCGCTGGCTCGGCGGCTACGGCAAGGGCTCACCTGGTGCTCGCTCAGCGTTGCCCGCTCTAGACATGGACGGCATCCGGCGCGACATCCGGACGAAGCCGCAACAAGATAAGCTCAAACCCGAACGGCAGGAGTGGAAGGGCAGACGCGGGAGCGGCGGCCTCGGACTCTCGCCCAAGGAAGTCATGACAATTGTAGTCGATCTCTTCTCTGCGCAAATCTTTAAATGGGGCGTCATCCACTGCGACCCTCACCCAGGCAACATCTTTATCCGACGACTGCCC
>NZ_JAELTJ010000613.1 GCF_016428805.1 Achromobacter sp. ASV32
GTCCTATAACATGCTCTCGTCCACAACAGAGCCTTGGCGAGCCGAAGGTGATGTGGAGAGAGCGAAGAGGCGGCTGCACTGTACATACAAGCCAGGGCGCCCCGCCGCGCGTTGCTTGGGTTCGGAGATCCGAGATCAGATTACTGGAAAGAGGCAGACCAGGGCTGAGCGTTTTATGGATTTCTGCAGATTTAGATTGAGGCCATGTAGGCTGCTGTTTTCGTTATCAGATTGAGGGGTTAATTTACTCTCTATATAAAGGTCCAGACGACCAGCACATATCCCCTCTCCATAGAACTCGCCCATGTGTTGTAACAACATTACATACTTTTCCCCGCACCACCACCACCACCAACATCATCATCATCACGTAGACGGTCGAACAAGATGAAGGATAACTACCCAAGCTACTACAGCTCTGCCG
>NZ_JAELTJ010000614.1 GCF_016428805.1 Achromobacter sp. ASV32
GGTATCTTCTTTTGAGCCGTTGACATGTGCATCCTTGGTAGCGGCATTATTCGTACCGGCGGCGGAGCTGTCAGCACCATTGAGCATGGGCGGCGAGCAAGACGACGCCGAAGCCGAGGGTCGGCGATGCGCATGGCTACCGCTGTGCATGGCAGACAGCATGTCAATCTTTTCGTCCTTCTCGTCTAGCAGGTCCTTGAGCTCGCGGATCTCGCACTCGAGCAGGCGAACACGCTCCTCAAGTGATTCCGTGTAGCCGCGAGGAAAGGCACGACGACTAAGCTTGTCGCTGGTGCGGCACTCGAAGCCGACGTTGGCGCACTGCGAGCATGTTGGGCGGGTGCCGTCGCAGCGAATCTTTTTGCTGCGGCAGCGGTCACAGGCTTGGGCGATGCGGCTCTGGGCGCTGGTGCCGACCTTGATG
>NZ_JAELTJ010000615.1 GCF_016428805.1 Achromobacter sp. ASV32
GTTGTGACACAGTGAACACCGTTGTCAAGGGTCAGACTAAACCAACTTCGTTCACCTGTAAACAGTTAGTTAGAGTTTTGGGTTCCTAGAGTTTTGCTTTTCTTACTTTTGGGGAGGGGGAGGTCAAGGTCCTTGACACCCATAACCTTGACAAAAAGACGACCTCTCTCAACACCATCCAGTGTGGAAGTTTCCATGCTCATGTCTTCTTCTGGGATGCTGCGGCGCATAACGCTGCTACTTTCGCGCCCGGGCAGCGGTGGAACTGGACCGCTCATGTCTGGGCGGATCCTCGTGCTGCGGCGGCGTGGTGTGCCATTCCACGGCTCGACGGTCCAGGATTGGGGTCTGTCCGTCTTGACAGGAGAGCTATTGGTAGACCGAGCTTCCTCAATAGCTGTCTCTTATACACATCTCCGAGCCC
>NZ_JAELTJ010000062.1 GCF_016428805.1 Achromobacter sp. ASV32
TCCGAGCACCACCGAGCTGCCGCTTCGCTTTCGCGGCGGGCGTCGATGACGTCCTTCCAGACCCCCACCGATTCCACGCCGGGCTGCAACTGTGAACCATCCAGCGGCACGTCCAGATCGGGCATGCCGGGCGCCGACAGGCGCAGCGCACCGGGTGTGAGCGCCGTGCGGATCAGCGCCATCGCGGGCCATTGCCGCTGCGTCATGAACTGGCCGTCGGCCCCGATGATCATCCAGCGACGGTCGTTTGCCAGCCCGGCCCGATCCACGGGCGACTCGGTCAGGTCAATACCGGCGCAGGATTTGACCGGGTAGATATGCAGGCTGAGGATGCGGGCAGACATGGCAATCGATGCTCGGGTGGAAAATAGCGGGAAAGCATAGCGGATGGACGAAAAAAAGCCCAGGCGAAGCTGGGCGGGGAAACGCGCCCCCGCCGCCGGGCCGCCCGAAGGCGGCGAGGCCTGTCAGGGGCGCGCGGCGTGGGGCTTGCACCGCTATCCGACCAGCTTCAGCGCATCCAGCGGCGTCACCGCCTTGAATGCCTTGCGCGTGGCGATGTGCTCGGGGCGAGGGTTCAACCCGTACTTGGGCGTATCCAGCGTGTTTTCCATGCTGTTGTAGACCATGAATACGTTCGACCGTGGCCACGGCGAAATATTGCTGTTCGAGCCGTGCATGGTATTGCAATCGAAAAACACCACCGAGCCCGCTTTCGCGGTCATCGAGCGGATGCCCCCCTGCTCCACCAGCAGTTGCAGGCTGACGGGATCCGGCACGCCGTATTCCTGTTTTTTCAGCGACTGCTTGTAGTGCTCGTTGGGCGTTTCGCCCACGCACGAAATGAACTGGCGGTGCGAACCGGGCACCAGCATCAGCGGCCCGTTGCAGTCATTGTTCTCGGTCAGCAGCACCGAGCAGCTCAGCGCGCGCATCGACGGCATGCCGTCTTCCACGTGCCAGGTTTCAAAATCCGAGTGCCAGTAGAACTCCTTGCCCTTGAAGCCGGGCTTCATGTTGGCGCGGGACTGGTGAATATAGACTTCGGACCCCAGGATCTGGCGCGCCACGTTGACCAGCCGCGGGTCCCGCACCAGGCGCGCCAGCACGGGGTTCAGCACATGCACCATGAAAATGGAGCGCACCGCATTGCTGCCGGGCTCGGTGATCGATTCCTCGCGCCGGATGATCGACGGGTCGCGCGTCATGCGCTCGACTTCGGCCGACAGCGCCCGGACTTCGGCTGGCGTGAACAGGTCTTCAAGCAGCAGAAAACCATCGCGCTCGTATGCGCCGATCTGCTCGCCGCTCAGCGCGTTGGCGTAGCGGCCTTCGCCATAGACGACGGGGTCCTGACGGGAAATGATGGCGGAACTTCGATCCGTACGGGAGGCGTACGGATCCTGTGCAGGTGAGATCATGCGAACCTCCTTGTATCAGGCCGCTTCGGCTTGGGCTTCAGGCAAGGCGTAGACGCCTTCTTTGTCGTGCACTTCCTGGCCCGTCAGCGGCGGGTTGAACACGCAGATGACGCGCAGCGGCTCCTTGCCGCCGCACAGCCAGTGCTCGTCATGCTCGTTCAAGGCATAGACCACACCGGGTCCAAGCGCGTATTTTTTGCCATCGGCGATGGTTTCGATAGAACCGTCGCCTTCAATGCACCACACCGCTTCCAGATGATTCTTGTAGTGGATGTGGGTGCGGCCGCCCGGAAAAATAGTGGTCTCGTGGAAGGAAAATCCCATGCCGTCCTTTTTCAGCAGCACGCGGCGGCTGACCCAGGTATCGGTGCGGACTTCATCGGCGGTGCCGATCACATCTTTGACATTGCGTACGATCATTGACGTTTTCCTCCAAATTTCAGAATGCGGGCGGACTGCCCTTCTTCGGCCAGCGCGTCAGCCACACTGGCCTCGATCACGTCCAGCCCCTTGGTCAGCAGCGCTTCCTCGATGGTCAGGGCAGGCAGCAGCTTGAGCACCTCGTCGTGCGCGCCTGACGTTTCGATGACCACGCCGCGCTTGAATGCATTGGCGGCGATGCGGTTGGCCAGCGCCGGCGTGCTGTTGCAGACCAGCCCCTGGATCAGGCCGCGGCCGCGCACCGACAGGCCGGCATTGGGATAGCTGTGCACCAGGTTTTCCAGCCAGTCACGCACCAGGCGTTCCTTGCGCTGGATTTCCGCCGTGAACGCGGTATTGGCCCAATAGGTTTCCAGCGCCTGCGTCGCGGTGACAAAGGCCAGGTTGTTGCCACGGAAGGTGCCGCTGTGCGCGCCCGGCTTCCAGATATCGAGCTCGGGCTTCATCAGCACCAGCGACATCGGCAGGCCAAAGCCCGATAGCGACTTGGACAGTGTGATGATGTCGGGGCGGATACCGGCGGCCTCGAAGCTGAAGAACGTGCCGGTGCGGCCGCAGCCGACCTGGATGTCGTCCACGATCAACAGCATGTCATGCCGCTTGCACAGCTTGTCCAGCTCTTTGAGCCAGCGCAGGGTGGCCACGTTCACCCCGCCCTCGCCCTGTACCGTTTCCACGATGACGGCGGCGGGCTTGTCCATGCCACTGCTGGGGTCGTCCAGCATGCGTTCCAGGTAGGCCATGGTGTCCACGTCCGGCCCGAAATAGCCGTCATAGGGCATGAAGGTGGTGTTGGCCAGCGGATAGCCGGATGCGTCGCGGAACTTCATGTTGGCGGTCACTGCCAGCGAGCCGCCGCTGACGCCATGAAAGCCGTGCGTGAAGGAAATCACATTGGGACGCCCTTTCACCTGGCGCGCGATTTTCAGCGCCGCCTCGACCGCGTTGGTACCCGTGGGGCCGGTGAATTGCAGGGTGTATTGCCAGTTGCGCGGCTTGAGCAGCACGCGATCGACGGTCTCGAGAAAGCGCTTCTTGGCGCTGGTGGCCATGTCCAGACCGTGAACCACGCCATCGGACTGCACGTACTCCAGCAGCTTTTCCTTGAGCACCGGATTGTTGTGGCCGTAATTCAGGGTACCCGCACCACTGAAGAAATCGATGTATTCGCCGCCGTCCTCGTCGACCAGCGTCGAGCCCCTGGCCTGACTGAAGATCACGGGAAACGACCGGATATAGCCCCGTACCTCCGACTCCATCCGGTCAAAGATTTTCAAGTCCATGTGATTAATCCTCCCTTTCATCTCATAAGTTGACAGACGGCCAGAACCCCTCCGCATGCGCGCCAGGCGCATCCGGATCAGAACAGCCATCCCGGTTTTCGATAGGCCCCGCTGCGTACCCGCCCTACGGCGCGGGCAAAGTGAACGGGCCTATCCTCAACAGCATCTCGTCGTCGTGGTCCGCGCCGCCGAACAGTTGCCGATCGAAGAACGGCTGCTCGGAGACGTGGGCGCCCAGCTCGCCGGCGAGGCCGGCGAAGGTGCGGCGCGATGCCTGGTTGTCAGGCGCCACCGTGGTTTCAAGATGACGGACATGTTCGAGCCCCTCGCGTCGCAAGAGGTCCCGAAGCATGGCGCGGCCTAACCGTTGGCCGCGTGCGCGGGTGTGCACGGCGACCTGCCAGACGAACAACACGTCAGGCTTGTCGACAAGCACATAAGCGGAGATAAATCCATCGATGCGTCCTCCGGCGCTTTCGGCCAGGACGCAGGTGCCGCGGTTGTGCTCGCACAGGAGCAGGTACGCGTAGAGGGAATTCAGATCGAGTGGCGGGCACTCGGAGATAAGCTGGTGGATCGCGGCGCCGTCCTTGCGGCGGGGCTCACGCAGGAGATGCGTTTTGCTGCCCGCCGCCGGCGCCACGGCACTTGAGTTCGTTGGGTCGATCAGTTCGTTTTTTCTCATACAACCAGTCCCGATTCGGGAGGCGCCCCACCGGTGGGCACCTCGAGGATGGGCGATGACACATCGCCCTGCGTATCCGTTGCGACCTCGCTTTCTTCTTCCATCAGCGCCACGATGCGTTCGAGCGACAGCGTGATGGTGGCCTGCTCCAGCTCAGGCAGCGCGTTGAGCGCATCGGCCAGGTGCTTTTGCAGCGGCGACGGCGCCTGCTGGGCCAGTTCGCGGCCAGCGTCGGTGGCTGTGACGAAGACGATGCGGCGATCTTCGCGGCCGCGCTCGCGGCGGACCAGGCCCTTGTCTTCCAGGCGGTCCAGGATGCCGACGACCGTGCTGGGGCTGACATGGATGTCGCGGCTGATCGCGGTAGCCGTCAACGGGCCGTTCTCAATGACCGTGCGCAGGCACATGAGCTGCGGCGCCGTGATATGGCTGATTGCGGACAACTGGCGCGAATGCAACGCAATGGATCGCGTGATTCGGCGCAGCGCCCGCAAAATGCGCAGGTCGTATTGCTGCGAGGGGTCGGTTACGGTCTGTTTATTCATGACTGAATTAGTTCAGCTAAATTGATTTCTATACGAATGATATGGGTGGCCTATGCCTGTGTCAAACCCCATCACCGGCCATTTTGTAATCATTTCCGCCCTATTTCCAACCATATTCCCAAGGGCGCCCCCAGGAGACATTGACGTTACGGTTTGTCGAGTTTGTCGTACCATTCGAAAATAGAACATCTGTTTTTTACTTAAATAAAGATGTAGCATTTGTTTTATATCGTTCTCGTCCGCCCTCCCTATCGTGATTGCCTCTCTGCAAGAACATCTGCGCGAACTCACCGCCGGGCTCCCCGCCGAAATGCAGCGCGCGGCGCGCTGGGTGTTGGCCAATCCCGCGCAGGTCGGCCTGTGGTCCATGCGCAGGCAGGCGCAGGCCGTAGGCGTCTCTCCCGCCACCATGCTCCGGCTGGCCCGCGCCGCCGGCCATGACAGTTACGAGGCCTTCCGCGCCCCCTTCCAGCGCGCGCTGGCCGGCGCGTCCGACGCCAGCCTGCGTGACCGCGCAGCGCGCCTGCAGGCCTCCCATGCGGCGCCATCCGGCGGTCACGGCCACGACACGCTCACGCAATTGCAGACCGAGGCCATGGCGTCGGTATGGCAAGCCAATGATCCGGCCGCGTTCGACGCGGCCGTCGACGCGCTGCTGGGCGCACGCCAGGTCGGCTTCCTGGGCACGCGCTCGGCTTTCGGCATTGCATTCCAGATGCGCTATGCCTATCACCTGCTGCGCCGCAACGGCATCCTGATCGACGGGTTGGGCGGCGCCTCGGCGGAAGACGCCGACAGCCTGCAGCAGGGCGATGCGCTGGTGGTCATCTCGCAAGCGCCCTACCCCACGGCTACCGTCAAGCTGACCCGTCAGATCGCCGACCGCGGCGTCACGGTGCTGGCGCTGACCGACAGCGCCGCCAATCCGGTGGCGCAGGCGGCGGACCAGGTGCTGCGCTTTACCCGCCCCGACGATCCGCCGGCCGACTCCGCCGGCGCCGAGACCTCGGCGCAGCGCGGCCCCGGGTCGTTCTTTCACAGCACCGCGGGCCTGCTGGGCCTGGCCGAACACCTGATCGCTCGCCTGGCGGCGCGCGGCGGCGATGAAATGCTGCAGCGCCTGGCCGAGATCGAAAACCGGTTGCAGGCGGACGGCGCCTATTGGCGCGAACCGCCGCGCAAACGCAGCCGCGCCTCGTCCTCTGGTTGAAGTTGTGGTTTGAATCCCCTGTTGCCCTTGCTTGTCCCGCCTTTCTGACTGAATCACTGCGCCCGCGGCGCTCTTTTCTGTTTTCCATGCCTTTGGAGACCCCAGCCATGACCAGCACCCGCGTTCTACATCGTTCCCTGCGCAGCACGCCGCCCGTGGCCGTGCGCGGCCAGGGCGTCTGGCTTTACGACCGGGACGGGCGCGCCTATCTGGATGGCTCGGGCGGCGCCGCGGTCTCTTGCCTGGGGCACAACCACCCCGACGTGCAAGCCGCGATGCACGCGCAGATCGACGCGCTGGCCTACGCCCACACCAGCTTTTTCACAACCGAGCCGGCCGAGGAACTGGCCGAGATGCTGGTGGCCGACGCGCCCGCCGGCACCTCGCACGCCTACTTTGTGTCTGGCGGCTCCGAAGCGATCGAAGCCGCGCTGAAGATGGCGCGGCAGTACTACGTTGAAATCGGCCAGCCGCAGCGTCGCCACATCGTGGCGCGGCGCCAGAGCTATCACGGCAATACGCTGGGCGCCCTGGCCGTGGGCGGCAACGCCTGGCGCCGCGCGCAATTTGCCCCGCTGCTGATCGACGTGGAACACGTATCGCCCTGCTACGCCTATCGCGACCAACGCACCGGCGAAACCGACGAGCAGTACGCCGAGCGGCTGGCGCTGGAACTGGAGCAGACCTTCGAACGGCTGGGCGCGGATACCGTGATGGCGTTCGTCGCCGAACCCGTGGTGGGCGCCACGTCCGGCGCCGTGACGGCCGTACCCGGGTATTTCCGCCGCATCCGCGAAGTCTGCGACCGCCACGGCGTGCTGTTGATCGCCGACGAAGTGATGTGCGGCATGGGCCGCACCGGCACGCTGTATGCCGTCGAACAGGAAGGCGAGACCCCCGACCTGATCACCATCGCCAAGGGCCTGGGCGGCGGCTACCAGCCCATCGGCGCCGTGATGGCGCAGGAGCGCATCGTACAGGCGATCCAGCAGGGCAGCGGATTCTTCCAGCACGGCCACACCTATCTGGGCCACGCCACCGCCTGCGCGGCGTCGCTGGCGGTGCAAAAAGTCATCCGGCGCGACAACCTGCTGGCGCGCGTGCGCACCCAGGGCGATGGCTTGCGCCAGCGGTTGCAACAGGCACTGGGCGATCACCCTCACGTGGGCGACATCCGTGGACGCGGGCTGTTCATGGGCGTGGAACTGGTGCGTGACCGCGCCAGCAAGGCGACGTTCGACCCGGCCCTGTCGCTGCATGCGCGCATCAAGCGTGAAGCCATGGCGCGCGGCCTGATGGTCTACCCCATGGGCGGCACCATCGATGGCCGCCAGGGTGATCACGTGCTGCTGGCCCCGCCCTTCATCATCTCGGATGACGAACTGGACCAACTGAGCGAACGCCTGACCGGCGCGATCGACGCGGCCATCGCCGACGCGGCGCGCTGATGCGCAACCGCCGGCCGGCTTGATCGCCGGCCGTCGACCTGATTGCCGGGCTGGCGCTTCGCCGCCCCCGGCCAGCCGCCCCGGTTCAGCCGCCCGGCAGGCGCTGCGTCGGCAAACGGCGCCAGGCCGGCCACGCGCCGACGGTCAGCGCGCGCAGGAACCACTCGACAGGGCCATAAGCATGGCGGCGCAGCCACCATGCCGACAAGGGCAATTGCACCAGGAACAGCGCCACGGCGATCAGCAACGCGCCCCCTGGCGATACGCTGCCGGACAGCCGCAGCCCCCAGGCAGTGAAGATCCATGCGCACACCACCGACTGCATCAGATAGTTGGTCAGGGCCATGCGGCCCGCGGGCGCCAGCCACCCGGCCAGCCAGGCGCCCGGACGCGTGCGCATCGCGAGCAGCAACGCCGCGGCGTACGACATGCTGAGCAAGGGAGCGGTCAGAAGATCCAACGCCAACCCGGACAGCTCCCAGGCTCGCGATACCGTGGCCAGGGACGAGGTCGCGTAGGCAGCGGATCCCGCCAGGCCTGGCAATACGCCCAGCGCACAAAGCGCCCACAGCACGCGCGGCTGACGCCAAGGGTCGGCCAGCGCCTGATGCCGCCCCAAGGCATAGCCCGCCAGGAACATCGCCAGCACGAACGGCCCTTGCACCATGACAATGACAGCCCAGATGCGGTTGGTCAGCTCGTACCAGTGCTGGGCAATGGTCGTTGCAATCGTGCCGCGGTACGCGCCGATGGCGGCCTGCGCTTCGGTCGCATACTGGCTCAGTTCTTCCGGGGTCGGGGGATTCGACAGCCCCAGGAAACCCAGCCCCCCCCAGGCCAGCGACACGAGCACCGTCAGACTCAAGGCGATGCGCAACGCACGGCGGGAATCCATGTTCCGGCAAAGCAACAATGCGGCGCCCAGCAACGCATAGGTCAGCAGGATGTCGCCCTGATAAAACAGCAAGGCATGCGCCCCCCCCAGCAGGGCCAGGCCCGCCAGCCGCCGCAGGAAGCGTGGCTCGAAGGCGCTGCCGCTACGCTCTGCCGCAGCCATCTGCAGGGTAAAGCTATAGCCGAACAGGAACGAGAACAGCAGATAGAACTTGGTTTCGAACAGCCATGCGATCAGCCAACTGACGAGCACATCCCGAGGCCGGGAAAAAACGGGATCAGCAATACCGGTACCGTAGAACGGCGACGCGAACACGCCGATGTTGACCACCAGGATGCCAAAGAGCGCGAACCCGCGCAGCGCATCGACCTGGGCCAGGCGTCGCGGCGGCGCCTGCATGCCGCCGGGCGGTTGCGGCGGGCCCTGCTCGGGCAGCGCCTGCGGCGGCAAGTCCGGCGGTGTCTGCTGGACGGGGCTCATGCGCGGCCTCCCGCCGGATCATTTGCAGGCAAGACAGGCGGCAGGCAGCCCAGCAGCGCGGCGTCGAGCATCCGGCCGCCCGCGACGGCGTCGAACCGCGGATCGACCACCGAACGGCTGAAGATGCCGTCCAATAGCAACAGCAGCAAGTCCGCCATTTCCACCAATGGCCGCGGCAGCGCGGCGGGCGGCGCATCGCGCCACACGGCCGCCAGCAGCGCCATCAAAGTCGCCTTGCGTTCGCCTTCATTGGCCATGACCAACGCATGCACCCGTGGATTGCGCGTCGCCTCAGCCAGCACCTCCATGCCCAGCCGCACGAAGCCCGGATCCTGGTACTGCGCCAGGCAGTCGCCGACCCAGCCCGTCAGGGCCGCGCGCGCATCGGGCGCGGCGCCGGCGGTCTGCTGGCGCTCGCGCAGCGCCTCGGTGTCCGATGCGATCAAGGCCTCGATGATCTCGGCCTTGCTGGCGTAGTAGTGGAACAGGTTGCCCGGGCTCATTGATGCACGGGCGCAGATCTGGGCGGTGGAAGTGGCGTGGAAGCCGTTTTCGGTGAAACATTCCGCGGCCGCGGCCAGAATCTGGCGGCGGCGCTCGTGCTGCTTGGCGGGATCGACTTTTCGCATGGGGCTCGCGGGACGAAATCAATTAATAGACTGATTGATCTATCTATTAAATATCAGGCCATCCAACGGGGTCAATACGCCCATCAAAAAAAAGCGGACCCCGCAGGGTCCGCCTTCAGGCCGTACCACGGCAAACCGCCAGCCATCAGCCCAGGACGGGCGAGAGCAGCGGCTGCTTGGGGCGCACGTCCAGCGCCCGGCCCTTGCGGGCACGCTTGCCTACATAGACCGCCAGCGCTTCACCGACCAGGATGTCCTCGGTGTGCTTGTTGCGGTAGATGCCCGCGGCGCGCAGGCCCAACGGGCCGATCGGCACGGTCTGGTCCAGTTTGTCGGCGCCGTCCAGCCCCATCAGGATGGTGCCCCGCCCGCCGCCGGACAGCGACTTGACCTCGTCCAACCCGAACACCAGGAACTTGCCCTTCTGCGATAGCAGGGCAAGTTGCCTGGCGCCCTCGAACAACGGCACCGGACGCAACAGCTCGTCGCCCGCTTCCAGCGTGATGAACTGCTTGCCGGCGCGTTGGCGGCCGGTCATGTCGGACAGTTTGGCCGAGAACCCATAGCCACCACGCGTGGCCAGCAGCCAGCGGCTGTCGGGCGCCGCCGCGATGGTGTGCACGATGCGGGTGCCGCTTTCCAGGTCGATCATGGTCGTCACCGGTTGCCCGTCGCCACGCGCCGACGGCAGGCTGGCCACCGGCACCGAGTAGACCCGGCCGTTGTCGCCCATGGCGATCAGCGTGTCGGTGGTGCGGCACTCGAACGCACCGTACAGGTCGTCGCCCTGCTTGAAGGCGAACTGCGATGCATCGTGGCCGTGACCCTGGCGGGCACGCAGCCAGCCCTTTTGCGAGACCACCACCGTCACCGGCTCGTCCAGCACCTTGGTTTCGAGCACGGCGCGCTCGGCGGTTTCGATCAGCGTGCGGCGCTCGTCACCGTACTGCTTGGCATCGGCCTCGATTTCCTTGATGAGCAGGCGCTTGAGGGTGTTGGGATTTTCCAGCAGTTCCTCCAGGGCGACCTGGTCCTTGCGCTTTTCCTCGAGTTCTTTTTCGATCTTGAAGCCTTCCAGGCGGGCCAACTGGCGCAGGCGCATTTCCAGGATGTCTTCGGCCTGCCGCTCGGACAGCTTGAAGCGTTCCATCAGGGCCGCGCGCGGCTCGTCGGATTCACGGATGGTCTGGATGACCGCTTCCACGTTCAGGTAGACCACCATGCGGCCTTCCAGCACGTGGATGCGGTCGATGACCTTGTCCAGGCGGAACCGGGTGCGGCGCACGACGGTGTCGGTGCGGAACGCCAGCCATTCGACCAGGACGTCGCGCAGGCCCTTCTGCCGCGGACGGCCATCGGTGCCGATGCAGACCAGGTTGATCGACGCGCTGCTTTCCATGCTGGTCTGAGCCAGCAACGTGTTGACGAATTCGTCGCGGTCCACCCGCGAGGTCTTGGGCTCGAACACCAGGCGCACCGCGGCGTCCTTGCCGGATTCGTCGCGCACGGCGTCCAGCAGGTTCAGCATCACGGCCTTGGCCTGCGTCTGCTCGGGCGTCAGGCTCTTCTTGCCGCTCTTGACCTTGGGGTTGGTGATTTCCTCGATCTCTTCCAGCACCTTCTGGCCCGAGGTGCCCGGCGGCAGCTCGGTGACCACCAGTTGCCACTGGCCGCGCGCCATTTCCTCGAACTGCCAGCGCGCCCGCACCTTGAGCGAGCCGCGGCCGCCCGCATAGATCTGGGCGATGTCCGCGGCCGGGGTGATGATCTGCCCGCCGCCCGCGAAGTCCGGGCCCGGGATCATGCCGTACAGCTCGGCGTCCGGCAGTTGCGGATGCTTGATCAGCGCCACGCAGGCCTGCGCCACTTCGCGCAGGTTGTGCGGCGGGATTTCGGTGGCCATGCCGACCGCGATGCCCGATGCGCCGTTGAGCAACATGACGGGCAGGCGCGCCGGCAGCATCTGCGGCTCTTGCTGGCTGCCGTCGTAGTTGGGCACGAAGTCGACCGTGCCTTCATCAAGCTCGTCCAGCAGCAGCTTGGCGATGGGCGTCAGGCGCGCTTCCGTGTAACGCATGGCGGCGGCGTTGTCGCCATCGCGCGAGCCGAAGTTGCCCTGGCCGTCGATCAGCGGATAGCGCAGCGAGAAGTCCTGCGCCATGCGCACCATGGCGTCATAGGCGGCCTGGTCGCCGTGGGGGTGGTACTTGCCCAGCACGTCGCCCACGACGCGCGCGGACTTGACCGGCTTGGCGCCGGCCGCGAGGCCCATGGCCTGCATCGCGTACAGAATGCGGCGCTGCACGGGCTTTTGCCCGTCGCCCACGTCCGGCAGGGCTCGGCCCCGCACCACGGACACCGCGTAGTCCAGATAGGCCTGCTCGGCGTAGCGCGCCAAGGTGATGGCCGCGTCGCCGCCCTCTTCGGGCGCGGCGTCGAACAAGCCGTGTTGATTGCTGTCGGTCATGATGGTTTCAGGTAGACAAATTCATTGAAACGGCGTCATCGGGAACGCGCGGCGTCCAGCAGCTGGATATCGGCCACGTGCTCGCGCAACCGGGCGCGCACCGCGTCCAGCGTGGCGGCGTCCTGCCCGCGCTTGGGGATGATCACGCCCTGCAAGGTACCCAGGATGACGTAAAGATGTTGTGGCGTTTCCTCGACCCGCCGCACGTCACCCCAGGCGAGTTGCCCGGACGCGTCGGCCACCGTGTCCTGGATGCCTTGCGGCCCGAAGACCAGTTCGTGACGGCCCAGGAACAGCCCGTCGGGCCGCTTGGCCAGCATGCGCCGCGTGTTCATGCGCACCAGCCCGGGCAGCACGAACTCGTAGGCCAGCGCCAGCAGCACCAGGATGCCCAGCCCCACGGCCAGGCCCTCGAAGTACACCGGCAATACCAGGCTCCAGTTGGGTCCATGACCGTCCCAGGTCTGCCAGACCAGGTAGGCCAGCAGGACCACGACCATCAGGATGGCAAAGCGCAGGTGCGACCGGTAGCGGCGGCGCCGCAGCTCCGGACGCTTGTACACGTAAGCCGAGAAATCCGCATAGTCGTCGGCGGTCAGGTCGACCACCATGGACGCGGACGGCGACGAGGCCTGCGTCATCAGATGTCCAGCTCCGCCAGGTTGCCCTTTTCTTCGATCCAGGCGCGGCGCTGCGAGGACTCGCCCTTGCCCATCAGCATGTCGAACATGCGGGTGGTGTCTTCGGGCGTCTGGTCGCCATAGCCCACCGGCAACAGCCGGCGCGTGTCCGGGTTCATGGTGGTCTCCCAGAGCTGCTCTGGGTTCATTTCGCCCAGGCCCTTGAAGCGGCTGACCGCCCAGGCGCCTTCGCGCGAACCTTCCTTGCGCAGCTTGTCCTGCGCGGCCTCCAGTTCGCCCTCGTCCAGGCAGTAGATCTTGCGCGCCGGACGCTTGCCCTGCGCCGGCACGTCCAGGCGGAACAGCGGCGGCTTGGCCACGTACACGTTGCCGGCCTCGACCAGCTTGGGGAAGTGCTTGTAGAACAGCGTCAGGAGCAGCACCTGGATGTGCGAGCCGTCGACGTCGGCGTCGGACAGGATGCAGATGCGGCCGTAGCGCAGGCCCGACAGGTCCGGCGTGTCGTTCGGACCGTGGGGATCCACGCCGATGGCAACGGAAATGTCATGGATTTCGTTGTTGGCGAACAGCCGGTCGCGGTCGACTTCCCAGGAATTGAGCACCTTGCCGCGCAGCGGCAGGATGGCCTGGAATTCCTTGTCGCGGCCCATCTTGGCCGAGCCGCCGGCCGAATCGCCCTCGACCAGGAAGACTTCGGTGCGGCTGGCATCGCTGGATTCGCAGTCGGTCAGCTTGCCCGGCAACACGGCCACGCCGGAGCTCTTGCGCTTTTCGACCTTTTGCGCCGAACGCTGGCGCGCCTGCGCCTGGCGGATGGCCAGCTCGGCGAGCTTCTTGCCGTATTCCACATTGCTGTGCAGCCAGAGGTCGAGCGCGCTCTTGGAAAAGCCGCCCACCAGGCGGACCGCGTCGCGGCTGTTCAGGCGCTCCTTGATCTGGCCCTGGAATTGCGGGTCCAGCACCTTGGCCGACAGCACGAAGCTGGCGCGCGCGAACACATCTTCGGGCAACAGCTTGACGCCCTTGGGCAGCAGGCTGTGCAGTTCGGCAAAGCCCTTGACCGCGGCGAACAGACCTTCGCGCAGGCCTGATTCGTGGGTGCCGCCTGCCGGCGTGGGGATCAGGTTGACGTAGGACTCGCGCACCGCGTTGCCGTCTTCGGTCCAGGCCACGACCCATTGGGCGCCCTCGCCTTCGGCGAAGTTTTCGTGGTCGGCGCCGGCGTATTGCTCGCCTTCGAAGAACGGCACCATCAGCTCGGCGCCGGACAGCGCTTCGGCCAGGTAGCCGCGCAAGCCGTCCTGGTATTGCCAGGTCTTGGTGTCGCCGGTCTTTTCATTGACCAGCAGGACCTTCACGCCCGGCAGCAGCACGGCCTTGCTGCGCAGCAGGTGCGTCAGCTCGCCCAGCGGAATATTGGGGCTGTCGAAGTATTTCGCGTCGGGCCAGACCCGCACGCGGGTGCCGGACTTCTTGCGGCCGCCCTGGTCGTAGGGCGCCAGGGGCTCGGCGACGTCGCCGCCCTTGAACACCAGACGGTTGACCGCCCCGTCGCGCCAGACCACGACTTCCAGCCGGGTCGCCAGGGCGTTGGTAACGGACACGCCGACCCCGTGCAGGCCGCCGGAAAAGGCGTAGGCGCCGCCGCCGGCCTTGTCGAACTTGCCGCCCGCGTGCAGGCGGGTGAACACCAGTTCCACGACAGGCGCGTGCTCTTCGGGATGCAGGCCGACGGGAATGCCGCGGCCGTCGTCTTCGACGGAAATGCTGCCGTCGAGGTGCAGCGTGACCTGTATCTGTTTGCCGTAGCCGGCCAGGGCCTCGTCTGCGGCGTTATCAATGACCTCCTGCACAACGTGCAGAGGGTTTTCGGTGCGGGTGTACATGCCCGGGCGCTGGCGCACGGGCTCCAGCCCCTTCAGGACGCGGATGGACGCCTCGTTGTAACGTGGAGTGGCCAAGTTATCCCCAACATCTGTGGAAAAAAACCGACATTTTACGGATAAGCCCAGATTCTGCGCGGCTCCGGGTGGGATGCGCACGACCTGACCAGGTCCGAATTCGGTAGGATGACGATAGACACAGCGAGCGTAGCCGGGTTCAACCTCCCCGATCACGACAACTGCGCCGCGACATCCTACACAAAAGCGAGAAACCCTGTTGTTATAAACAGTGGTGTGCCTGTTGTTATTGACAGTGGTATGCTTTAATCCATTCCACAAACAAGAACAACGGCAAGGCGCGTCCCTTTTTTCGCGCCTTTTGCTGCCGAACCGAGAATCACCATCATGAGCGACCAAATCAAGAACGTCAGTGACGCGAGCTTCGATGCCGATGTGTTGAAATCCGGCCAGCCGGTGCTGGTGGACTACTGGGCTGCCTGGTGCGGCCCCTGCAAGATGATTGCCCCGATCCTGGAAGAAGTCGCCACCGAGTACGCAGGTCGCCTGACGATCGCGAAGCTGAACGTGGACGAAAACCAGGGCACCGCCTCCAAGTACGGCATCCGTGGCATCCCCACCCTTATGCTCTTTAAAGACGGCCAAGCTGCCGCCACCAAGGTTGGCGCGCTGTCGAAGTCGCAACTCACCGCATTCCTGGACGGCGCGTTGTAAACTGCGTGCTGTGAGCGAAGGCGCCGCCCTGGTGGCGGCGCTCATTCAATACCGCGCGAGCCCGTCCGTGGCGCGCCGCCAGACCTCTCCTATACTTTTCCCCCACCACTCACCGCGATGCACCTCAACGAACTGAAGGCGCTGCATGTCTCGCAGCTGCTGGAAATGGCCGCTGGCCTGGAAATCGAGAACGCCAACCGCCTGCGCAAGCAGGAGCTGATGTTCGCCATCATGAAACGGCGCGCCAAGCAAGGCGAGCAGATCTTTGGCGACGGCGTGCTGGAAGTCCTGCCCGACGGCTTCGGTTTCCTGCGCTCGCCCGAGACCTCGTATCTGGCCAGCACAGACGATATCTACATCTCGCCGTCCCAGATCCGCCGTTTCAACCTGCACACCGGCGACTCGATCGAAGGCGAAGTGCGCACGCCCAAAGACGGCGAGCGCTATTTCGCCCTGGTCAAGGTGGACAAGGTCAACGGCGTAGCGCCTGAAGCGATCAAGCATCGCATCATGTTCGAGAACCTGACGCCGCTGCACCCGAACCGGACCATGCGTCTGGAACGCGACATCAAGAGCGAAGAAAACCTCACGGGCCGTATCCTTGACGTCTTCGCCCCCATCGGTATGGGCCAGCGCGGCCTGATCGTCGCCAGCCCCAAATCGGGCAAGACGGTGATGATGCAGCACATTGCGCACGCCATCACCACCAACTACCCTGACGCCGTCATGATCGTCCTGCTGGTCGACGAGCGCCCGGAAGAAGTGACCGAAATGCAGCGCACCGTGCGCGGCGAAGTCGTGGCCTCGACGTTCGACGAACCCGCCACCCGCCACGTGCAGGTTGCGGAAATGGTCATCGAAAAGGCCAAGCGCCTGGTCGAAATGAAGAAGGACGTGGTGATCCTGCTGGACTCGATCACCCGCCTGGCCCGCGCCTACAACACCGTTGTGCCGGCCTCCGGCAAGGTGCTGACCGGCGGCGTGGACGCCAACGCCCTGCAGCGCCCCAAGCGCTTCTTCGGTGCGGCGCGTAACCTCGAGGAAGGCGGTTCGCTGACCATCCTGGGCACCGCGCTGATCGAAACCGGCAGCCGCATGGACGAAGTCATCTACGAAGAATTCAAGGGCACGGGCAACTCCGAAGTCCACCTTGAGCGCCGTCTGGCTGAAAAGCGCGTCTACCCGTCCATCAACCTGAACAAGTCGGGTACCCGCCGCGAAGAACTGCTGATCGCCCCGGACCTGCTGCAAAAGGTCTGGGTGCTGCGCAAGTTCATCCACGACATGGACGAAGTCCAATCCATGGAATTCATCCTGGACAAGATGCGCGCCACCAAGACCAACGCCGAATTCTTCGACATGATGAAGAAGAAGTAAGCCGGCTCTGCACGATAGGCATTGATTTGGCGAGGATTGCCCCACGGCGGTCCTCGCCAAATGTTTTATTGGGCGACGTTCAGCCCACTATTTCCGTCTGATTTTCAGACCGGCGGTTATTGCAACTTGGGATCGGGGAATGGCAGCTTGTCCTGGGAAGCACTTGGCTGGGCCTTCCACGTCTTGCCCTGCTTGTAGAAGTCCATCTGGTTTTCGTTGACCGCGGCCCCCATCGTGACCGCCACCGTGCACGCCACCTGCCCCGGGTGGGTGGCTGCGTCGGCGGCCACGCAGGTGCCCAGCTTGACCTTGGACGGGCGCGACAGACCGGTGCCCTCCAGCATGTCGACAATGGCATCCGTCGCCTCGGGGATGCTGGGCAGCACCAGACTCTGGGCCTGGGCCCAGGCGGAAACGCTCATCAGTGCAACCGCCGTTGCCATGCGGATACGGGACGTGGGCATCTGTCAGCTCCATCAGTATTGGGACTGACGCAGCTTATAGGCAGAGCCGGGTTGCTGTCTGTACGGTCTGTATCCCAATGTCAGGCCCGGGCGGTCCGGCCAGTTCAGTGCTCGATGAACTCTTCCAGGCTGCGCGGCTTGGGCGTCTGCTTGGGCGCCGGCTTGCCTGAAGCGTCGATCGGATCGATCTGCGGATCGTCCCAACTGCCCGTCACGGCGTATTCCATGGTCATGGCCCGGGCCAGCGGCTGCTTGAGCAGCCACTGGGTCACGAACGCGCCCAGGCCGATCAGCGGATTGACGGCCAGGGCCGTCACCATCGCTGCCCCGCTGGCATCCAGGTTGGGAATCACCACCGCCTTGAGATTCCAGCGTTCCTGCACGATGTTCACGCCGCCGGCCAGCACGATGGCGGCGACCGGGCCGTTCAGCTTGTAGCCCTCGGTGGTCAGCGATCCATCGGCCAGCTTGACCTGGCCGCGCACGGTGTCGAACGGGAAGCCGTCGCGCAGCAGGTTGGTCGGGTTGACGTCCAGCCGGGCCAGACGCTGCAGCGACTGCAAGGACAGCAGTTCCAGCAGCCGCGCCGTGCGGGAATTCACGTGCATGAAGCGGCCCTTGTCCAGGCTGATGTCGGCTTCGCCGACCACGTCGGCAATATTGTGGGTCCAGGGCAGATTGCGCCAGGTCGCCTTGCCCTTGACGCTGCCCGTGCCGCCCGACACCACGTGCTCGAAGCCGATGCGGTCCATGAAGCTGCCGACATTCTCGAATTTCACGGCGGCGTCCACCGTCAGGCCGCGATCCGGCCCTTCGAGCCGCCAGGCGCCGGTCGCGTTCAGCGAAGCGGCGTCATTGGTGATCGACAGCTTGTCCAGGCGCCATTGGCGGCCCCGCTCCAGATTGGTGCCCAGCACCTGCAATTCGCCAAGGTTCTTGCCATACAGCTTGAATTCCTTGGCTTGCAGGTCGATGGCCGGGATATCGGATAGATCGCTACCCGACGACAGCGCCTTGTCGGCCTCGTTGGTATCGTCGGCGCCGCCCAGCGCCAGGTGCTTGAGACGGGCGGTGATCTGGCCGGCGATGGCGCCCGAGGCCTCGCGCCACGACAGCGAACCGGCCGCCTGGCGCGATTCGAGGTCCACGCGCCATTGGGCCGGGGCCGGCCGGGTCGCATATAGCGTCAGGTCGTTCAGCGTATAGCCGCTGGTGCGCAGGACGCCGGTGGCCAGGCTCACGCGTTCAGCCGGCGGCATCAGCGGCCGCCCGGCCGCCTTCCCCTTGGCGGCAGGCGCGTTGAAGCCTTCGGACACCGCTTCCCAGGCGTCCATGTCCAGTTCGGGCAAGGTGGCGCTCAGGCTTAGCCCGCGCTCAGGCAGGCTGGCGGGCCGGCCGATACCCAGCGTGCCGCGCGCAAAGTACGAGGGCGCCGCATCTGCCGGATCGCGCTCGAACAGCGCATTGAGGTTGTCACCCAGGCTGGCGGTCAGCCAGCGGCGGCCCTTGGTGCCGCGGTCTTGCGCGGCGCCCCATTGCAACTTGAGCAACTGCGCGGTCGACGCGGGTTTGCCCACCGGCGCGGGCATGTTGATCGCCATGCCGGCCAGATCGGATTCCATCGTCAGTTCGACCGAGCCGCCGCGCTGATAGCCGACCGTGCCCTTGTAGGCAGCCTTGCCCGAAAAACGCGACATCGACGGTGTATTGCTGATCTGCGTCAGCCCCGCCCCCGTCAGCGTGCCATCGAACCGCAGGACATCCTTGGGTTGGGCCAGGCTGCCGGAAATCTTGACCGGGCCGCCCAGGAACTGGGCCCGGATCTCCTTGGCATGCACCCCTTTTTCCGAAAAATCCAGGTCGCCGTGCATCTGGCTGAGCAGCGGCATTTCCGGCATGAAGGTGAAGGTGTTGTCGGCGAACTGGATCTTGCCTTCGACCTGGGTGTCGTCGGTATTCATCAGCGGCACTTTCAGCTTCAACGGCATGCGCCAGTTACCGGTGCCGCGGGCCTCGTCCAGCGCGCCATCCAGCAACCCGCCCAGCGGCGAGTTTTCGGCCAGCGCCAGATAGGCGGGCACGGTGCCGCTGGTGTCGCCGTTGACAGTCAATTCCGCCTGGTGCTCCATGTCGGGGATGGCGGCGGTCACCGCCCCCAGCGTCACCGTCTGGCCCGCGCCGGTATGGGCCACGGCGCCCCCCGGGCTATCCAGCACCAGGCTGACCTTGTCGACCCGGAAGCTGCCGGACAGGTTTTCGAGCATCGGCCAGCCCTTGCGGTTGGCGCGCGCCGGCGCGTAATCGACCTTGGCGCCGGTGTAGGCGCCGGCAATGACGAATTCGCCCGTCGAACCCTGCGCCGCAAAAGGAAAATCGTCCAGATCGCCCTTGAGCGTGATCGCAGCCGATTCCATCTGGCCGGCGGGCAGGCCCGTGGCCAGCCATTCCCGGGCGTCGGCATTGACCTCGAGCGGCAGGTAGCGGTGGATCGCATTCATGGCGCCGCGTACCAGGGTGCCGCGCATGTCGACGCTGCCCGCCGCCGTCTTGCCCTCTTTGCGCCACTGGCCCTGCAGACGGACGTCCAGGTCGGCGTTGGTCATCCGCAGCTGGCTCACGTCAACGAACCAGTTGCTTGCATCGGCCCCTTTGATCTGGGCGTCCAGCGCCAATTCGTCGGCCACCAGTTCAGGTTGCTCGAACACGCCGGGCAAGGCTACGCGCAGTTGTTCGAGGCGGCCCTTCACCAACAGGTTCGCCGCGCCGGCGCTGCGTTCGAGCGGCACGCTGTCGCTCTGGATGAAATCGCCGGGCGTGCCCTCCAGGCGGACCTGGGCATAGCCGCTGCGCACCCCTGGTCCGTCGGCAGCGCCCGACCAGCCGATGCCGCGCGCTGCCACGTCCGCCGTCAGCGTGGTGAACTTGCCGTGATCCAGCTGCAGCCAGGCCCGGCCGCTGATGCGCCCCGTGACGGGAGGCGGCGGCGCCCACGGCGCCCAGGCCTGCGGTTCGGCATCTTCGACGGCAGCGTACAGCTGGCCGCTCCAGTTGGCCGGATTGGACGCGCTGCCGGCGAACAGGCTGCGGTTGAACTCGCCGCGCAGGTCCACCTTGCGGGCCAGCGCCGCGTCGGCGTCCGCCCGCAGCACGAAGCGGTGCGACAAGCTGCCGTTGCGGACCAGGAAATCGACCTGGTTGAACACCAGGTCGGGCGCCTGGCGCAGGTCGTCCTGCCAGCGAATCCGGGCGCCCCGGATCTGCAGTTCACGTTGCGCCAGCAACCAGCGCAGCGCGGGATGGTCCAGGTCCGACCGGTGATCGCTGGCATTCAGGTCGATGTTCTGGCCGGCCACCCACAAGTGGTTGTCCGCGTCGCGGCGCAAGGTCAGCTCGGGCTGTTCCACTCGCAGGCGCAGCAAGGTGGGCGACAGGGTCAGGATGCTGCGCCAGGCAAGCACCGCCGATACCGTCGGCAGCGCCAGCACCGGATCGGCCACGCCGTCGTGGACTTGAACGGCGGACAGCTCCAGACTGGGATTGAGGCCCTGCCAGTCCGCCCGGATGGTGCCGATCGTGACGCGCGCGCCCAACGCCTGGCTGGCGTAGGCTTCGATCTGGGGACGCCACTGGTCCACGCGCGGCAAGACCCAATAGCGCACGCCCAAGAGCCCGACGGCCACGACGCTATATATCGTCAGCGCCGCCCAGAACAGGCAGCAGAGCACTTTTTTTGAAACAGACACGGATCGGTGGGCAGGAGAATATGTCTTGCGGTATCGTCCCCACTTATACCTGAAACGCGCCCTTTCGTCTCCCGCCCGATCGCCATGTCCACGCCCTCCCTGCTTGCCCCCGCCCTTGCCTGGTCCGGCCATCTGCGCCGCCGTCTGGACGCACATCCGGATCTGGCCGCCTGGCTGGAAAACGCCGTGCTCCAGCCCGTCACGCCCGAGCGGCTGGGGCAGTGGCAGGCCGAGCTGGCAGGTCCCGCGGCGCCGGACGTCCTGCCGGTGGACCAATGCCGCCAGGTGCTGCGCAAGCTGCGCGAGCGGGTGTTCAGCACCCTGATCGTGCGCGACCTGGCCGGGCTGGCCCCGCTCGAGGAAGTGGTCGGCGCCATGACGGCGCTGGCCGACCTGGCGGTGGCATCGGCCTACCGCAGCGTAGCCGCCGACCTGGCCGCTGTGCACGGCGTCCCGCGGGATCCGGCGACGGGCCTGCCCCAGGAAATGCTGATCGTGGGCATGGGCAAGCTGGGCGGCTGCGAATTGAATGTGTCGTCCGACATCGACCTGATCATGCTGTACGGCGAGGAAGGCGACACCGACGGCCCGCGCCGCATCAGCCATCACGAGTTCTACGGGCGCCTGACCCGCCGCATGATGCCGGTGCTGTCCGAGGTGGACGCGAACGGCCAGGTGTTCCGGACCGATCTGCGCCTGCGCCCCGACGGCGACGCCGGCCCGCTGGCCTGGAGCCTGGACGCGCTGGAACACTACCTGATCGGCCAGGGCCGCGAATGGGAGCGCTACGCCTGGCTCAAGGCGCGCCTGATGCCGGGCCAGGCGTTCGAAGGCAGCGACAGCGCGGCGCAAGCGCGGCAACTGGAAAGCCTGCGCGTGCCCTTCGTGTACCGCAAGTACTTCGACTTTGACGCGCTGGCCGCGCTGCGCGCCCTGCGCGAGCGCATCCGCCAGGATTGGCAACGCCGCGCCATGGCCCGCAACGGCATCGACAGCGCCAACAACATCAAGCTGGGCGATGGCGGCATCCGCGAAATCGAATTCGTGGTGCAGTTGGCCCAATTGATCCGCGGCGGCCGCATGCCCGCGCTGCAGAAGCGCGGCCTGCTCGACGCCCTGCACGCCGAGCGCGTGGCCGGCCTGGTGCCCGAGGAAGACGCGCACCGCCTGGAAGAAGCCTACCGCTTCCTGCGCCGCACCGAACACGCCCTGCAATACCGCGAAGACGAGCAGACCCACCTGCTGCCCGGCGACCCCGCGCTGCGCGCCGGCCTGGCCGCCGCCCTGGGGCTGAGCGCGGACGACTTCGAAAGCACCTTGGCAGCGCATCGCCAGTTCGTCTCGCAGACCTTCCGCAACGTCTTCCGCATGGTGGGCATGGATACCGACGACGCCGCCGGCGCGGCCGATGCCAACGGCGGCACCGCCGCGGACGAGGCCGACAGCGAATGCGAGCTGGCCGAACAGATCCGCCAGGCCTTCGGCGACGAAGCCCAGGACCTGCTGCGCCGCACCGAGACACTGCTCGGCAGCCACCGCATCCGCAGCCTGCCGGAAAGCAGCCGGCGCCGCATGGAAGTGCTGCTGCCCGCCGCGCTGCGCGCCGCGCGCCAGACGACCGCGCCGCTGGACGCCGCCGTGCGCCTGTTCGACCTGATCGAGAAAATCGCCCAGCGCAGCGCCTACCTGGCGCTGCTGGCGGAATACCCGGACACCCTGGCGCGGGTGGCCCGCATGGTGGCCGCCAGCCCCTGGGCGGCCCAATACCTGACGCAGCACCCCTTGCTGCTGGACAGCCTGATCGATTGGCGCACCCTGTTCGAACCGCTGGATTTCACCCAGATCGCGCGCCAACTGAGCGCCGACCTGGACGCCTGCCGCCTGCCCGACGGCGATCCGGACATCGAACGCCAGATGAACCTGATGCGCGACGTGCAGCGCCAAGCCAGCTTCCAACTGCTGGCCCAGGATCTGGAAGGCGAGCTGACCGTCGAGAAACTGGCGGACCAGTTGTCGGCCCTGGCCGACCTGCTGCTGACCGAGACCATCCGCCGCACCTGGCCGCTGGTGAACAAAGTCCCCGGCGCCGCGCCGCGCTTCGCCGTGATCGCCTACGGCAAACTGGGCGGCAAGGAACTGGGTTATGCCTCGGACCTGGACCTGGTGTTCCTCTACGACGATCCGCGCGAAGATGCCGCCGAGGTCTACGCCAAGCTGGGCCGGCGCATGACATCCTGGCTGTCCACCATGACCTCGTCCGGCCGCCTGTACGAAATCGACCTGCGCCTGCGGCCCGACGGCGATGCGGGGTTGTTGGCGGTCTCCGTCGAGGCCTTCGAGCAGTACCAGCAGAAGCACGCCTGGGCCTGGGAGCACCAGGCCCTGACCCGCGCCCGCTACGCCTCGGGCGACGTCGAGGTCGGCCAGCGTTTCGAGCAGATCCGCGAAGCCATACTGGTAATGCCGCGCGATGCCGCCGCGCTGCGCGACGAAGTGCTGGCAATGCGCGAGAAGATCAACGCCGGCCACCCGAACAGCAGCGGCCGCTTCGACCTGAAGCACGACAGCGGCGGCATGGTCGACGTGGAATTCGTGACCCAGTACCTGGTGCTATGCCATGCCGGCACCCACCCCATGCTGGTGCGCAACCTGGGCAACATCACCCTGCTGCGCCTGGCGGGTGAAGCGGGCCTGATCGACCCCGGCCTGGCCGCCCGCGCGGGCGACGCCTACCGCGTGTTGCGCCGCGTTCAGCACCAGTTGCGCATGCAGGGGGTGGAAAAGGCCCGCGTGGCTCCGGACCAGTTGCAGGCCGAGCGCGCCGCCGTGCGCGAACTCTGGGGCGCGGTGTTCGGTTGATGCAATCGGGGACGCCTTGGCGGACACGTTGGGGCGCCCCCCGTGCAAACGCGCCAACTCGTCGTAAAATAAGGGGTTTTCCGCCTTACTTGCCCTGCCAGACATGTCCGAACTCGTGCGCCCCAAACTCGACCTGCCCGCCGGCCGCAGCAAAGTGCTGATGCACTCGTGCTGCGCGCCCTGTTCCGGCGAAGTCATGGAAGCCATGACCGCGTCGGGCATCGACTACGCGATCTACTTCTACAACCCGAACATCCATCCGGTCAAAGAGTACGAGATCCGCAAACAGGAGAACATCCGCTTCGCCGAACAGCACGGCATCGAGTTCATCGACGCCGACTACGACATGGACAACTGGTTCGAGCGCGTCAAGGGCATGGAAAACGCCCCCGAGCGCGGCGAGCGCTGCACGGCCTGCTTCGACATGCGCTTCGAACGTACGGCCCTGTATGCCCACGAGCACGGTTTCGACACCATCACCAGCTCGCTCGGCATCTCGCGCTGGAAAGACATGAATCAGATCAACGGCTGCGGCGAACGCGCCGCCGCGCGCTACGACGACCTGATCTACTGGACGTACAACTGGCGCAAGGGCGGCGGGTCGTCGCGCATGATCGAAATCAGCAAACGCGAAAACTTCTACCAGCAGGAATATTGCGGCTGCGTCTATTCGCTGCGCGACACCAACCGCCACCGCCGCGCCCAGGGCCGCGAACGCATCCACATCGGCGTGAAGTTCTACGGCAAGGAAGACCTGATCAACGAGGAAAGCCTCTAAGGGCTATCCGGCCCGTCAAAGAAAAAGGAGCCTTCAGAAGGCTCCTTTTTCTTTGACGGGCCTGGATGCTTGGGCCATATCAGGCGGACTCGCTCGGCAGGCCACCCTTGCGCCGGTATTCCGAGGGCGACACGCCGTAGCGGTTGCGAAAGGCATGGCTGAAGCGCGCCGCATCGGAAAAGCCATGCCGGAACGCGATGTCGCCAATCTGCCGGGCGGTCTGCGCGGCGTCGCCAAGCATGTGGCGGCAACGCTCGAGCCGCGCGCTCAGGATGAAATCGGCCGGCGTGGTGGCCGCCTGGGCAAACAGGTTGTACAGATACCGCCGCGATACGCGCAAGGCCACAGCCGCGGTGGCGGGAGACAGGTCCGGATCGTGCAGGTTCTCGATCAGGTACTGCTGCACCCGGCGCAATTGCGCCTGCCGCATTTCAGCCGGATCCTGTCCCGCGCGCCCGCCCGCCCTTTCGCTGATGTCCAGCCCCATCATCTGCATGACGGCATTGGCGGCGTCCCACGAGGCGCTGTCCGACAGATGCGCCTGTTCATTCAGCGCCACCCGCAACAGATCCATGGCCATGCGCCCGCACCCCTGGCGGGCGCTGAAGCTGCGCGCCACGGCATTCTGCATGAAAGGCTGCCAGGCGTCGGATTGCTTGCCGGGCACTTGCATCACCAGGAAATGGGCGTCGTCGTCGACGTCGACCTCGTACGGGCGCGTCGTATCGTAGATGCCCCATTCACCGGGCATCAGCAAGGCGGTGCGAGCGGCCTGGCGGATTTCGCTGCGCCCTTCCAATTGCAGCGTCACCTTGTAGCCCGAGACCTCGGCGCGGTCGGCCAGATGCTTGGTGCGGCGCACGCGTTGCGCCCCGGTATGCATTTCACAGATTTGCATCCACCCCAGCGAATCGACCGCCACGCTGCTGCGAAAAGCGGTGGGATTGACCGCGGAGACCTCCAGCGGGACAAAGGTGTTGCTGATGTTTTCTTTCCAGCTGGCGCAATCCCGGAACTGCTGGGGCGCGCTGCGTACGAGGCGATGGGACATGGGGACTCCGGCGCGCGGCATGGAACAAATGGCTGCCTTCTTTCTATCACCGAGCGCCTGACCGGGAGTATCCGTGACAACCCCTAAAAGCCGCGCGGTTTCAGGGCTTGCGGGCGCTGCCGTAGGAGTAGTCAGACAATGTAAACCCCAGCTTCGCCAGCTCCCGGGCCAATTCGTGACGCACCGGCACCACGTCGTCATAGCGCCGTGGCCTGGCGGCGGCCACCTCGCCTTCGGTGTAAGGCCGGAAGTCGGCGGGCAATTGCGCAGGGCTGAACGTCAGCAACAACCAGTTGAGCACCGCCGCCAGATCGGCGTTGCTCAGTTGGGAATAGGCCGCCCCGGGCACGCGGACCAGGTATTCGCGCCCCGCGGGCAGATGCACAAACGCCCCGACCGAATTGCGGAAATCAGGAATGCCGTGAGGCGTGCTGCCGCGGCCGTCGACCCGATGGCAGCCGGCACACTGCAGCACAAAGTCGGCGCGCGCGGCCTGTCGCAGCCTGTCAGGCGCGACGGCAGCGGGCAATTCCCCGGCGGACGATCCTGCGGCAGGCGATCCTGCGGCAGGCGATCCTGCGGCGGGCGATCCTGCGGCGGGCGATCCTGCGGCGGGCGCCCCGGCAGCGGGAGTTCCTGCGGCCTGCGCCCCGGTCACCGTGGCAAAGGCCAGCGCGGCGACCCGGCCGCGCCAACGCCGGCAACGGGATTGCACGGAGCCGATGCTCATGGCTTCTTCTTGGCCAATCCCACGATCACGGAGGTGGTGCAGTGGAATATGGACGACTCGTTGGACATACACCAGTTCACATCGTTGTGCAGGAACATCTGGTAGCCCGGACGCTCGCGCTCGGCAGCCGCACACATGCACTTGCCGCAGGCCGTCTTGCCGCAGCAATCGTTGTAGCTGATGAGGTAGTCCTTGCCGTCCAGCGGATTGTGGCAAGTGCCCACCCAGGACACGGCTGACGGCGACGTGCCCGGCGGGCAGGACGTCGTGCTGCCGCCGCAGCACGAGCACAGGAAGCCGTCCACCGCGCAATAGCGCCAGTAGTCGCAGGCCGTGTCGTCCGTCTGCGGCTTCTTGCCCGCCGCCGACGCCGTCCGGGCCACCGGCAGCACCGGCATCAAAAAGGCGGCGCCCACCATCACGCGGCCGATGCGGTTCAAGACGCTGCGTCGCGACGTGGCATGCGCCATCGAGCGCGTTGCGCGCTCGCCGAGCTTATCCAACCAGAGCATTGCTGTTCTCCTTGCGCGAAATGCGGATCTCTTGCAGCGAACCGGCGGTGGCAAACGTTCCTGCCGTAGCCGCCCCAGTTGCGGGCTGACCTGCCGCAGGAGCGCCTGCCGCAGGATCGCCTGCCGCAAGAACGCCTGCCGCAGGGACGCCTGCCGCAAGACCGCCTGCCGCAAGGACGCCTGCCGCAAGAAATTCCTGCACCGACGCGACGCCCAGCTCCTTGGCCGTGAACAGGCTTTCCAGCTGCTCGCGGGAATTGATCAGGCCCTTGGCGCGCACCACACCGGACTCGTCGAGCAGCACGGCATAGGGCAGCTTACTGATCTGGAACTTCATGCCCAGCTCGGTGGACAGCAAGTAGGGAAAGCGTTCCAGCCCCGCCTGCCGGTAAAACGCCAGGTGTTCGGGCATTTCGCCGTCGCTGGCCAGCACGATGCGCAGCCACGCGCTTTCGGTGCCCGCCACCGACTTCAGGATGGGCAGCAGTTTCTTGCACACCGGGCAGGTGGGCGACAGAAAAAACAGCAATTGGCTGTGCTGGCCGCGCTCGCCGATGGTCAGCCGGCGGCCCAGCAGGTCGGACAGCTCGAAACGGGGCGCAGGCTCGCCCACCGCCGGTCCCTTGTCCATGGTCAGCGCGCCCATCGGCGCCACGCGCTCGTACAGCACGCCGATCTGGCGCGACAGCGCCAGGATGACCAGCAGCAGGCACAGCACCACGCCCCACAGCAGGAAATTGGAAATGATCAAGGCTTGCATATGTCGCTCCGTGGGTCTTAGTTATGCAGATGCTGCAGCTTCAGGTGCGAAGCCAGCAGGTGATTGACGGTGAAATACAAGGCCACCGCGCTCAGCGTCAGGCCAAAGACCGAGGCGGCGTCGGCCCATTGCAGGTCGCGCGAGGCGCCCTGCGCGGCGCCGAAGGCCGGCAGCGTCCAAAGTGCCAGCGCCGTATTGCGCAGCACCATCCACCACGACAGACCGGCGCCGCGCGCCGCCGCAGCCCGGAATGCGGGACCGCCGCAGCCGCAATCGATGTCGCGGCGCCCGCGCACCAGATTGACCACCACGCCAGCCGTGGCGACCGCCAGCGCCAGCAGCGCCAACGCCGCGCCAGCGAACCGGCTGGCAGGCGCCAACAGCAACGCCCCGGCCAACGCCTCGGTCAAGACGTAGAGCCACGCAAAGCCTGCGCCCAGGCTGGCCCGCAGGATCTCGTAGGCGGCGACCGCAGCGGCAAAGCCCGTCATGTCCTTGAGTTTTTCCAGCGCCCCCAGCAGCAGCACGCATGCCAGCGCCGCGCTTGCGGCGTAGAGCAAGACAGGATCGTTCATTGGGCGCCTCCGGGTTGCGGTTCGACCTGCAGCGCGGTTTCGCCCGCCCCCTGGATCGTGCCCTTGAGCACGGGCGTGGCGGGCGCGGCGTCATACACGTTGACGTTGCCGCCATCCAGGGTGAACAGGCGCGGCTTGTCGTCTTGCGAGACCGACATCGACAGCGCGTTCCTGCCCGGCATGCGCGCCAGCCGCTTGTGCGTGGTCAGGTCATACACCCAGATCTCGGCGGCGGGCGTCTTGTGCGAGCCTTCGACGCCGTTCGGATGCATGCCCACGTACAGGCGCTTGGTATTGCGGTTTACCGCCAGCAGGTTGTAGCCGCCCGGCCGCCAGCCGCGGTCCTTGCCGGACTTGTCCTGCAGCGGCCACGGTTCGCTGAAGCTGGCTTGCTTGCCGCTGAAGTCGGCGCTGTAGACATTGCCCGCGTACGACACGAAATAAAAGGTGTCGCCGATGTTGCCGGTGTGGGTGAAGATCGGGTCTTTTTCGACATCGAACATGGGCGTGCTGCGCTGCTGGCCCGACGGCTTGCCGGCCGCGTCCAGGTCAACCGTGACGAACGTGCCATCGCCGCAGATGCTGGCGTAGCTGCGCGGCCGCGACGGTGGCACGATGATGCTCCAGCAGCCGGCCGAGGCAGTCACTTCGTCGGCAAAGGTGCGGGTCTTCAGGTCAACGACCGTCACCGACGACGCCGGCGTGGCGTTCTGCACGAACAGCAGGCCGCCGTCCGAGCTTTGCTGGAGGTAGTTGCGGTAATTCAGCGCCTGCGCCCGCTTCTCGGGAATCGGCACCTCGTACTTGGGCGTCAAGGTTTCAGCGTCCCAGGCCTCGACCACATCGGTTCGCTTGCCGCGGTTCAGGCGCTCGTAGTAGGTCGTCATGATGTAGATGTCTTTGCCGTCGGCGGACACCGTCATGTGGCCGTTGAACGACGCCGGCACCAGCCCCAGGAACTTCAACGAATCGCCGTCGTAGATGTTGACGCGGCTGTCGACCAGGTGGTTGAAGACGGCGTCCATTACATATAGCCGGTGCGGCGTTGCCGGCGGCAACCGCGTGCCACCCTTGAGCTCCTCGTTGGGCAGGTCGGCCCGGGCCAGACCCGCCGCCGCGGCCAAGGCCACGCACACGGCCCACTTTCCGGCGTGGGTGCCGGCCCGGCCCACGGCTCGCGTTGCCGCGTGGGATGGGTCCGGGAACGAAGCCCCGACCTCACGCCGCGGGCCGCGTCTGTCAGCACAAAGCGCAGTCATTGGATGTCTCCTGGTGTCATGTCCGTTGGCTCCTAAAAGGCGTAGACGTAGCGCATCTGCAGGCCCCGCATGCGGGGGCCGTTTTCGACCTTCAGGTCGTGGATGTACTGCATCTGGATCTGGTTGGCGTCGTTGATCTGGTGGGTCAGTTCCAGCGCCAGCTGGTGGTTGCGCGCGCGGGTGGTGACGGTTTCGCCGCTGACGCGTTCGCGTCCGCCCGTTTCGTAGCGGTACCGTATGCCCGTGTAGGTATCAGGCGTGAGGTTGGTGGAAGCCAGCGCGAAAAAGCGGAAGGACGGATCCTTTTTCAGGGTCTGGCTCATCCAGTCGGTGTTGCGGCCGTAGATTTCGACTTCGCCAATGGCTTCCAGGAAGGTGGACTCGCCCACGCCCTTGACGAAGGAAAAGTCCTGGATGGTGGACCAGCGGTTCTTGCCCGGCGAAGTGTCCGGCCGCTTGCCGTCGTAACGCCCTACGGGCGCGACCACAAAGGGCTCCCAGGCGAACCAGGTCTTGGTCTGCTCATTGTTGTAGAGCCAGATGGCCGACCCCAAGGTGACATCGCCGATCCCCGTTTGGCGATCGCGCGAGGCACCTGGCAATTCCATCGTCGTGCGCGACATGGGCACGATGAATTCCAGCTGCACGGTCTTGCCGTAGAAATCGCGGTAGTGCATCTGGCGGTAGATCACCGCGTCCACGTCCACCGAGGCGCCGTCCACGCGCTTGCCGGCTGAATACAGGCCCGATGAGCGCAGGCCGGTCAGATAGCCTGCGATGATATTGGTGCCCACCGGCGCGGGGATCCAGTCGCGTGCGCTCGGGTCTCCTGCCCATGCCGTCTGCGCCGTGGCCGTGCAAGCCAGCAACAGTGCTGCGCCTGCCCGGCCCCGGCCTTTTTTATTGCCTGCCATGCCCTTCCCCTTGGTGTAGCGGCAGCGCGTGCGCCGGTATTTCCCGGCTTGCTTCACGCAGCCGTCAGTCTAGTAAGCGATACACACCGACTTTTTCTCGAGATACATGTCCAGCACGGCGCGGCCGTGTTCGCGGCCGATGCCCGATTGCTTGAAACCGCCGAACGGCATGTTCGGATCCAGCATGTTGTGGGTGTTGATCCACAGCGTGCCCGCGTCGATGCGTGGAATCAGGCGCTGCACGCGGGACAGGTCGTTGCTCCAGAGGCTGGCGCCCAGGCCGAAGGCGCTGTCGTTGGCCAGCCGCACGGCGTCGTCCAGCGTGTCGAACGGTTGGGCGACGACCACCGGCCCGAAGATTTCCTCGCGGACGATGCGGGCATCGGGCGCCACATCGGCAAATACCGTGGGCCGCACGAAGTAACCGCCGCCGGCGCCCGCGGTGCCGCCCGCCAGCACCTGCCCGCCTTGCGCGCGGCCGATGGCGATGTAGTCCATGACGCGCTGCTGGTGGCGCGCCGACACCAACGGGCCGACCTGGGTGTCGGGATCAAAGCCCGAGCCCAGCTTCATGCCGGCGGCCAGATCGGCCAGCCCCTGCACAACCTTGGGGTAGAGCCCCTTTTGCACATACAGCCGCGAACCGGCGGTGCAGACCTGGCCCTGGTTGAAGAAGATGGCAGCGGCGGCGCCTTGCACCGCGACATCGGGGTCGCAATCGTCCAGCACGATGACCGGCGACTTGCCGCCCAGTTCGAGCGAGACGCGCTTCATGTCGTCCATGGCGGCCCGGCCGATGAGTTTGCCGACTTCGGTGGAGCCGGTGAAGGCGATCTTGTCGACCCCGGGGTGCGCCACCAATGCCGCGCCGGCGGTTTCGCCCCGGCCAGTGACAACGTTGACCACGCCCGGCGGAAAGCCGGCTTCGAGGACGAGTTCGGCCAGACGCAACGCGGTCAGCGGGGTCTCTTCGGCGGGTTTGAGCACGACCGTGCAGCCGGCGGCCAGCGCAGGCGCGATTTTCCAGATGGCCATCAGCAGCGGAAAATTCCAGGGAATGATGGCGGCCACCACACCGACTGGCTGCGGCAACGTATAGGCGCTGTACTGGACGCCCGGCGGGAACGGAATGGACAGGGCGAGCGTATCGCCCGTGAGCTTGGTGGCCCAGCCCGCCATGTAACGCAGCCATTGGGCGCCCGCCCCGACTTCCAGCCCCTGGGCCACGCCCAGTAGCTTGCCGTTGTTCAGGGTTTCCAGGCGGGCCAGTTCATTGCCGTGGCGCTCGACCAGATCGGCCAGATTCAGCAGCAGGCGCTCGCGCCCGGCGGGCAGCAGTTCGTGCCACGGGCCGGCGCTGAACGCCCGGCGCGCCGCCTGGACGGCCAGATCGATCTGGGCCGGACCGGCATCCAGCTGCTGGGCGATGACTTCGCCCGTGGCCGGATTGAACACGGCGATGGGCTCGCCCTGCCCCTGGCGCAGGGGCTTGCCGTCGACGATCATGAATTCGCGGATGGCGGCCCATTCCGGGCGGTCGGACACGTTGGCATTCGTGGTGGGGCGAGCGGACGGCATGCGAAAGGCTCCAACGGATAGGTTGAAACCAGAATAGCAACGGGCCGCGGCGCTGGCTTGTCGCCCCGTGCATGGGGTTTTGTCCCGGTGCGCACGAAAAAAAAGCGGAACGCGATTACGCGTTCCGCCGTTACCGGGCAGCCAGCCGAAGCATCAGTCCAGCATCAGCACCGTGGCGCCGGTGGTCTTGCGGGAAGCCAGCGCGGTCTGGGCTTCGCCTGCCTGCTCCAGGCTGTAGCGCTGGTCGATGCGGACCTTGATCTTCTTTTTCAGGACCAGGTCGAACAGTTCCTCGGACGCGGCTTGCAGCTTTTCCAGGGTGTTCACGTGCACGCCCAGCGACGGGCGCGTGACATACAGGCTGCCCTTCTGGTTCAGGACGGCCAGGTTGACGCCCGACACCGGACCGGAGGCATTGCCGAAGCTGACCATCAGGCCGCGCGGCTCGATGCAGTCCAGCGAGGTTTCCCAGGTGTCCTTGCCCACGCCGTCGTACACCACCGGCACCTTCTTGCCGCCGGTCAGTTCCAGCACGCGCTCTGCGACATTTTCACGCGAGTAGTCGATGGTTTCCCAGGCGCCGTTGGCGCGGGCCAATTCGGCCTTTTCGGGGCTGGACACCGTGCCGATCAGCTTCACGCCCAGGGCGCGCGCCCATTGGCAGGCGATCAGGCCCACGCCGCCGGCGGCTGCATGGAACAGGATGGTTTCGCCGCCTTGCAGGCGGTAGGTCTGACGGAACAGGTACTGCACGGTCAGGCCCTTGAGCATCAGCGCGGCGGCCTCGTCGAAACCGATGCCCTTGGGCACCTTCACGACCTGGTTCGCCGGCACGTTGCGCGCCTTGGCGTATGCGCCCAGCGGGCTTTGGCCATACGCGACGCGGTCGCCCTTTTTCAGATGCTTGACGTCGGCGCCCACGGCGGTGACCACGCCCGCGCCCTCGAAGCCCAGGCCATGCGGCAGCGGATGGGGGTACAAACCC
>NZ_JAELTJ010000616.1 GCF_016428805.1 Achromobacter sp. ASV32
GGCCAGTGACGACTCATCCAAGCAAGTCTATCGCGAAGCCGAGGCCAGGGGTATCCTGACGAACCAAACGCGGGTACTGTTCCATCGCGATGGCAAGGGAGACTTTAATCTCAAGCCCTCCATGTCTAAACCCAACTCGAATGCTATTCTTGCCCCGGACTTTAAGTTTGAGGATATGGGCATTGGTGGTCTGGGTGACGAGTTTTCTACGATTTTCCGTCGAGCCTTTGCCTCGCGTGTGTTTCCTCCAGGCCTGGTCGCCAAGATGGGTATTCCTCACGTCAAGGGTATGCTGCTATATGGTCCTCCAGGTACCGGAAAGACGCTTATTGCCAGACAAATTGGTAAAATGCTGAATGCCCGTCCTCCAAAGGTCATTAACGGGCCCGAAGTCCTCAACAAGTATGTTGGTCAGTCTGAAGAG
>NZ_JAELTJ010000617.1 GCF_016428805.1 Achromobacter sp. ASV32
GCGTTGGTGTGGAGCCGGCCTGCAGGCTGAAGTTGTATGGAGAATGACCGATGGTAGGAATTATGTCGCCGACAGTGAGATAGTAAGAAAAGTGAGGGAATAGACATCTAGCCCTTATTAGGTTCTTATACTTATCAAGCAGAAGCCACCCGAGTCAGGTTAACTGGCTAATATCATGTGTACTAAACAACTACTATTACAGCTTTTCGTAGTAGAGCAGCTAAAGGCGCAAGTTGTGGCCTGATTGCAGCACAACAGCAATTGAAGTTGACCAACTCCACCTCTCTGCAGAGAAAGTTGCCGAATGCCCCGCCTGTTCGGCGACGTAATATAACACCCTTCTTAGGTATAAGGACTTCCGTTAGACACGGCAAAAAAAGATGACGCTTCCGTGGCAGAAGCCTGTGTCTAAGCGAATCTGCGC
>NZ_JAELTJ010000618.1 GCF_016428805.1 Achromobacter sp. ASV32
GCCTGGGAATGCTAAGAGTTCATATTTGGAAAGCAGTCTTTGGGCCTCATCCCAACCCGTGTTGGTTTTGCGACGGAGAGAAACCAGCTTCATTAGATCAGAGTTCAAGATCTTGTCTATGCAACTAGACATATTTATCAGCTCAAAAGGATGATTTACTTCATCCTCTGAAGCGTCGAATCCATTCAATTTTGGTGGTCTGTCGTTCTGACGAGTGACGGCGTATACAGAGTATACTGATGCAGCAGATGGCCTTTCCGTCGCACACTTTCCAAAGTGGAATTCCAAAACGGTCTGTCGCGAGGAGAGCTCGAGGAACCTTTCGGTGGATGGGTAGGTTTCTGAGATACGCATGAGAAGAATCAAATGATCGGTAGACCTCAAGCCCCAGGCTTGGAGGACTGCCCCAGGGACGCCGAGCTT
>NZ_JAELTJ010000619.1 GCF_016428805.1 Achromobacter sp. ASV32
TTACAGAGCAGGCTAGTGAATCCAAGCATGACAGCAAGAATCGGGTAAAACTATCTCAAAGAGGGTCGACGGTGTTGGCTTGGCATGGATGGGTAGGGGTTAGACGAGCCAGTCATAGTAGTGGATGCCGTGGCGCTGCTATTGGGAGGGACAAAAAACAATTCAAACGGCGACAGCAAATGACACAGCACAGATAACCTAGCGCGGGACACAAACAAGGATTATGAGTAGTCCAAACCACGACTCAGTGACGCAAACGGAGATTCAGGCTTGACAAAGTTCCTCAAGAGGCTTGGTGGAGTGTCTAGTTCGGCACCCCTTCATGCAAGCCCATTACCAGAACCATACCATCAGACGATCGCCAGCCTGCAGAAGGCCTGATGAGATCATCCAAACACCACCCATTAGTATGGGGTGCTGTAG
>NZ_JAELTJ010000620.1 GCF_016428805.1 Achromobacter sp. ASV32
GTCGACGCATGGGGATGGTTCCCAGGAAGACGTCAGAACTTGGAACGTTGGATGAGACGGATGCCGATGCACCTTTCAATCATTATCGTGGTTTGAGCCACGGTTCAGCCATGCAAGGGACTGCCCAGCGGTCAGAGAGCCCGGCTGCATCTGCTGAGCAATACCTCAATCGACCCATATATGTCCGCCGTTTATCGATCCTGCCAGAGAGACGCCGTGAATCAAAGATGTTTGATCCCGTCATTGAGGCTGCCAAGGGTATCCTCTATTCCGTCTTTCAGATTCATCCAATGATTCAAGTCCTCATGACATTGACCAACAATGGAAACGTCAAGAGGTCCAGCCTCGAGATTGTATTTTATAATACAAGCTCGCACGTGGAAGAACTGGAACTGGAGATTCAACGGTACGACGCGGCCATGT
>NZ_JAELTJ010000621.1 GCF_016428805.1 Achromobacter sp. ASV32
GACGAAATCGTCGACATTGACGCCCTTGCCCAAGAACGCTGCGTAAGCGTCGGCGCTCGCGACCGCACAGCCCGTCTATGGAAAGTCGCAGAAGAAACACAACTCGTCTTCCGCGGCGGCGCCATCGATAAGAAACAACGTCACCCAGGCGTAGACCCTCGCTCGCTACAACACGAAGGCAGCATGGACCGCATCGCCATGATAGACGACGACCTCTTCGTCACCGGCAGCGACAACGGCTCAATAGCCCTGTGGAGCGTACAAAAGAAGAAGCCCGTCTACATCGAGTCGCTAGCCCATGGCATCGACCCCCGCCTCGACCCGCACGACGCCTCCGCCGAGAAACACCCCTCTAAGCAACAAGTTCCCGCGCCCACGCCGCGCTGGATCACTGCTGTCTCTTATACACATCTGACGCTGCCG
>NZ_JAELTJ010000622.1 GCF_016428805.1 Achromobacter sp. ASV32
ATGTTGATCAAAGTCAGCGATCTAGGCCAGGCGTCCCTAAGATTCATATAATCATGGCTTGGGGAAACTTGGGCAGTGTCAGAGGAAGTCCAGTCGTCGACGTTGTTCTGCGGTGTCGCGCTGAAGGAAAGCATGAGCTCAGATTCGCACCATTCATTGTCGTGGATGCGAGAGGGCCAAGGCACGTGCATTTGGGGCTCATGATCTATTTCCATTGCCACACTCGCGGGTCTGATCAGGGCTTCATGATGTCGCTCCACACATGCTCCGGATGCTTCGGAACCGGCGAATGGGGAAGGCGACCAAAGTGGCGGGGTGGGAAGGTTAAAAAAGAACTCAGGCTGAAGGCAGAAATGTTGGGCAGAAGGCTCATGCAAGGGGGACGATAATGAGGAAGATGGCTGTGTAGGCATCGTCACTGGT
>NZ_JAELTJ010000623.1 GCF_016428805.1 Achromobacter sp. ASV32
GGTTAGGGTGGTACGTGACGATGCCGTTGGTCTTGTCCTTGATGGTGAGAGACTGGAAAGGAGAGCCAGATGCAAATATGACGGAACCATCGGTCCATTCGACAGCCTGCTCAAAAGTGCATTCGGCCTTGGTGAGAGGATTGCTGAGAGGGAACAGAATGGGTCTGCGGTTGGGGCCACCCTTATCGACAGATGCCTTGAGGGCGCGGATAGCGGGCTCGGTGAAGACACCAAACGTCGCAGCCAATCCTACGAGAGCACTGGGCTTGACATACGCAATTACCTCTTCCAGGGTGCGGTATTGCTTGCCGTTGTTGTCCCTACGGGAAAAGTATTTCTTGTGCTCGGCGAGGTGGTCACCGCGGTCCTCGGTGACGAGACCCTTGGTGTCGACCAGCCAGAACTTGTCGCGGGCCTCACTCT
>NZ_JAELTJ010000624.1 GCF_016428805.1 Achromobacter sp. ASV32
GTGTTGCATCTCACGTTTCGACACCCGACTCTATAGCAACACAGTTTGTGCCTCTCAGCCAACGGCGGCAACAGCCATTTTCACAAGAGCCGGTATTCAGCAACATGAGTATTTCGAATCCAGTCCAACAAGTCCAATACGCAGAGGAAATGGACTGGTCGCCAAGCCAGCCGCAGCACCGCGCGTTCCGGGACAGTGCAGACAGCAAAGCAACAAATCGGCCATTTGGCCAGTCACCGACGCAGCCTGAGGGGAATCCATTCTGGTACAAGGTCCCAGCTGCGCCGACAAATCCAGCCCATAGATTGCGCAACCCACCCAACATGCCTGTTCTGCGCAAGAAGCCTGCCGAGAATTCTAATGTGCTTTTTTCACGCAAGGATACTCCTCCGGGAACAGAAGGTAGGCGAAGAAGTTCTGGTC
>NZ_JAELTJ010000063.1 GCF_016428805.1 Achromobacter sp. ASV32
GCTCATCGCCGCGCCGCTGGCCGCGCTGTTCCACTGGCTCGAATCCTGGCTGGCCCACGCCATGGCCTATCAGCTGCTGGCCGACATGCGCGTCAAGCTCTACGACAAGCTGGAACGGCTGGCGCCCGCCTACCTGCTGCAACGCCGCTCGGGCGACCTGGTCGCGCTGGCCACGCAAGACGTCGAGATGGTCGAGTACTTCTACGCCCACACCATCGCGCCCGCCATCGTCTCGGTGCTGGTGCCCCTGTCGGTGCTGGGCTTCCTGGCTGTCTACAGCTGGCCCGTCGCCCTGGCCCTGCTGCCCTTTCTGGCCTACGCGCTGATCTCGCCCATCAGCGGCCGCCGCAAGATCGACGCCCTGGGCGACCGCGCCCGCCACGCACTCGGTGAAATGAGCGCCCACACCACCGACACCATCCAGGGCCTGGCCGACCTGACCGCCTTCCAGGCCACCGGCCGGCGCCGCACCGAGTTTCTCAAAGTCGCGGACCAGTACCGTGGCCGCCGCCTGGACATCCTGCGTGACCTCTCGCGCCAGACCGCGTGGTTCGAAGTGGCCATGGGCCTGGGCGGCCTGGCGGTCGCCGTCGTCGGCGCCCTGCAGGTCTCGGCCGGCGCCCTGTCCGCCAGCATGCTGCCGCTGCTGGTGCTGATCGCGCTGGCCACTTTCCTGCCCGTCTCGGAAATCTCGCAGGTCAGCCGCCAGTTGGCCGACACCATCGCCGCCACCCGCCGCCTGCACGTCGTCAACAACGAACCCGAGCCCGTCACCGACGGCCCCCTGCCCCCGCCCGTTGCGCCACACGGCCTGTCGCTGGCCTTCGACCACGTCTGCTTCGCCTACCCCGGCAAGCAGCAGGACACCCTGCGCGACCTGTCCTTCACCGTCCCCGCGGGCGCCACCGTGGCCGTGGTCGGCGCCTCCGGCGCCGGCAAGAGCACCGTCGCCAGCCTGCTGCTGCGCTTCTGGGACCCGCGCCAGGGCACCGTCAAACTCGACGGCGTGGATGTGCGCCAACTGCAACTGGACGGCCTGCGCGAGCGCGTCGCCCTGGTGACGCAGGACACCTACCTGTTCAACGACACCCTGGAAAACAACATCCGCCTGGCCCGCCCCGATGCCAGCCGCGAAGACCTTGCCCGCGCCCTGGACCAGGCAGCGCTCGCGTCCTTCGTTGCCACCTTGCCCGACGGCCTGGCCACCCGCGTGGGCGAACGCGGCATGCAGCTGTCCGGCGGCCAGCGCCAGCGCATCTCCATCGCCCGCGCCTTCCTGAAAAACGCCCCCGTCCTGATCCTGGACGAGGCCACCTCGCATCTGGATACCCTGTCCGAACTGCAGGTGCGCGGCGCCCTGGACGTCCTGATGCGCCACCGCACCACCCTGGTCATCGCCCATCGCCTGTCCACCATCCGCGACGCCGACCTGATCCTGGTCCTGGAAAACGGCACCCTGGCCGAAGCCGGCACCCACGACCAACTGCTGCGCAGGCAAGGCGCCTACGCCAGACTCGCCAGCCACCAGGGCGCGTACGCCCAGGACCGCAACACCGGCAATACGGCGTCGATCCCAACGTAGCCCACCCCAAGCCCCGCCAGCCCCCCTACGCCCCCGGCAACCACTCCTCCAACGTCACTTCAAACGTCATGCAAATCGTATTGGCCCCCGGCACGAACGCTCCCCCATGGACCCGCCCATCCGGATCCGCCACCACCCCCGACAGCGACGCCACGACAGACCCGTCCGCCTGCGCCCGCACCTCTCCCGCCAGGCTCACGATCTCCACCGCCGGCCCCGCCACCTGCCGAACACCGTCCCGCGCATAAAGGCAAGCATCCACCAGACTGCCCAACGCCCCTCGCACGAACGCATTGCGAAACCCCTGCGCCAGGCACAGCTTCTCCACCCCCTGCACCAGATCCTCGTTCGGTCCGATGCGCGCATACGCCACGCGCCCCATGCTTCCGCTTTCCACCTCGGCCGGCATCATCATCAAACCTCCCGCGGCTGCAGCAGCCGCAAATTCGTTTCGGCGTCATACGTGGCCCGCAGTTCGAAGCCGTCCAGCGCCGTCACCAGCACCGTCACTGGCGCCGGACCCACAATCGTCGTCTGCGTCATGATGTGGCCGCCCAGCGGCTCGCCATCGTCCGCGCAGAACGCCGCATGGCAATGCACCAGCGGCGCGCCCGTATCGCTTTTACCCAGCGTCGCATTGCCGAAAATCAGGTACGCCGGCCCCGCCGCGATCGGCTCGGTATAGGCCACCACCCGCAAGTGCGCGGGATCCGGCGGCGCTGTGCAGTAGTCCAGGTGGCTGAAGGCGCCGCCCAGCAGCGTCATCGATGCATTCTGCACGCCCGCGCCCGCCAGCGCGTCCACCAGCGCCTCGAACAGGCTGGCGCCCGGCCGCAGCGCCAGGCGGATGTGGCGGCCGTGCCGCGCGCAGCGGCTGTGTATCCGGACCGGGTTGAAGGCGCCCGGGTGTATCAACGTTCTGGGGCGGGGCAGTACCGGTGATCCCCGCTGTGAACGATCCACGGTGGTGGTTCGCATGAGGTGCACTCCCTGCGCTTGTGGCGCAAAGTTGAAATCGGAAAATGTCGCCAACGGACGCGGCGGGCTCAGTGCACCGCCGGCAACATGCCTGCCGCGGTGAATCCGCCGTCCACGCAGATCACCTGCCCGGTCACGAAACTGGACAGCGACTCGTCCAGCAGCCAGCCGATCGTGCCGTTCAGTTCCTCCGGCGCCGCGTAGCGATGCTGCGGCACCACCCGGCGCCAGGCAGCCCGCGCCTCGTCGGTATGCATTTGCCCGACCAGCGGCGTCTCGATCGGCCCGGGCGCCACGGCGTTCACGCGGATGCCGTAGGCGGCCAGCTCCACCGCCATCACGCGGGTCAGCGTCACCACCCCGCCCTTGGAGGCCCCGTAGGCCGCGCGGCCCGCATTGCCGCGGATGCCCGACACCGATGCGATATTGACGATCGATCCGCGCCCCCGCTCGCGCATGCGCCGCGCCGCCTCGCGCGCCACCAGGAACGAGCCCACCAGATTCACCTCGAGGATGCGGCGCAACAGCGCGGCATCCGTCTCCAGGAAAGGCACGTCACGGCCGATGCCTGCCGAATTCACCAGCCCGGAAATCGGTCCGAAATCCGATTCCAGCTGCGCCAGCGTGTCCACCACCTGCGCCTCGTCCGACACGTCCAGCCGGGCGCAGGCCAGGCGATCCGGCGGCGCCATGCCGCGGACCTCGTCCAGCCGTTCCTGCGACACGTCGGCCACCAGCACCCGGCGTCCCGCCTCCAACAGGCCGCGCGCCACGGCCAGGCCAATGCCTGACGCGCCGCCCGTGACCAGAATTGCTTCTTGCGTCACATCCATGATCCTGTCTCCTCGTTGTTATGCACTGCGTGATTCGTGCCGCATCCGCCAGGCGTGCCTGCGCAAGCCGTCGCGCCCATGCCGCGCGCCTCAGCCCGCCGCCAGGCAGCCGCGCTCGCGCAGGGCATCGCGCACCAGCTTCTTGGTGATCTTGCCGTAGCCCGAACGCGGCAGCGCGTCCCAGAAAAACACCTGCCTGGGCAACTTGTAGCGGGCCATGCGCGGCGCCATCCATTCCAGCAGCGCCTCGGCCTCCAGGGCATGGCCGGGGCGCAGCACGCAGACCATCACCCCCACCTCGCCCCACACCGGATCGGGCACGCCCAGCACCGCCGCCTCCACCACCGCGGGATGGGCCAGTACCTTTTCCTCGACCTCGCGCGGATAGATGTTGGAGCCGCCCGAGATATACATGTCGGATTCCCGGCCCGTGATGTAGAGATAGCCGGCCTCGTCCTGGTAGCCCAGGTCGCCGGTGCGGAACCAGCCGTCGCGAAAGGCCTTGGCGTTGGCCTGCGGATTGGCGTAATAGCCCGCGAACACCGCCGGCCCGCACACGCAGATCTCGCCCGTCTGGCCCGCCGGCAGCGGCTTGCCGGCTTCGTCCTGGATGCTGATCTGCATGCCGGTGCGCGCATAGCCGCAGGTGCCGGCGCGCGCCTCGGGTCCGTCGCCGTCGTGGTGGTGGTCCGGCGGCAGCACGGTGATGTTGCCGGTCACCTCGCCCAGCCCGAAGTACTGCACCAGCACGCGGCCCAGCTTGGCCAGGGCGCGCTTCTGGTCCTCGCGATACATCGGCGCCCCCGCGTAGATCACGTAACGCAGGCTGCCGTGGTCGAACGCATCCACCGCCGGATGCTCGACCAGCATCTTGACGATGGTAGGCACGGTGAACATATTGGTCACCCCGTGCCGCGCCACCAGCTCCCACACCTGGGCCGCATCGAAGCGCTCGCCCTGCGGCAGTACCGTGCAGGCGCCGCGCGCCACCTGCGTCAGGAAATGGATGCCGGCGCCGTGCGACAGCGGCGCCACCACCAGGCTCACATCGTCTTCGGTGGTGCCCGGCATCAGGTCACACAGATGGTTGGTCACCACGAACGCCATCTGTCCATGGGTCAGCACCGCCGCCTTGGGGTGCCCCGTGGTGCCCGAGGTGAAGAAAAACCAGCACGGGTCGTCGTAGCCGACATCGGCGCAGTCCTGCGGCGCGCGGCCCAGCCGCGCCGCGATCAGCGTGGCGGTATCGGCCTGGCCGAACTCGCCCGGCCCCAGACGCGCCAGCAACGCCAGTTGCGGCATGGCCTGCGCGACGGCTGCCGCATGCGCGGCGGATTGCCCCTCGCACAGGAACGCCTTGGCCCCGGCGGCCTGGGCCAGGTAGACGGCCTCGTCCGGTGAAATGCGGCAATTGGTCGGCACCCAGACCGCGCCCAGCCGCAACACCGCGAACAGCGTCTCGACGAACGCGAAGCTGTTGCGCGAATGCACCAGCACCCGGTCGCCCTTGCCCACGCCGTGCTCGGCCAGCGCCTGGGCCAGGGCCGCCGTGCGGGCGTCGAGGTCGCGCCAAGTCAGGCTGGCGTCGCCGCACACCAGCGCGGGGCGCGATGGATGGCGGCGCGCCGACTGCACCAGGAACTGCGCCAGGTTCATCGCCCGGCGCGACACCGGCGCCACCCCGCCCAGCGGCACCGCGCCTGCGCTCTGCCGGGACGCGCTCATTTGACGCGCTCCAGGATGCTGACGTAGTTGGCCACCGCCGCGCCGCCCATATTGAACACCCCGGCCAGCGTCGCGCCCGGCACCTGCATATCCTGCGCCTGGCCGGCCAGTTGCAGGCAGGCCATGACGTGCTGGGATACGCCCGTCGCCCCCACCGGGTGACCCTTGGCCTTCAGGCCGCCCGACGGGTTGACCGGCAGCCGGCCACCCTTGTCGACCCAGCCTTCGTGCAACGCCCGGGCACCCTGGCCCCGCGGCGTCAGGCCCATGGCCTCGTACTCGATCAGCTCGGCGATGGTGAAGCAGTCGTGCGTCTCGACCAGGCTCAGGTCCCCCAGCGTCGTGCGGGCCTCGGCCAGCGCCTCGCGCCAGGCGCGCGCCGCGCCTTCGAAAGCGATCGGATCGCGCCGGCTCAGGGGCAAAAAGTCGTTAACCTGGCGCCGGGCGCGAAAGGCGATGGCGCGTTGCAGGCCGGCCGCCGTGTCTTCGTCGGTCAGGACCAGGGCCGCCGCGCCGTCCGAGATCAGCGAGCAATCGGTGCGCCGCAACGGCCCGGCCACGCGCGGATTCTTGTCCGACACGGTATTGCAGAACGCAAAGCCCAGGTCCTTGCGGATCTGGGCATAGGGATTGTCGACGGCGTTCTTGTGGTTCTTGGCCGCGATGCGGGCCAGCGCCTCGCCCTGGTCGCCGTAACGCTCGAAATAGGCGGCGGCGATACGGCCGAACACGCCCGCGAAACCACCGCCCAGGTCGGCTTCTTCCTTGCGGTAGCTGGCGTTGAGCAGGATATCGCCGATGTCGGCCGTGGGCCGCGCGGTCATTTTCTCGGCGCCCACCACCAGCGCCACGCGCCCACGCCCGGCCTCGATGAAGTCCATGGCCGCGTGGATCGCGGCCGATCCGGTCGCGCAGGCATTTTCCAGACGCACCGCCGGCACATAGGCCAGCGCCGGCAGCGCCAAGGCCACCAGCGCCCCCTGGAAGTCCTGCTTCTGGAAGCCGCTGTTCATGACGCCGGCATAAATGCCATCGACGGCCTCGGGGCCGATGCCCGCGTGCTCCAGCGCCGCGCCGGACACCCGCGCCATCAGGCTTTCAGTATCGGGGGCGTCGAGTTTGCCGAACGGGATGTGTGACCATCCCACGATAACGGCACGCTTGCTCATTGCTGTCTCCTCTGTGGCAGCCCCGATCCGCCGGCACGCGGCCGGTCAGGGCTGGGGCTTGGCGGCCGGCGGGCGCACCCGCGCCTCGCGGCCTGCCGGGTTGGCCTGCGCAAGCAGGCGTTTGGCCTCGCGGGACAACAGCTTGGCCAGTTGAAACTGTCTTTCTTCGTCCATGCGGGATTCCACGGCGGCGATGCTCAACGCGCCCAGCACGTGTCCCTGGTCGTCACGCAGCGGCATGCCGATGCCCCACGAGCCCGGCACCACCAGGCCGCGGTTGACGGCGTAGCCCTGCTCGCGCACCTCATCGACCAACGTGCGGATGAGCGACACCGAGTAATGCGGATAGCGCCGCTCGATCAGCCCGGCGTTGGCCTGCAGGCAGGCCTGGACCTCGTCATCGGGCAAGGCCGCCAGGATCGCCAGGCTGCCCGCGCCGATGCCCAGCGGATGGCGGTCGCCGGGCAGCAGCACATGGGTCTTGAGGGGATAGTCGCCGTCTTCACGCAGCACGCACACCGCGAATACGTCGCGGCGCAGGGAAAAGAAGGCGGAGTCGCCGCATTCGTGCGCCAGCCGCGCCACCACGGGCGCGGCCAGCCGGTTGATGCCGAACCGCTCGCTGGCGATGTTGCCCAGCACATGGCATTCCGGGCCCAGGAAATACCGGCGGCTGATCGGATCCTGCTCGACCATGCCTTCGGCGGCCAGGGCGGCCAGGATACGGTGCACGGTCGGCTTGCTCATGCCGAGGTCGCGCGTCAGCGCCAGCAGGCCCGCGCCTTCGCCGCGCGTGCGCGACACCGCGCGCAGCACCAGCATGGCCCGCGCAATCGCCTGAGCGCCACCGACCTGGGATGAGGTCTCCGTCACGTCTCCGCCTGTTATTTCATCAGGTCCATTTTGTGGACCACTAAACTTATTTTGTTTTTTCATTCTGCACCAGTTTTATTGATTTACGCTAGTGAATCAATGTGATTAAATAAATTTAAGGGTAGTAATTAGGTCCATATACTGGACCACATGCAAAGATAAAGCAAGAAGCCTGACCAGGCGCTTTATCCGGCCACCCTCGATGGCGGCCGGATCTCATAACCAAGGAGACAGCATGAACACGACTCGACGCAAACTCATGAGCGCCGCGGGAGGCGGCGCGATCCTGGCGCTGGCGCCGCTCCAGCGCACGCTGGCCGCGCCGCAGTTCCGCTACAAATACGCCAATAACCTGCCGCCTTCGCACCCGATGAACCTGCGCGCCAACGAGGCCGCGCAGAACATCCTGAAGGACACCGGCGGCCGCTTCGAGCTGGCCGTGTTCCCCAGCAGCCAATTGGGCTCGGACACCGACACGCTCAGCCAGCTGCGGGCCGGCGCGGTCGAGTTCTTCACCCTCTCGGGCCTGATCCTGTCAACCCTGGTGCCGTCCGCATCCATCAGCGGCGTCGGCTTCGCGTTTCCCGACTACCCCTCGGTCTGGAAGGCAATGGACGGCGAACTGGGCGCGCACGTGCGCAGCGAAATCAACGCCAAGGGCCTGTTCGTCATGGACCGCATCTGGGACAACGGCTTTCGGCAGGTCACCACCAGCTCGCGCGCCATCACCGGACCCGACGACTTTCGCGACCTGAAGATCCGCGTGCCGGTCAGCCCGCTCTGGACGTCGATGTTCAAGGCACTGGGCTCGTCCCCGGCCAGCATCAATTTCAACGAAACCTATTCCGCGCTCCAGACCCGCGTGGTGGACGCGCAGGAAAACCCGCTGGCCATCATCCAGACCGCCAAACTGTACGAAGTGCAGAAGTACTGCTCGATGACCAACCATATGTGGGACGGCTTCTGGTTCCTGGGCAACCGCCGCGCCTGGGAAAAGCTGCCGGCCGACATCCGCGAGATCGTGGCCCGCCACATCAACGCGGCCGGCATGGCCGAACGCGCAGACGTACTGGCGCTGAACAACCAGCTGCAGACCAAGCTGGCCGAAGAAGGCCTGGCGTTCAATACGCCCGACCCCGCTCCCATCCGTGAATCGCTGCGTCGCGCCGGCTTCTACGACAGCTGGAAGGAAAAGTACGGCGACAAGGCCTGGGGCCTGCTGGAGCAGGCGGCCGGGAGGCTGTCATGAGGGCTGCGCTGACCCATCCGGCGGACGTGCTGACCGGAGCCAGTCCGGCGCCGGGCGTCAGACGGCCCTGGGCCGTCACCGCTGACAATGCCCTGGGCTACCTGGTGGAGATTCCCGCGGCCATCCTGGTGGTCGCCGAGATCGTCATCCTGTTTTCGGGCATCGTGGCGCGTTACGCGCTGCACACACCGCTGGTGTGGTCCGACGAACTGGCCTCGATCCTGTTCCTGTGGCTGGCCATGCTGGGCGCCGTCGTGGCGTTCCGGCGCGGCGAGCACATGCGCATGGGCGCGCTGGTCAACCGCGCCAGCCCCGCCACCCGCGCGGTGCTGGACATGGTGGCGGTGGCGGCGGCGCTGGCGTTCCTGCTGTTGCTGCAGGTGCCGGGCTATGAATACGCCTCGGAAGAACGCTACGTCACCACCGCCGCGCTGGAGATTCCCAACATCTGGCGCGCGGCGGCCCTGCCGGTGGGCACCGCGCTGATGCTGCTGATCGCCCTGCTGCGGCTGGTCGAACGCGCGCAATGGCGCATCACGGGGCTGGCGCTGCTGCTGGTCGGCGGCATCGTGGCGGGCATGACGGCGCTGCAACCGGTACTGGCCGGCCTGGGCAACGTGAACCTGCTGATCTTCTTCGTCGGCGTGGTGGCGGCCACCGTGTTCGCGGGCGTGCCGATTGCCTTTTCGTTCGGGCTGGCCACCTTCGGCTACCTGTCGCTGACCACCGACGTGCCGATGATGGTGGTGGTCGGACGCATGGACGAAGGCATGTCGCACCTGATCCTGCTGGCGGTGCCGCTGTTCGTGTTCCTGGGCGTGCTGATCGAAATGACCGGCATGGCCAAGCGCATGGTGGCCTTCCTGGCCAGCCTGCTGGGGCACGTGCGCGGCGGCCTGTCGTATGTGCTGATCGGGGCCATGTACGTGGTTTCGGGCATTTCCGGCGCCAAGGCGGCGGACATGGCGGCGGTGGCGCCCGTGCTGTTTCCGGAAATGCGCGAGCGCGGCGCCAACCAGGGCGACCTGGTCGCGCTGCTGTCGGCCACCGGCGCGCAGACCGAGACCGTGCCGCCCAGCCTGGTGCTCATCACCATCGGCTCGGTCACCGGCGTCTCGATCACGGCCCTGTTCATCGGCGGCCTGCTGCCCGGACTGGTGCTGGGCGTCATGCTGTGCCTGGTCGTGTGGTGGCGCAACCGCCGCGAAGACCTGAGCGCGGTGCGCCGCGCCAGCGGCCGCCAGATCGGCCGCGCCCTGCTGGTGGCGCTGCCGGCCCTGGCGCTGCCCTTTGTCATCCGCGCGGCAGTCGTCGAGGGCGTGGCCACGGCAACCGAGGTATCGACCATCGGCATCGTTTACGCCACCCTGGTCGGCCTGCTGGTCTACCGCTGTTTCGATCCCAAGCGGCTCAAGCCCATGCTGGTCGATACCGCCTGCCTGTCGGGGTCGATCCTGCTCATCATCGGTACGGCCACCGCGATGGCCTGGGCCCTGACGCAATCCGGCTTTTCCACGCAGTTGGCGCAGGCCATGTCCGCCCTGCCCGGCGGCGCGGCCACATTCATGGCGGTCTCCATCGTGGCCTTCATCATCCTGGGCAGCGTGCTGGAAGGCATTCCGGCCATCGTGCTGTTCGGTCCGCTGCTGTTTCCGATCGCGCACCAGATGGGCATCCACGAAGTCCATTACGCCATGGTGGTGATCCTGTCGATGGGCCTGGGCCTGTTCGCGCCGCCGTTCGGCGTGGGCTATTACGCGGCGTGCGCCATCGGCCGGGTCGCGCCGGAAGCAGGCATCCGCCCCATCCTGGGCTACCTGAGTTCGCTGGCCGTGGGCATTGTCATCATCGCCGCCATTCCCTGGATTTCGACCGGGTTCCTGAAGTAGCGCGCAAGGGCCTCTTCCGGACAATGGCCCCCGATCCGCCGGCGCCCTGCCGGCGGATCCGTCACCGTTGAAAAAAACCCACAGGCCGGCGCACCTTGCGCAGCCCCGGTTGATTCCCCTACACCATATCTATAGAATCATCAATTCGGGCCTACGCCCATTTTTTTTCCCTTCACCTACACCTGGGAGGCGCAAGATGATGAATCCGCATACCGCCATCCCGCGCGTATCTCCGCGACGCCATTAAGTAGTCGTCGCCCGCGCGGACCCATCGCCATGCTATCTGGCGACTGGTCCTCCGTGCCCGCTCCACCCCCCTGAACGCAATGCCCGCGCTTGACCGCGCAGGTCGTATCACCCCCTTTCCCACAAGGAATCCGGCATCCCCGCGTTGCCGGCCAATCGCAATGAATCGAACAAAAATCGATCTGCGAGGACAGGCCTTCAAGGACGTCCTCGGCTTTACTTTCCGCTATTGGCGCGCCCAACCCTGGCGCACCGCCGTGATTGTCGGCCTGGCATTGCTGTCCGCGCTGGCCGACGTGCTGACCCCGCTGTATGCCGGCCGGCTGGTCGACGCCGTCGCCTCCGGCGCCGCCGCCGACGCGCTGATCTGGGACGCAGCCATCACCTCGTTCTGGCTGCTGATCGCCCTGGGCATCGGCGGCACGCTGCTGCGCCAGGGCGTGTTCCAGAACATCATCACCTTCACGCTGAAGATGATGAACGAGATGGTGTCCAACGCCTTCTATCGCGTGCAGCGCTTTTCCACCGACTGGCATGCCAACAGCTTCGCCGGCTCCACGGTGCGCAAGATCACGCGCGGCATGTGGGCGGTGGACGTCCTGAACGACACGCTGCTGGTGGCCTTGCTGCCGTCCGTTGTCATGCTGGTCGGCGCCACCGCGCTGCTCGGCGTGCACTGGCCGATCATGGGCCTGGTAGTGGGCCTGGGCTCGGTGCTGTACATCGCCGTCACCGCGGCGCTGTCGCTGGGCTATGTCGCGCCGGCCGCGCGGCTGGGCAACGCCTGGGATACCCGCATGGGCGGCGCGCTGGCCGATGCGGTCAGCTGCAACCCGGTCGTGAAGGCCTTCGGCGCCGAAACGCGCGAAGAAGCCCGGCTGGATCGCGTGGTCGACAAGTGGCGCCGCCGCACGCGCCGCACCTGGGTCCGCGCCACCCTCAACGGCGGGGTCCAGGGCGCGATGCTGGTGGCCATGCAAGCCGGCATCCTGGGCGCTTCGCTGTTCCTGTGGTCGCGCAACCAGGCCAGCGTCGGTGACATCACCTTCGCGCTGACGATGTTCTTCATGTTGCAGGGCCACCTGCGCGACGTGGGCATGCACATCCGCAACCTGCAGCGCTCGGTCAACGACATGGAAGAGCTGGTGGCGATGGCCAAGCACCCCTTGGGCGTGGATGACCGCCCCGGCGCGGGCGCGATCCGCATCGGCGCCGGTGAAATCCGCTTCGAGGACGTCACGTTCCGCTACGGCAGGCACGACACGGCGCTGTACGACCGCTTCTCGGCGCGCATCGCGCCGGGAGAGCGGGTCGGGCTGGTCGGGCATTCCGGCTCGGGCAAGACCACGTTCATCAAGCTGATCCAGCGTTTGTACGACGTGAACGGCGGCCGCATCACCATCGACGGGCAGGACATCGCCCAGGTGAAGCAGGCGTCGTTGCGCAGCCAGATCGCGATCGTGCAGCAGGAACCGGTGCTGTTTCACCGCACGCTGGCCGAGAACATCGCCTACGCCCGCCCCGGCGCGACGCAGGCCGATATCGAGCAGGCCGCGCGCCTGGCCAGCGCGCATGACTTCATCATGGCGCTGCCCAAGGGCTATGACACGCTGGTGGGTGAGCGCGGCGTGAAGCTGTCGGGCGGCGAACGCCAGCGCGTGGCGATCGCCCGGGCCTTCCTGGCGGACGCGCCCATCCTGATCCTGGACGAAGCCACTTCCAGCCTGGACAGCGAAAGCGAAGTGCTGATCCAGCAGGCCATGGAACGCCTGATGGAAGGCCGCACGACGCTGGTGGTCGCGCACCGCCTGTCCACGGTGCGCGCGCTGGATCGCCTGCTGGTGATGGACCATGGCCGCATCATCGAAGAAGGCAGCCATGACCAGCTGATCCGCTTGAAGGGAGGCCTGTACCGGCGCCTGTTCGAACGCCAGGCCCTGGAGCTGACCAAGGGCCTGACGCAGGCGGAAATGCTGTCCGACGGCGCCCAGCCGGCGCCGGCGAAAGCGGATGACCAGGCCGAGGACCAGGACGAAGCGTCCTTTGCCTTCGGCAAGTAAAGCGCCGCAAGTGCTCGGGAAAAGCGACCCGCAGAAGGTCGCCGGCTTGAAGCCCAGCCGGGGTCCACGCAACGCCGTCCGACAAATGGGCCTGACACATGTCAGGCCAATTTTTTTGCCGGGCGCCCGGGCTACCGGCTCAACGTCAGCTTCAGGCCAAACCCGATCAGCGCCGTGCCGAACACCGCGCCCTGCCACTGGCGGACCCGCGGCCGGGCTGCCAGCCAGCGGCCCAGCGCGCCGCCGGCCAGCGCGCACAGCACGTCGAAGGTCAACCCCAGGCTCACCAGCACCACGCCCAGCACCGCGAATTGCTGGCCGATGCTGCCTTGGGCCGGCGACACGAACTGCGGCAGCAGCACCGAGCAGAACAACAATGCCTTGGGATTGAGCACATTGGTCAGTACGCCGCTCAGCAGCGCCGCGCCCAGGCCCTTGCCGCGCGCGGCGGCCTGCGCCTGGGTCGCCACGTCATAGGACAGCGGCCCGGCGCGCAGCAAACGCACGCCCAGCCACACCAGATAGCAGCCGCCCACCGTGCGCGCCGCGTCGAACGCCCACGGATGGGTCTTGAACAGCGCCGCCAGCCCCAGCGCGGCCAGCGTCACGTGCGCCGCGCGGGCAATCGCCAGGCCAACCGCCACCGCCAGGGCCGGCGCGCGGCCACGCAAGGCGCCGGTTTCCAGCAACAGGATCATGTCCGGCCCGGGCACCACATAGACCACCAGCAACGCCCCCAGGAACAACGCCATATCGGCCATGGCCACCCTCATTTCAACGACTAGGAATGAGGGTCATTCTAGGGAATAGGCATCGGCATGTGCTTTCTATTCATGCCATCTGGAGTAGCATTATTGGTATACCTGACCAATAAATCACACCTTATATAAATTTCATGCCAAAACGCAAATTGGATGCCTACGACCGGCGCATTCTGGAAGCCCTGCAGAAGAACGGCCGCCTGACCAATGTGGAACTGGCCGAGCAGATCGGCCTGTCGCCCTCGCCCTGCCTGCGGCGGGTGCGGCTGATGGAAGAAGCGGGCGTGATCCAGGGCTACGAAGCGCGCCTGGCGCCGGACGAGGTCGGCCTGGGCCTGACGGTGTTTGTCGGCGTCAAGGTCGAACGCCACCATGAGCGCGACGCGGCCCAGTTCCGCAAGGAAGTCAGCGCCCTGCCCGAGGTGGTGGCCGCGCATCTGGTGTCGGGCGAATCCGATTTCCTGTTGCAGGTGGTGGTGCCGGACCTGCGCGGCTACGAGAACTTCCTGCTGGGCACGCTGCTGAAACTGACGGGCGTCAAGGACATCCGCAGCAACTTCGCGATCCAGACCGTCAAGCCCCAAAGCCCGCTGCCGCTGGACCATCTGGGGCACTGAGCGGGGCGCCGGGGCCCGCCGCCATCCCGGCAGCAGCGCCCCTTGCGGCGTGAAGCGGAACTCAATCGCGCGGCATGGCCGCCGCGGCCCGCTCAACCGCCGCGCGGCGCGTCTCGAAGCGCGCCTGCGAGGCGTCCAGGTAACGCTGCACGATGGCCGGCTCCGATGTGTGGGGCGTGCCGCCCGGAAACGGCGGCTTGGGGTCGTATTCGATCTGCAGCTGGATCTGCTTGGCCACGTCGTCGCCGCACAGCGTGGCCACCACTTGCAGGGCCATGTCGATGCCGGACGTGACGCCGCCCGCGGTAAAGAACTTGCCGTCCACGCACAGGCGTGCGTCGGTGGGGATCGCGCCGAAATGCGCCAGCAGCTCGCGTGCGCGCCAATGGCTGGACGCGCGCCTGCCGCGCAACAGGCCTGCCGCGCCCAGCAGCAGGGACCCGGTGCAGATGCCGAACACGTGGCCGGCGGCCAGCCCCTGGCGGCGGGTGAAGGCTACCCAGTCCGGATCAACGATGGCATCATCCGTGCCCGGTCCGCCGGGCGCCACCAGCAGGTCGCAGGGCAACGCCGACGCCAGCGTCCGGGTGGGCACGAACCGCAGGCCGCGATCACTGCGTACCGGCGCCAGCGTTTTTGCGACAAAATCCACGGTAACGCCAGGCGCCGCGGCCAGCACCTCGTAAGGCCCCGTCATATCCAGCTGGGTCAGCCCTTCGAACAAGAGAATATTCACATGCATGACGATGCTCCTTTGCACAATGGAAACGCCAGCGTAGGCGCAAGCGCCGGCGACCCTGCGCCAAATGCGTCCGCGATCGCGCCAAAGCGCATTGTCTTCCTGCTGTACGACGGTTTCCAGCCGCTGGATCTGGCCGGCCCATGGCAGGCGTTCAGCGCCGCCAACGAGGAAGGCGGCGCGAACTACCAGTTGACGACCGTGGCGGCCACGCCCGTGGTCGCCACCTGGGAACAGGGTCTGCGCATGCAGGCCGACGTCACCTTTGCACAGGACAACGACGCGCCGATCGACATGCTGTTCGTGCCCGGCGGCCCCGGCATCGACCAGGCCAGCGCCCATGGCGAAACCCTGGCCTGGCTGCGCCGCCGCAGCCCGCAGGCGCGGCGCACCTGCAGCGTCTGCACCGGCGCTTTCCTGCTGGCCACGGCCGGCCTGCTGGACGGGCGCCGGGTCACGACGCACTGGCGCTCGGCCGACCGGCTGCGCCAGCTGCACCCGGGACTGCGGGTGAAAGACGACCGCATCTATATCGAAAGCGGCGCGATCTGGACGTCTGCGGGCGTGACGGCGGGCATCGACCTGGCGCTGGCCTTGATCGAACGCGACGTCGGCGCGCAGGTGGCGCAGGACGTCGCGCGCCGCCTGGTGGTGTTCATGCGCCGCAACGGCGACCAGCGCCAATACAGCCAGTCGCTGCGCTTGCAGGACCGCATGGCCGCGCCGTTTCGCGACCTGGTGGAAAAGATCGAGGCCAGCCTGTCGGCGCGCTGGTCGGTGGACGACATGGCGGACGCCTGCCACATGTCGCGCCGCACCTTCCAGCGCAAGTTCACGGCGCACTTCGGCGTAACGCCGGCCGAGGTGCTGCGCCGGCTGCGGCAGGAACGCGCCGGGATGCTGCAGGCCTCGGGCAAGGTGTCCGGCAAGACGCTGCGGCACATCGTCGGCCAAAACCGCCCCGCCGCCTGAGGCCCGGCCGGACAGCCCCCGCGTGTCAAGCCAGCATGATCTCGACACGCTCGCTATTGCGCCCCGGGTTCTTGCGCTTGAGCGCGAGGCCGCCGACCTCGCCCGTGGTCCGCGGGTGGGTGCCGCCGCAAGCCATTCTGGCGAAGCCGTCGACCTCCCAATAGCGGCGCTCGGCGGCCAGGTCGCTGAACGCCGTGACGATGGGATGGTCGCCGTCGATCCACGCCTGCGCCTCGCGCGCGATGCCGGCCAGTTGCGGCGCCAGGCTCTGTTCATGGGCGAAATCGATCCGCGCCTTGGCCGGTGCGATATGCGCGCCGGTGCGCAGGATGCCCGGACAATGCCGGTAGATCAGTTGCAGCACCATCTCGGCCGCGAAATGCAGCCGCATCAGCCGGTAGCGGCGCTCCCAGTCGATGCGCGTCGTCACCGCGTCGCCCGCTTGCAGCGCGTGACCGGCGGGCAAGGTGTACACGATATCCAGGCCGCGCTTGGCGGCCTGCAGCACGGGATAACCGCCGATCGTGCCGGCATCGCTTTCCTGGCCGCCGGAGAATGCGAACAGGATCGTCTGGTCCAGCAGCACCTGGGCGCCGTCCACGTGCGCGACGCGGGCCTCGAGCGTCGTCAGATAAGGGTCCTGCCAGAAGATCTTGCGGGTCATGGCGGCGGCGCCAGGCGGGAGATGCTCGCATCATAACGATGGCGCGCGTGGCCGCACCGGTACACTTTGCCGGGTTGCGGCCCGGTACAGCCAGTATCATCAGGCTGTTCCATCGCCCCCCTTTCTCGCGCCCAAGCCATGACCGAACGAATCACGCGTTCCCCTTGCCCCGAGTGCGGACAACCCCAGGTCGTGAGCGCACAGGGCTTGAGCCTGATCGCGCGCTGCCCCGCCTGCGGCTGGATGGTGGCCACCACCAACCCCGATCATCCCTTCCACGACCGCACGCGTTACACCGTGCGGGTCGAGCCGGGACATCTGGGCACGGCCGCTGCCATCGCGCGCTTGTCGGTGGCGCTGGGCACCGGGGTCAAGCAGGCCCGCGACCTGATCGGGCAGAATCTGCCGGTGGCCGAGGACATCCCGGCGCACGAGGTCATCCGGCTGCACCCATTGCTGTCGCAACAGGGGCTGCACGTCACGATCACGCCGGACTTCCCGTGGCCGCTGGATGGCCGCAGCGTCGTCGACTGACCCGGCTGACCCGGCGGCGCGCGCCTGCAGGCGGCGGCCCCGCCATGGCATACCGGGGCCGCCGCCGTCTCCTACCCTGCCAGCCCCACCGACATGCCGCCGCATACATAAAGCACCTGCCCGGTCAGGAAGCCGGCGCGCGGGTCCAGAAACCCGGCCACCGCATGTGCCACGTCTTCCGGCCGGCCGATCCGCCCGACCGGAATCGACGCTTCCAGCGCCACGGTCTTGGGGTCGCCCGGCGGGTTGGACTGGTCGAACAGTTCCGTGGCGATCGGCCCGGGCGCCACGGCGTTGACCGTGATGCCGGCCTTGCCCAGTTCCAGCGCCCAGGTGCGCGTCATGCCGACCAGGCCCGACTTGGTGGCGCCGTAGACGCTGCGGCCCGGCTTGCCCAGGGCTGCCCGGCTGCCGATGTTGACCACCCGCCCGTAGCCCGCCTGCCGCATGCCGGGCAACAGCGCCTGCAGCAGCAGGAGCGGCGCGGTCAAGTTGAGCGCCACGGTGCGCGCCAGATCTTCCTGGGTGACGGCGTCGATGTCGGCCACCTGGATCATGCCGGCGTTGTTGACCAGGTGCAGCACGGGCCGCTTTGCGACCAGCGCGGCGGCCGCGGCGACGGTGGCCGACGCGTCGCCCAGGTCCACGGACTGGAAGGTTTCGCCAGGCAGCGCCTCGTCGGGCGGGCGGCGGCTGAAGTTGACGACCTCGAAGCCGTCCTGCAACAGGCGCGCGACGATGGCGCGGCCGATGCCCCGGCTGCCGCCGGTGACCAATGCGATAGGAGCTGTCATTGCGCGGTGATTCCTTTGTCTTTGATGAGGCCGCCCCACTTCTTGCGCTCATCGCGCTCGAAGGCGGCCAGGTCGGGGCCGAACCGCGTACCGGGTCTGGCGCCCATGGCGGCGAAATTGGCGGCGATGGCTGGCGTGGCCAGGCCGGCGCGGGCCGCCTCGATCAATTGCCTGACCACCGGCTCCGGCGTGCCGCGCGGCGCATACAGCGCGAACCAGGCGGTGACGTCGAACCCCGGCAGGCCGGATTCGGCGACCGTGGGCAGATCCGGCAGCGACGGGTCGCGCGTGGCCGAAGTGACCGCCACGCCGCGCACCAGGTTGCCGTCCTTGATCTGCGCCAGCGCGCCGGGCAGATTGTCGAACAGCAGGTCGACCTGGCCGCCGGCCACCGCCGGCAGCGACGCCGAGGTGCCCTTGAACGGCACGTGCAGCATCGTCACGCCGGCCATGGCCTCGAAATAGGCGCCTGTCAGGTGCACTGACGAGCCAATGCCCGGCGAGGCGTAGGTCAGCTTCTTGTCCTTGGACTGCCTGGCCGCCTGGATCACGTCGGCCACCGTCTTGTAGGGCGACTTGGCGCTGACCGCGATGACATTGGGCGTGGTCGACACCAGCGCGATCGGCACCAGGTCGCGCTCGGGGTCGAACGTCATGTTGGCATACAGGAACGGGTTGATGGTCTGCGTGCCGATGGTGCCCAGGCCCAGCGTGTAGCCATCGGCCTTGGCGCGGGCCACGTAGGCCATGCCGATATTGCCGCCGGCGCCGGGCTTGTTCTCGACCAGCACGGTCTGCTTCAGGCCCGGCTGCAAGGCGTTGGCGATGGCGCGGCCAAAGATATCGGCACCGCCGCCCGGCGGATACGGCACGACCACGGTGATGGGATGCTCCGGGTAGCCCGCCGCGTGCGCCGCCGACCAGACCAGGGCCGACAAGGCGGCCGCGGCCAGCGCGCGGCGCCCGGCACGGCCATGCAGGGATTGCGTCATGGATCTGTCTCCTCGCGAATCCGCTTGGAATGCGGATTTCTTCTGGGTCCGCCGGCGGCGGATCACCCTTTGTTGCCACTCGCCGGCCGTGGCGGCCTGGACCGTTTCAGCCGGCGGCGCTACCTATAGTACGTAAATACGTACTATATTCACAAGCACGCGAAAAACAGACTGGAGACAAGCCCATGAAACGCTGGACGCAACGGCCCGAGGGATCCACCTGGGGAGATTTCGGCCCCGACGACGAACTCGGCCGCCTGAACCTGCTGACCGAGGAAAAAGTGCTGCAGGCCGTGCGCGAGGTACGCACGGGCCGGGTGTTCTGCCTGTCGCTGCCGCTGGATCTGCCGGGCGGCAACGTGTTGAACCCGCGCCGCCATGCGCCGGTGCTCAAGCCCACGTTCCGCGATGGCGCGCCCTACCTGAACTTCGCCATGTCGCGCCTGCAGCCCGAGGCCGTGGACGTGCTGTCGGACGACCAGGTCACGCTCAGCATGCAGTATTCGACCCAATGGGACGGCCTGTGCCACGTGGGCGCGCAATTCGACATCCAGGGCGATGGCCAGGCGCGCCGCGTCTACTACAACGGCTACGCGGCCGGGGTGGACGTGTTCGGCGGCGACGATGCCGACGCCTGCTGCCCGCCGGGCGGCTCGTATGCGCGCAAGCTCAGCGTCAGCCGTTACGCCGAAAAAGGCATGCAGGGACGCGGCGTGCTGGTCGACCTGGCGCGCGCCTTCGGTCCCGGCCGTACCTTGGTGGGCCATACCCAGCTGCAGGCCGCGATGCGGGAACAGAAAGTGGTGGTGGAGCCCGGCGACATGCTGGTGCTGCGCACGGGCTTTGCCGAAACGCTGGTGGAAATGAACGGCCAGCCCGATCCGCACAAGCTGGAACAGACCGGCGCGGTGCTGGACGGGGCCGACCCGGCGCTGCTGGGCTGGATCACCGACAGCGGCGTGGCGGCGATCTGCGCCGACAACTACGCGGTGGAATCGTATCCGGCGCGCACCTCGGGCCCCGGCCATTCGATCCTGCCGCTGCACCATCACTGTCTGTTCAAGCTGGGCGTGCCGCTGGCCGAGCTGTGGCACCTGAAGGCGCTGGCCGACTGGCTGCACGCGCACGGCCGCAACCGCTTCCTGCTGACCGCCCCGCCCTTGCGCATGCCCGGCGCGGTGGGCTCGCCCGTGACCCCGATCGCCACCGTATAAGCCATGATGCAGCACACTTCCACGTTTTCCGAACACCTGGACTCGCTGGCCGCCCGCCTGCCGGCGCAGCCCGCCCTGATCGACCGCGACCAGCCCGTCAGCCACGCGCAGCTGCGGGCGGGCAGCCGCGCCCTGGCCGCGGGCCTGGCGCGGGCCGGCGTGCAGCCCGGCGACCGCGTCGCCGTGTGGCTGCCCAATTGCGCCGCCTGGGTCGAATCGTTCCTGGCCTGCGCCCATCTGGGCGCGCTGGTGCTGGCCGTCAATACGCGCTTTCGCGCGCTGGAAGTCGCCGATATCCTGGGCCGCGGCCGCGCCGACTGGCTGGTGTTCTGGCCCGGCTTCAAGGGCATCGACTTTCAGGGCATCCTGAACGGTGTCGCCCCGGACCATCTGGCGAACTTGCGAGGCATCGTGGCCGTGGCGGAAGCGGACGAGGCGGTCCCGCAGACGTTGCGCGGCCTGCCTGTGCACCGCTATGCCGATCTGCGGGCCTGCGCGGACGCGCCGCCCGCGGCCCAGCCCAATGCGGGCGTGCTGTGCTTCACGACGTCCGGCACCACCTCGCAGCCCAAGTTCGTGCTGCACGACCAGACGACGCTGCTGCGCCACGGCGCGGCAGTGGCGCAGGCCTTTGCCTACGATGCGCAAACCCGCGTGCTGGCCAGCGCGCCGTTCTGCGGCGCGTTCGGCTTTGCCACGTTGGTGGGCGGCCTGGCGCAAGGGGCGCCGGTGGTCTGCGCCCCGGTCTTCGACGCCGCCGAGTCCGCCGCGGCAGTACTGCGCCACCAGGTCACCCACACCTATGCCAACAACGAGGCGCTGGTTGCCATGATGCGCGCGGCCCAGCCGGGCGGCTTCGCCTCGGCGCAATTGTTCGGCTTCGCCAGTTTCACGCCGGCCCTGGACCATATGCTGGATCTGGCCCGCGCGGCCGGCGTGCCGCTGACGGGCCTGTATGGTTCCAGCGAATTGATCGCGCTGGTCGCGGGCCAGCCGCGGGACGCGGCGGACGGCGACGTATCCGCGCGCCACCAGCCCGGGGGCACCCTGGTCCACCCGGACGCACGGGTGCGGGCCCGCGACCCGGCCAGCGGCACGGTGCTGCCGCATGGCGAATCGGGCGAGCTGGAAATCCTGTCGCCCAGCCTGATGCAGGGCTACCTGGACAATCCCGACGCCACCCGCCGCGCCTGCACGCAGGACGGCTACTTCAAGACCGGCGACCTGGGCTACACCCTGAACCCGCGCCAGTTCGTGTTCCAGACCCGCATGGGCGATTCGTTGCGGCTGTCCGGCTTTCTGGTGAACCCGGTGGAAATCGAACAGGTCGTGGAAACGCTGCCCGGCGTGCGCGCCTGCCAGGTGGTAGGCGCCACGCGCGGCGGCAAGACCGTGCCCTACGCCTTCGTGCTGCTGCAGGACGGCGCGCACGCCGATCCGGCCGGCTGGACAGCGGCGTGCAAGCAGGCGATGGCCGGCTTCAAGGTGCCCGCCGGGTTCACCGCGCTGGACGCGTTTCCGTCGGTGGAAAGCGCCAATTCGGTCAAAATCCAGAAACACCGGCTGCGCGACATGGCAGACGCCCTGCTCGCCGCCCCCAACCCTTGCTGACCCCACCGCCGACCATGCCCGCGCGCAAGCTTTTCTCGCACAGCCCCCAGCCCCTGTATCTGCAGGCGGCGGCGCTGTTTCGCAGCCACATCCAGAATCGCACCTGGCGGCCGGGGCAGCAGATCCCGCCGCTGGAATCGCTGATGGACACCTACGGTATTTCCCGCGCGACCATCCGCCAGGCGTTCGGCCTGCTGGAACAGGACGGCCTGATCCGGCGCTCGCGCGGGTCGGGCACCTTCGTCAATGCAGCCCTGCCTGAAACGCCCACGTTGCTGATCCCCAAGACCTGGGCCGAAACGGTGGAGCTGAGCAACCAGTTGGGCACCGTGTCGCTGGTCGAGTCCAGCGCCGATTCGCCGCTGCCCGACACCCTGGGCATGCCGTGCGAGGCGGACCGCAGCGGCAGCTTCCAGTACCTGCGGCGGGTCCACACCACCGATGCCGGCCCCTTCTGCTATAGCGAGGTGTTCCTGGAAAGCAGCCTGTTCCGCAAGCACCGCGCCCGCATCCAGAAAAGCACCGTGGCGCCCGTGCTGGACCAGTTCTACGGCGCGCGCATCAGCGAGGCGCGCCAAGTGCTGAACGTGATCGAAGCCGGCCAGGAATCGGCCGAATCGCTGCAGATTCCGGTGTCCTCGCCCGTGGCGGAACTGCGCCGCTTTGCCTGCATCGACGGCCGCGTGGTGTATTTCGCGCGGCTGGAATTCCCGTTCCGCAAGGTGCGCATGGAGTTCGATCTGCTGACCCAACGGTAGCCGCGCCGGTCCCTATTCCCTAAAAAAGGCGCGGGCCCAGGCCCCAAGCGCCCGCAGTCCCTTGCAAGCATCCGGCATAACCATAAATGGAGACAACCATGACCCGATCCATGCCCCGGATTTGCCCGCAGCAACGCAGCACGCTTTCCCGCAGCACCTCGCCCCGCCCGCGCCTGGCCGCCCTGACCGCCGCCCTGGCGGTCGCCGGCGCCGCGCTCGCGGCCCCCGCCTCGGCACAGACCGCAGCCGCGATTTCGGACGACGTCGTCCGGCTGGGCCTGATCCTGGACATGAGCGGCGTCTACGCCGACGTCACAGGCAAAGGCAGCGCCACGGCCGCGCAGATGGCCATCGATGACTTCGGCGGCACCGTCCTTGGCAAGAAAATCGATCTGCTGGTGGCCGACCACCAGAACAAGGCCGACATCGCCGCCGCCCGCGCACGCGAGTGGTACGACACGCAGAAAGTGGACGCCGTGATGGACGTGGCCGGCTCCGCCCCGGCGCTGGCCGTGCTGGAAGTGGCGCGCGAGAAAAAGAAGATCGTGGTCTTCAGCGGCCCCGGCACCGAACGCATCACCAATGACCTGTGCTCGCCCTATTCGGTGCACTACACCTACGACACGTGGTCGCTGGCCAACACCACCGCCCGCGCCGTGGTCGACCGCGGCGGCAAGAGCTGGTACTTCCTGACGGCCGACTATGCCTTCGGCCATACCTTGCAGGCGTCCGCCACCGACGTGGTCAAGGCCCGCGGCGGCACGGTGCTGGGCGCCGCGCGCCATCCGCTGGGGTCCAGCGACTTTGCCTCGTACCTGTTGCAGGCGCAGTCCAGCCGCGCGCAGGTCGTGGGGCTGGCCAATGCCGGCGGCGACACGGTCAACGCCATCAAGGCGGCCAGCGAGTTCGGCCTGACCCAGGGCGGGCAGAAGATGGCCGGCCTGCTGCTGTATATCAACGACATCCACGCCATCGGGCTGGAGGCGGCCAGCGGCCTGATGCTGACCGAGGCCTTCTATTGGGACATGAACGACCAGACCCGCGCCTGGTCGCAGCGCTACTACGACAAGCTGAAGAAAATGCCCAACATGAGCCAGGCCGGCACCTACTCGTCGGTGATGCACTACCTGAAGGCGGTGCAGGCCGCGGGCACCGACGCCCCCGACGCCGTGATGAAGCAGATGAAGGCCATGCCCATCAACGACTTCTTCGCCACCAACGGGCGTATCCGCGAAGACGGCCGCATGGTGCACGACATGTACCTGTTCGAAGTGAAAAAGCCGTCTGAATCCAAACGGCCCTGGGACTACTACAACCTGGTGGCCACGGTGCCGGGCGACGAGGCGTTCATGCCGCTGTCCAAGTCCAGCTGCCCGCTGGTGAAGACGGCGGCGAAGTAGCGGGTGCAACGCCCTGGCGCGCGCCGCCACGCGGGCCGGGGCGGCCGCATGCGCCACTGCCCGCAGCCACGGCGGACGGCCTCGGGTCACACCGGCGCGGCCACCGCTTCTTCCAGCATGTCCAGCCGGTCCTGCCCCCAGAACAGCTCGCCGCGATACACGTACGATGGCGAACCGAACACCCCGGCCGCCACCGCGGCATCCGTGTTCCGGCGATAGATCCGCTCGGCATCGGGGCGCTCGGCCGCGGCCAGCAGGGCGTCGGCGTCCAGCCCCTGCCCGGCCACAATGGCGTGCAGCGTGGCCGGCGACGAGATGTCCTGCTCATCGCACCACTGCGCCTTCAGGATGGCCTTGTACAACGCGGCCACCGGCAGCCCGGCGCTGTCGGCCGCAATGACGATGCGCGAGGCCAGCCCCGCGTCCGGGCACATGAAGGCCGGCGCGGGATTGACCGGGATGCCCAGCTTGCGGCACCAGCGTGCCAGTTCCGCCACGCGATAGGCCTGGCGCTCGGGCGCGCGCTGGCTGAGCAGCACGCCGCCGGTGCGCGAATACACGTTGGGCAGGTCCACCGGCAGGTAGCGGATGCGCGCCTGGTGGCGCGCCGCCAGGGCTTCGAGCCGGTCCGCGCCCAGGTAGGCCCAGTCGGAATTCAACCAGAAGTAATAGTCGATCGTTTTCATATCGTCCTCAGGTCCGCGCGCCGGCCGGGACGGCCAGCGCCGCACGCGCCGGCGCGTCGCCGCGCATGCGCCACGCGCTGAACACGGCGATGACGCCCAGCGCGCTCAGGTACCCCACCACATACTTCGGATTCCCCCCAGCCCGGGCCAGCAGCCAGGTCGCGACGATGGGCGCGAGCCCGCCGCCGATCGCCCCCGACACCTGCACCGCCAGCGAGATGCCGGTGTAGCGCACCTCGGCCGGGAACTGGCTGGAAAACAAGGTGCCTTCCGGGCCGTACAGGCAAGCGTAGACCAATCCCACCGCCAGGCAAACCGCCACGATGATCCAGGTCCGGTCGCCGGTGGCCAGCAACTGGAAGAACACCGGCGCGCAGGCCAGGATGCCCACGGCGCCCGCCATGAAGACCCACTTGTGGCCCACCTTGTCGCCCAGCACGCCGAACAGCGGCATGGTGAACAGCGCCAGCGCCGCCCCCCAGATGGTGGCGTCCAGCATCACCGAACGCGGCACTCCCAGCGTGCCGGTGGCGTAGGCCAGCGAGAACGTCACCACGGTGTAGAACCAGGTCACCTCCGCCAGCCTGGCGCCCACCACGGTCAGCAGCGCGCGGCGGTGGTGCTTGAGCACCTCGGCCACCGGCACCTCGACCTTGGCGCCCTTGTCGCGCATCTGCTCGAAGTCGGGCGACTCGGCGACCTTGACCCGGATGAACCAGCCGACCCCCAGCAGCACCACGCTGGCCAGGAACGGCAGGCGCCACCCCCAGGCCAGCATGTCGGCTTCGGGCAGCCCGGCCACCGCGCCCATCGCCAGCGACGACAGAATCAGGCCCGGCGCCACGCCCGCTTGCGGCAAGCTGCCGAAAAAGCCCTTCTTGCCCTGCGGCGCATGCTCGACCGCCATCAGCACCGCCCCGCCCCACTCGCCGCCCACGGCGATGCCTTGCAGAAAGCGCATCAGCACCAGCAGCACCGCGGCCCAGTAGCCGATCTGGTCGTACGAAGGAATCAGCCCGATCAGGATGGTGGGCACGCCCATCAGCAACAGCGTGATCAGCAGCATCGACTTGCGGCCGATCTTGTCGCCATAGTGGCCGAAGATCACACCGCCCAGCGGCCGCGCGAAAAAGCCCACCGAATACGTGGCAAAGGCCGCCAGCGTGCCCGTCAGCGGATCGAACGACGGGAAAAAGATCTTGTTGAAAATCAGCGCGGCGGCCGTGCCGTACAGAAAGAAGTCATACCACTCGATGGTGGTGCCCATCATGCTGGCCAGGCCGGCGGTTACGTAGTCGCGGCGCGAGCGCGCAGGCGGTGTCTTGGTCGTCATTGTCGTGACTCCCCTTGGAAGTGTCGGTGTGGGAACAGCGCTTAGCGGGTGGCAGGCACGGACGGCAGCGGCGCGATGCCGTGCGTCTGGCGGCACCAGTAATCGAAGGTGGCGCGCACGATAGAAGGCTTGAGCAGGTAGTCGTGCGCCTCGCGCGCCAGGGCGTCGTCCACTGGCGTCAACGGCCCGAAGGCCTGTGCGCGGATCTGCATGCGGGCCGCGCGTTCCAGGTACACCGACAGGTAGGTCGCTTCCTCACAGCTGGCGCCGGCCGTCAGGTAGCCGTGGTGCGCCAGAATGATGGCGCGCTTGGCGCCCAGCGCGGCCGAGATGATCACGCCCTCCTGGTCGGCGATCGGCACCCCGGGCCACTCGCCCAGGAACGCGCAGTCGTCGTGCAGCGGCGTCATGTCCATCTGCGAAATCACCAGCGGCTGGCGCGCTGCGGCCAGGGCCGAGGCCCACGGCGAATGGGTGTGGATGATCGAGCGCACATCGGGCCGGGCCTCGTACACCCACAGGTGAAAGCGCGTGGCCGGGTTGGCCATGCCCTCGCCCGTCAAGGTGTTCAGGTCGCGGTCGACCTCGATGAAATCGGCCGGCGTGGCCTCGTCAAAGCCCAGGCCGAAACGCAGCGTCCAGTAGGCGCCGGGTCGCTCGGACCGCACGCTGATCTGGCCGGCCAGGCCGGCTTCCTGTTCCGTCATGGCCAGGATGCGGCAGGCGTAGGCCATGGTCTCCTGGGTGCTGCGCGGCACCGCGCGCAGGTGCTGCGCCATCTCTTTGGTGGCGCGGGTGTCGAAATAGGCCTTTTCCCGCAATGCGTTGTCCATGCTGTCTCCTGTTTTTCTGGACGGCGCGGACGGACGCCGCACCATGGCAGACAGTATGGAAAGCTTGGCCGCATCAAGCCATGCAGCCCGGGTCATAGCAGCTATTCGGCAAGCCGCGACGGGTTGAGTCTGGCCCTGCCCCGGCCTCCTACCCCCGCGCGATGCGGCGGGCGCATTCCAGCAGTTCACCGACCAGCGGTAGCGGCTGGCGCTGGGCCAGCGTGATGGCCACCACCCGGCGCCGCAGCACCGGGCTGGCGATGACGACCTTGCGCAGCCCGTAGTCGGTCAGCAGCTTTTCGGGAATGCGCGACGGCAGGATACAGGCGCCCACGCCGGACGAGACCAGCTTGAGCATGGCGTCGATGGTTTCGGCCTCGGCCACGAATTCAGGCTGCAGGCCGGCGCTATGGATCATCTTGCGCAGCGCGTAGTGCGGCGGAAACCCCACCAGCCGCAACGCCATGGCGCCCAGGTCGACGCGGTCCGCCACCGCGACCTCGCGTCGCACGATCAGGCACATGTCGTCGTCGAACAGCGGCGCGGACGCCAGGTTGTCGGACGCCACCGCCGCGTCGTAGACAAAGCCGATATCGGCCTTGCCGCTTTCCACCAGCGCCACCACCTCGGGCGAACTGCGGCCCATGACGGACAGGTTGACGTGCTCGCGGCTGCTGACGAACTGCGCCACCACGTCGGCCATGAAGTAATAGCTGAGCGTATGCACCGTGGCCAGCCGGACCGAGCCTTGCGTCACGCCCTCGCGCTGGCGCACCGCTTCCAGCGTCTGGTCGATGCTGCGATAGGCCGGCAAGATGCCGTCCAGCAGGCGCGTGCCGGCCTCGGTCAGCTCGACGCCACGGCCGGTGCGCACGAACAGCGGCTTGCCCACGTAGGCTTCCAGCGCGGCCAGCTGGCGGCTCAGGCCCGACTGGGTCTGGTCCAGGTCTTCGGCGGCGCGCGAAAGCGATTTCAATTCCGCGATCCGCGCGAAATAGCGCAATTGGCGGTCTGGCGTGTCCATGCTGCTTCCCCAGGGGGCCCTGGCGCGGACCCTGTCGTTATCGATCGCGCTCGTGGCGGCGCGGCTGACAGTGTGCCCCAAGGGCCGCCGCGCCACTACCGGGATTTGCGCTAGGGCCTGTTCCCACTGGAAGGCACCTCGCATGCGTACCCCAATGAGTGACCAGGCAGGCCGATAATCGCCTCGTGAATTGATCGATGATAAATTACCAGGCTGAACCCGGAGACCCTATGGCCAGATTGCAACGCGAACCTGCCATGCCGCCGCCCGCGCCCCGCCCACTACATTCCGGAGTTCCCGTGCAATCCCCCCCGCAACGCCCCATCGCCGCCACCATTGCCGCCGTGGTGCGCGACGGCCACATCCTGCTGGTGCAGCGCGCCAACCCGCCCGACCAGCACCGCTGGGCCTTTCCCGGTGGCAAGATCGATGGCGGCGAGCGCCTGGAAGACGCTGCCGTGCGCGAGCTGTTTGAAGAATGTGGCGTGCACGCCGAGCCGCTGACGGTCTTTGACGCCGTCGACGTGTTCGACCGCGACGACAGCGGCGCGCTGCGCCGGCACTTCATCCTGATCGCCGTGCTATGCCGCTGGCAGTCCGGCGAACCGGTGGCCGGCGACGATGCGCTGAACGCCCGCTGGGTGCCCCTGGCCGAGCTGGACGGCCAGGCGCTGGCAACCAGCTTTGGCGTGGCCAGCATCGCGCGCAAGGCCGCGGCGCTGATGGCTGGCACCTAGCCTCATCAATCACTTTTCAATCGGTGGAATTCGAAATAATGAGGAGATAAACTTCTCGAAACAAACCCAGCATCGACGTTCAAAGAACCTGAATAGGTCGATAAGAGGCCAATCCACTTCTAAAAGCGCACATACCATACGACCTAAAAAGCCGATTAGTTATCGGGCTTGCTTCAAGCGCATTGTTCGACTTAAAGGAATCTGGCGAAGTTTTCCTTATTGACGGCGAAAATAAATATAGAGAGTACCAACGAGAAAGGGAGAAAGAGCCTCTACGACCTGGGGTTGCCTTTCCGTTTGTGCGCCGATTGCTGTCATTGAACGAGATCTCTCCCGATGACCCGCCCGTAGAGGTCATTCTGTTATCTCGCAATGATCCTGACACCGGGATGCGGGTGATGAATTCCATAGAGCACTATGGACTTGGAATGACTCGGGCAATTTTCTTGCAAGGCAGAAACCCTCATGCCTACATTCCCGCGCTCTCCATCAGCTTGTTTCTTTCCGCTAACGAAGCCGATGTGAAGCAGGCTGTTTTGGCCGGCTATCCCGCTGGTCAAGTGCTGGAATCCAAACATGTGGAATTTCCGGGCGAAGAAGAATTGCGGGTGGCATTCGACTTCGACGGCGTGATCGCTGATGATGAGGCTGAATCTGTCTTTCAAGAAACGAACGACATTGAACAGTTTCACAAACACGAATCGGACAAAGCGTTTGTGCCGCACAATCCTGGCTTGCTGAAAGAGCTTCTCGAAAAACTGGCGCTAATTCAAAAGAAAGAGCAGGCGAAGGCTGAGCAAGACCCGCAGTACTCGCCAAGACTACGAATTTCGATCGTGACAGCACGCAATGCCCCCTCGCATCACCGCGTGATCAATACGATGCGGAGTTGGGGCATCAATGTGAATGAAGCCTTCTTTCTGGGGGGGATTGAAAAGAAAGCAGTCCTAGAAGTGCTTAAGCCACACATCTTCTTTGACGATCAAAAGACACACCTGCTTCCCGCCTCCGGTACGCTGCCCTCGGTTCATATCCCATTTGGCGTGAGAAACAAGGCAATGGTCGAACCTGCGCGATAACACTTCCCACACCCATGTTCGACACCTACCTCTCCCGCTGGAACCTCGTGCCCGACGGCGCCCCCATCACCACGCCGGCCGCGCGGCTGCTGCCGGTACGCCAGGACGGCGAGCCTGCGATGCTGAAGGTGTCGGTCGAGGAAGACGAGCGCCAGGGCGGCGTGCTGATGACCTGGTGGAACGGCCGCGGCGCGGCGCGGGTGCTGGCGCACGATGACCACGCCATCCTGCTGGAACGCGCCACCGGCACGCGGTCGCTGGCCGCCTACGCCCGCAATGGCCGCGACGACGAGGCCACCCGCATCATCTGCGGCGTGCTGCGCGCGCTGCATACGCCGCGCGACCAGGCCTTGCCGCCGTTGCGCCCGCTGGAGGAATGGTTCGTTGAACTGTGGCCCATGGCGCAGGCGCGCGGCGGCATTCTGGCGCACAGCGCCCGCCACGCCCGCGCCCTGCTGGACCACCCGCAAGACCTCGTCGTGCTGCACGGCGACGTGCACCACGACAACATCCTGGATTTCGGCGACCGCGGCTGGCTCGTGATCGACCCGAAGCGGCTCCATGGCGAACGCGGCTTCGATTACGCCAACGTGTTCTGCAACCCGGACCTGGCCGACCCGAACCCGCCCGTGGCCATCGTGCCGGGACGCTTCGAGCGCCGTCTGGACATCATTGTCGAGGAATCCGGTCTGGACCGCCGTCGCCTGCTGCAATGGGTGGTGGCCTGGTGCGGGCTATCGGCCGCCTGGTTCCTGGGCGACGGCGACGACGCGGCGATCGACCTGAACATCGCCGCGCAGGCGCAGGCGCTGCTCGAAGGCTAGCCCGCCGGCGAAATCTGCTCCAGATAGCGCGTGGGCGACACGCCCATCAGATTGCGGAACATGTAGACGAAGGCGCTGGCACTGGCGTAACCCAGCGCGCGCGCCACGCTCACCACCGGCTGGCCCTGCAGCAGCCGGCAGATGCCTTCATCGATACGTACCTGCAGGCGCCAGTGATGGAAGGTCATGCCGGTCTCGTCCTTCATGCGGCGCGCCAGCGTGCGCGCGCTGGCGCCCATGCGTTCGCCCCACTGCTCCAGCGTATCGTCATTGCCTGGCGTTTGCAGCACCGCGGCGCAGACCTTGCGCAGGCGCCGGTCGAACGGCAACGGCAATTGGCGATGCTGACGCTCGGTGCCGGCCAGCAGGTTCAACAGCAGCTCGGCGCTTAACCGCTGCACCGGGCCGTGACGCGCGGCGGGCTGGTTCAGCGCCAGGATCAGCTCGCGCATCAGCGGCGCCACGTCCAGCGCGCACGTGTCCTTCCAGAGCCAGGGGGCCGCGTCCGGGGCGATGAAGGCCGAACGCATGGTGACCTTGCCGACCATGCGGACCTCGTGGGCCACCCCCGGGGGAATCCACAGTGCGCGCATCGGCGCCAACAGCCAGGCGCCGTCCTCGGTCATGACGCGCATGATGCCGGTGGGCGAATACATCAGCTGGATGCGTTCGTGCGAATGCGGCTCTTGGCGCTGGCCGTCTTCGTAGTGAAACGAGCGCGCCACCACGGGCGGCGCGTCGGCGGGAAACTCTCGCATTGGCAGGTTTTCGATAGCAAAGGGAAAAGTGCCACGCATCCGGACAGTTATGTCTGTTTTTCGACATTTTCTGTCCTGCTGGCGGGGAACTTGCTTTTTATCATTAATGCAAATGATTCCCATTGTTTTCAAAAGAAAATGAGCCCCGCTGCACTCCCTCCTGTCGCTTTTGGCCCACGTCGCCCCCTGTCCCCCCGTCCGCCACGCCAAACCTTCCGTCTGACCGTGGCCGCCGCGCTGCTGATCCAGGCAGGCGCCCCCGCCCTTGCCCGCGCCGACGACGCCGTGCCGCAACTGAGCCCCGTGCGCGTCACGGGCGCGGCCGACACGCTGTCGGACCCGGGCCAGACCGAAGGCGTGCCTTCGTATACCGCCAACAAGGCCACCGTCAGCAAGACCGGCGCCGACCTGCGCGAGATCCCCAACTCGGTCTCGATCGTGACGCGCCAGCGCATGGACGACCAGAACATGGTGACGGTGGAAGACGCGCTGCGCCAGACCACTGGCGTCAGCGCGATGACCTACGGCGATGGCACCGCCTATTTCACCGCCCGCGGCTACGAGGCCGACGTGCAGTTCGACGGCATCCCGGCCAACAGCGCGCTGCAATACCTGCCGCAATTCGACCTGGCGCTGTATGACCGCGTGGAAGTGCTGCGGGGCCCGGCCGGCCTGCTGCAAGGCTTTGGCAGCCCCGCCGGCACCGTCAATCTGGTGCGCAAGCGGCCGCAGGACGCCTTCAGCCTGACCGGCGCGGTGATGGCCGGTTCGTGGAACAACTATCGCACCGAGCTGGACGCGACCGGCCCGGTCACCCAAGACGGCCGTGTGCGCGCCCGCGCCGGCTTCGCCGCGCAGGACCGCGACTATTTCTTCGACAAGGCCAACACCCGCCAGGGCCTGGTCTACGGTGCGCTGGCATTCGACCTGACGGCCAACACCACGCTCACGCTGTCGGCCGCCTACCAGCGCCAGCGCATGGCGCCCTTCGACTACGGCCTGTCGATCTATTCGAACGGCAAGTTCGTCGATGCGTCGCGCAAGGG